>NZ_JAPJEE010000017.1:0-57471 GCF_030731885.1 Shewanella sp. ULN5
GCCATGAATGTTCCTCAGTTTTTAACCTATCTCATTATTTTTATTCATTCTTTTGTGGGGATTCGTCAGGGTCAGAGCTAACTTATTCTATAAACACAAATATCCAATAACAAAAAGCCCCGATACCTTTAGGAATCGGGGCTTTCAATTCTTTTACAAGAAGTTTGGTTTAGCTTTTAGGCTATAGACCAACAGAGCATTTACGTAGGATAAATCGTGTTAGTACAAGGCGCTTTACCACGACGTTTAGTTTTTCATAAACGAGTGGTGAAGCAACGCAGTAATCACCGATTTAGACCAGTAAATTACATCATGCCGCCCATTCCGCCCATACCACCCATTCCGCCCATATCTGGCGCAGAATCTTGTGGTACTTCAGCTATCATAGCTTCGGTAGTAATCATTAAGCCTGCAATCGATGCGGCGAACTGTAATGCACTACGGGTCACTTTAGTTGGGTCTAGGATACCCATTTCTAGCATGTCACCGTAGGTGTCGTTGCCCGCATTGTAACCGTAGTTACCAGTACCGTTTTTCACTGTGTTTGCAACCACTGATGCTTCTTGACCAGCGTTAGTAGCGATTTGACGTAATGGCGCTTCCATTGCACGTAATGCGATTACCACACCGTGTTTTTGGTCTTCGTTTAGCACTTCAACATCTTTGATTTTGCTTGCTACGCGAACCAGTGCAACACCACCGCCTGCTACAACACCTTCTTCAACCGCTGCGCGAGTTGCGTGTAATGCATCTTCTACGCGGGCTTTTTTCTCTTTCATTTCAACTTCTGTTGCTGCGCCAACTTTGATTACTGCAACACCGCCAGCTAGTTTAGCCATACGCTCTTGTAGTTTTTCTTTGTCGTAGTCTGAAGTTGATTCTTCAATTTGTTGTTTGATTTGGCTAACACGACCAGAGATTTGAGTTTGGTCACCGTTACCATCAATAATGGTTGTGTTATCTTTAGTGATGATAACGCGCTTCGCTGTACCTAAATCTTCTAGGGTCGCTTTTTCAAGCTCTAGACCGATTTCTTCTGCGATAACTGTACCACCAGTTAAGATAGCCACGTCTTGTAACATCGCTTTACGACGGTCACCAAAACCTGGCGCTTTAACCGCTGCAACTTTAACGATACCGCGCATATTGTTAACAACTAGCGTTGCTAATGCTTCGCCTTCAACGTCTTCTGCAACGATAAGTAATGGCTTACCGGTTTTAGCTAAACCTTCAAGGATTGGCAGTAATTCGCGGATGTTAGAGACTTTTTTGTCTACTAATAAAACAAATGGGCTGTCTAATTCAACGCTGCCTGTTTCTGGCTTGTTGATGAAGTATGGTGATAAATAACCACGGTCAAACTGCATACCTTCAACAACGTCTAATTCGTTTTCAAGCGCTTGGCCTTCTTCAACGGTGATCACGCCTTCTTTACCGACTTTTTCCATTGCGGTAGCAATGATGTCGCCGATTGACTCATCAGAGTTAGCAGAAATCGTACCTACTTGTGCAATCGCTTTAGTGTCGGCACATTCTTGAGAAAGTAGTTTAAGCTCAGCGACTGCTGCGATAACTGCTTTGTCGATACCGCGCTTAAGATCCATTGGGTTCATACCCGCTGCAACCGCTTTTAAGCCTTCAACAACAATAGACTGAGCTAATACTGTTGCAGTAGTGGTACCGTCACCGGCGGCATCGTTGGCTTTAGAAGCAACTTCTTTCACCATTTGTGCGCCCATGTTTTCAAACTTGTCTGTCAGTTCGATTTCTTTGGCTACTGATACACCATCTTTAGTGATTAGCGGTGCGCCAAAGCTTTTGTCTAGTACAACGTTACGACCTTTAGGGCCTAAAGTAACTTTAACTGCATTGGCTAGAATGTTAACGCCCGCAAGCATTTTTACACGTGCGTCATTACCAAATAATACTTCTTTTGCTGCCATGTTGTGATGTTCCTTTAAATGAATAGTTTAAGTGGACAGTCTAATGATACTGGAGGCTTAGCCTACAACAGCCATCAGGTCAGCTTCTGACAGGATTAACACTTCTTCACCGTCAATTTTCTCTTTTTTAACGCCATAACCTTCGTTGAAGATCACAACATCACCCACTTTTACGTCAAGTGGTTTAACTGTGCCATTTTCTAAAATGCGACCGTTGCCTACTGCAAGAATTTCGCCACGAGTTGATTTTTCAGCTGCACTGCCTGTCAGCACGATGCCACCCGCTGAAGTAGATTCAACTTCTAAACGCTTAACAATAACTCGGTCATGTAATGGACGAATATTCATCTATGAACTCTCCTAATGATTTGATGCCCAAAAATCGAGGCGGTTTTATGGAAAAGGCTTTTACCTTTGATGGAAGTTATATGGGGGTGATACATCACACTTCCAAGGGCAAACCATAAAAAAACTACAGAATTTTTATGTCTCTTTTATTAAACCGCCCCAAAGCCTGATAGAATTCGCCTCCTTAATATTGCAAATTGACGCCTCCATGAAAGATAAACACGGGTTGCTTACTGCACCAATAGGTCGTGTACTGTTTAACATGACCCTTCCTAACCTGATTGGTATTCTCACCATTCTGGGCGGTAGCTTAGTGGATATCTATTTTATCAGTCAGTTAGGTACTGAAGCCTTAGCCGCGGTCAGCTTTACTTTCCCTATTACCTTAGTCATTACCAGTATTGGCATTGGCATTGGTGCGGGGGTTTCCACTAACTTAGGCCGATTAATCGGCTCGGGACAAGCTGAGCAAGCCAAGCTGTTTTTGTTTGATACCTTAGTGCTGACATTGGCCATCATTACTGTGCTGAGTGTGTTGGGTGGCGTGTTGATTG
Source organism: Shewanella sp. ULN5 (assembly GCF_030731885.1). Taxonomy (NCBI): domain Bacteria; kingdom Pseudomonadati; phylum Pseudomonadota; class Gammaproteobacteria; order Alteromonadales; family Shewanellaceae; genus Shewanella; species Shewanella sp. ULN5. Next base: position 2,846 of record NZ_JAPJEE010000017.1, read on the forward strand.
AGCCATTATTTAGCCTTTTAGGAGCGAATAAGCACAGCCTACCTTACATTCATGACTATATGATGTGGTGGTATTGCGGTGCACCAGCACTGGTGCTGTTAATGGTGGGAAACCAAGCCTTGCGGGCCACTGGCGATACCCGCTCTCCGGCAAAAATAATGATGCTTGCCGCCATCGTTAATTTGGTTTTAGACCCTTTACTGATTTTTGGCTTGGGCCCGTTTCCACGTTTAGAAGTTCAAGGCGCGGCAATTGCGACCATGTTGTCTTGGGTCATCGCCTTAGTATTAGCCGGACGGTTACTGATTGTTAAACGCAAACTGTTGCACAGTGCTAGCCTGGTAAAAGACCGTATGGTGAGCCATTGGCGTGCGTTAGCCCACATTGCCAGACCCGCCGCATTAATGAATATGATTAACCCAATCGCTAACGGTATTTTAATGGCCATGCTTGCCAGAATTGACCATGCGGGGGTAGCCGCTTTTGGGGCGGGCATGCGTTTAGAATCGGTGCTGTTACTGGTTGTCATGGCGTTATCATCTAGCTTGATGCCGTTTATTGCGCAAAATTTAGGTGCTGGTCAGCATGTGCGGGCCAAGGATGCATTATTGACATCACTGCGGTTTGTGCTGGTGTTTCAAACCTTGCTTTATATTCCGATGTACTTTTTTGCCCACCCAATTGCCCAGCAGTTTTCAAATGATCCAATAGTGATTGATTGGTTGACCTTTTATATTATTGCCTTGCCCGCCGCCTATGGCCCTTTAGGTATTGTGATTATTTTTGCCACCAGCTTAAATGCATACCATCGACCGATGAGTTCACTGGTCATTAATTTATGTCGGTTAATGCTGTTAATGCTTCCCTTGGCGGCATTAGGCTCGTACATTGGTGGCGTAAAAGGCTTGATGTTGGCGTTACCCATTACCAATACTATTATGGGTATAGCTTGCTATATTTTAGCCACTAAGATAACCGAGCCCGTTAAACACCATCACACGACTGCAGTCATTGTCGAGTAATTATTAGCAACGTCACTGTATAGGCATGCCATGGCTATCCCAAATACCCCAACATCAAATCACCCCCCATCAATAAAACGGCCATTAAAGGCGGCACTGATGTCAGCCCTTATTTGTCCCGGCAGTGGCCAAATGTGGTTAGGAAAAAAATGGCAAGGTATTGGGTTTATGGCGTTGTCTTTTGTATGTTTGGCGGTAATGATGAACTTCGCCATTGAACGGGCACAGGTTATTGCAGATAAAATTTTAGCTGGTGAAGTGGCATTAGAATACAGCGCCATTTACGCACAAATTACTCAGGCACCTGATGGTAATATGGCACAAATAAGCACTTGGATAACCTGGCTATTTGTTGCCAATTGGCTAACCAGTATTATTACGGCTTATCTAATGGCAAAAAAGACTGCGTCATAAAACGCAGCGGGCATCATATTTTTTGGATAAAAAAACCAGCTGTTCGCTGGCTTTGTTCAATTATTTACGATCGTCATTTTGTTGATGATCGATTTGATGGCTTTCAGGTCGTTTTTGGCTTGGGTCGTCTTTATGCTCAAAATCGCCCTCAAAGGTATGACTATCTTGACCACGAGTGGGATCAAAAGGATTTTGTCCAAATGACCCTTGATTAAACGGCCCTTGTTGGCCAAACCCAGGCTTAAAACCACCATTTGCCACCACTTGTAACTGCATGCGTTTATACATAAAGGCTGCAATCGGTGCACGGGTAAACGGGGTCAGTAGCAATAGCCCTAACGCATCAGTGACAAACCCCGGAATTAATAACAACACACCAGCGGCGGCTAACATCATACCTTCAACAATTTCTTGCCCAGGCGCTTCGCCACGTGCCAGCTTTTGTTGCACTGTCATTAGGGTGTGTAATCCTTGGCTTCTTACCAGTGATACCCCAACAATGGCAGTAAAGAATACCAACCCGATTGTTGGCCATACCCCTAAGGCATCACCCACTTGAATTAATACCGACAGTTCCAGCGCGGGTACAATAATGAACACTAATAATAAAATCAAAAACATGTAAACCTCGGTTAAACAGTGACTATCGGAATTAATTAATAAAATAATCAAAAGTTAATGAAAACTATATGGGGATTATACGGTCTATTTTCAAGAGACGTCACGGTTCTTAAACATAACAGTGAAATCTGCATCTAAAAACCGTAAAGTAACCCAATACTGCCCATTTTAGCTTAAGCTAACGTTAAGTTTAGAAGATATACAATGACCGCAGACTTTTTACTGATTTTTTCAACCTGTCCTGATAAAACCACCGCTGACCACATTGCGCGTGCATTAGTGGATGCAAAATTGGCGGCTTGTGTGCAACTTAGCCCATCAGTTGAGTCAGTTTATTATTGGGATAACCAAGTGTGTCAGTCACAAGAAGTGCAATTGCAAATCAAATGTCTTAGCTTACATTACTCAGCAATTGAACAAATGGTGATCCAATTACACCCGTATGAAGTACCAGAGTTAATCGCGACACCTATTATCAATGGGCTTGCGCCTTATTTAACATGGATAAAAGAAACCACTACATCATGAAAAAAATATTCGCCTTTGTTTTAACCTCATTACTACTAGTGTCCTCTATTGCTATTGCCCCTTTGGCGCAAAGTGAAGGGGTATTTAGTAAGAGTAAATTTAATTTTTTAAGCAGTGAACCTGAACTTTTGCCTGTGAATGAGGCTTTCTCATTCGATTTTAAACAGCAAGGTAATCAGCTGATGATAAGCTGGGTGATTGCCGATGGTTACTATATGTACCGTGACAAATTGACGTTTGCTGCTGACGGTGCGGTGATTGGTGATATCAATTTACCCCGAGGTAAAACCCATAACGACGAATATTTTGGTGAGCAAGAGGTCTTTTACTCATTTGTAGAGATCCCCGTCGGCATTAAAGAGGCCAGTAAAGAAGCCACCTTTAAAGTGACCTTTATGGGCTGTGCTGAAGGCACACTGTGTTACCCGCCTACTACTCGCGATGTTATTTTATCTGAAGTTGCAACCAATGATGGCAAAGTTGCCCAGGCTAAAAAAGTCATCGGTGCGCCTGAAGCATCCGAGACTGATAATGCCTCCAGCTCAACCACTCCAATAACCCAACAAGATACCTTAAGCCAAATGCTGCAAAACGACAGCCTGTTATGGACGTTGGCAATCTTTTTTGGCTTAGGTATTGGTTTGGCATTAACCCCTTGTGTGTTCCCTATGTATCCCATTTTGTCGGGGATTATTGTCGGCCAAGGGCAAAAGCTATCAACGGCAAAAGCTTTCACTCTGTCGATGGCCTATGTTCAAGGCATGGCAATTACCTACTCGTTACTTGGTCTTGTGGTTGCCAGTGCGGGCATGAAGTTTCAAGCAGCGCTACAACACCCGGCCATTTTGATATTTCTGGCAGTAATGTTTGTGCTACTCAGCTTGTCGATGTTTGGCATGTACGATTTAAAATTGCCATCAAAGTGGCAAGAAAAAATGAACTCGCTATCTAACAACCAAAAAGGCGGCAACTTAGTTGGCGTATTTTTAATGGGGGTTATTTCTGGATTAGTGGCATCACCTTGCACCACTGCCCCTTTATCTGGCGCACTCATTTACGTGGCGCAAAGTGGTGATCTGCTACAAGGCTTCCTAGCACTGTATGTATTAAGCATGGGTATGGGGGTTCCGCTATTAGTATTAGGAACATCTGGCGGAAAAATTCTGCCTCGAGCCGGTGCGTGGATGGATATTATTAAAACCATCTTCGGCTTCTTACTGATCTCTGTTTCTATCATGATGATTGGCCGTATTTGGGTAGGTTTAGTCTCTGATGTGCTATGGGCAATTTGGGGGGTAAGCTTGGTGGGTTACTTAATGCACCAAAACAAACTCACTCAATTTAACTGGAAACAAACAGTGCGCAGTGTGTTGCTGTTACTGGCCTTACTGGCGAGTTTCTCTTACGGTTTTCAAGCGGTAATGAGCCACTTTGGCTTCCAAACGCCAGCAATAAGCCAATCGACAACAAATGGCACAGCAAAAGCTGAAGCCCATCACTTTATCAGGATTAAATCATTAGCAGATTTAGAAACTGAGCTGGATAAAGCCAGCATCAGTGGCAAAACTGTCATGTTAGATCTTTATGCTGACTGGTGCGTGGCCTGTAAAGAGTTTGAAGCGATTACGTTTGCTGATGGCGCAGTACTTGAGCGCATGGATCAGATGGTAATACTGCAAGCAGATGTCACTAAAAGTGATGCAGTTGATATCGAGTTACTTGAGCATTACGGAGTATTGGGCTTACCGACATTATTAATGTTCGATAAAAATGGTGCTATACGCGATGATTTACGTGTAACTGGTTTTATGGGGCCTAAAGACTTCGCGAATCACTTAGACTTGCTGTTGAAATAGTTATTTAGCAATTACTTTACTTGATGAAAACAAGCGCCTTTTTCTACAAAGGCGCTTGTTTTGTATTTTAAGGCACCTATTTTCATCCAAGTGCTTATTTTATATTGTGACGAAAAATCCCCCTTCGGCGATTTTTCTTATACAATGTTAGCTATCTTTCATTTATCGCTAAATATGGAGTGCTATGGAACCGGCAATCTTAATTATCACCTTACTTTGCGGCCTGCTTGTGAGTAAAGTCGGGTTACCGCCACTTATTGGCTACTTAGGCGCAGGATTCGTTTTATTCACATTTGGCATTCAAGACTCAAGCCTACCTTTATTAAAGCAACTTGCTGATTTAGGCGTCACCCTTCTATTGTTTTCAATTGGATTAAAACTGGATTTAAAAAGTTTATTTAAAGCCGAGGTGTTGGCCACGTCAAGTATCCACTTAGTGGGTTCTATCCTCTTTTTTATTCCCGTTTTAAAGTTATTGGGCATGGCAGGCTTAGAGCAACTGGAAGGTTATAGCCTGAACCAGTTATTGCTGATCTCTTTTGCTTTAAGTTTTTCCAGTACCGTATTTGCAGTAAAAGTGATTGAAGATAATGGTGACATGAAGTCGCTATACGGCCGCGTCGCTATTGGTATCTTGATTATGCAAGATATCTTTGCCGTGGTGTTTTTAACTATCTCTAAAGGTGATATCCCATCCATTTGGGCGCTGGGGTTATTATTACTGCCGTTTACTCGACCACTTATTTACAAGGTCTTTGACCGCGTTGGTCACAGTGAAATGCTGGTGTTATTTGGCCTTGTGATGGCACTTGTGGTTGGCGCTTGGCTATTTGAAGCGGTAGGACTAAAACCTGATTTAGGTGCATTGATTATTGGTATTTTACTTGCCGGACACGCTAAGTCGTCTGAGTTAGCCAAGTCGATGTATTACTTTAAAGAACTCTTCCTGGTCGCCTTCTTCCTCACCATTGGCCTTAACGGTTTACCGACTTGGTCAGACATAGGTTTAGCCGCTATTTTAGTCTTGTTAGTACCCGTAAAAATCGTCATGTTCATCTACTTGCTGACACGCTTTAAGTTACGTTCACGTACCTCATTGCTAGCCTCGTTCAACTTAGGTAACTACAGTGAGTTTGGTTTGATTGTTGCCGCCGTTGCAGCCCACAAAGGTTGGTTGCCAGCATCATGGTTAATTATTATTGCTGTGGCATTAAGCATTAGCTTTTTATTTGCAGCACCACTTAACACCAGTGTGAATAAGATTTACCAGCGCTTTCAACGCCATTTAGTAAAAATGGAAAAACATCCACTGCACCCTGAAGACCGCCAAATTAAAATTGGTAATCCTCGCTTTTTGATATTCGGTATGGGGCGAATTGGTAGTGGTGCGTATGACGAGCTTCGTTTGCGTTTTGATGGCGAAATTTTAGGGATTGAGCATAAACAAGAGTTAGTTGATTTTCATCGTACTCAAGGCCGTAATGTGGTGCAAGGCGATGCTGGCGATACCGATTTTTGGGAAAAATTAGAACGTGCGCCCAATCTTGAATTAGTACTGTTGGCGATTCCGCATCATGTGGGTAACTTATTTGCCGTAGAACAACTTAAGAAGCTGAATTACGAGGGCAAAATCAGTGCTATTGTGCAATACACTGAAGATGCCGATGCGTTAAAGGCTGCGGGGGTTGATACCGCTTACAACCTTTATGAAGCAGCGGGTGCCGGTTTTGTTGACCATGTTATTTATGAACTGTTAGACGAAAACCAAGAGCAAGTTAATCGTGCAGATAAAGAGGCCAATGAATCAAAAGCGGCCAACGAATCAGCATCTACATCATCAGTTTAATCCCAACATCACGCCTAATAGTACTAAGTGATTGTTAATTAAAAACGCTTCGAAAAATATCGAGGCGTTTTTTGTTTCTGTCAGCGTATTTTCAATTTGCACTTAGTTAAAAAAATCTCAGTTACAGTTACTACTGAGTCGTGATATAAATCAAGGTAATCACGTGATCACTTTCTGTTGGAAATTTTCGAAGTATGTCTAACCCAGCGCAACGGGCAACTAAATTATTTGTGCAAACTTTTGGCACAAAAGCGGATGATTTATACCAGGCTCCTGGCCGGGTAAATATTATTGGTGAACATACCGATTACAATGAAGGATTAGTCCTGCCTGCAGCCATTAACTTTCATACTGTGATTGCGGTTAAGCATCGTGAGGACAATTTATTTCGCGCGGTAACGGATGCCTTTCCTGGGCAAATTAAGCAGTGGAAATTTGGTGAGGAAGGCTCTGTCTCTACTAATGATGATTGGGCAAACTATTTAAAAGGCGTAACCGCGGCAATGCATATGTCCGGACTGCAAGCCAAAGGACTGGATTTGGCCATTGTGGGTAACGTGCCACTTGGTGCAGGGTTATCTTCATCTGCCGCATTAGAGATCGCATTTGGCACTGCAATTAGCTATGCCAGCCAATTACATTTATCCCCTTCGGCAATTGCATTATTAGCCCAACGCGGCGAAAGCCAATATATGTGCCTTGATTGCGGCATTATGGATCAAATGATCAGCGCGTTAGCGGAAGAAGATCATGCACTATTAATTGATTGCTTAGAGTTAGAAAGCGAAGCGATTTTGATCCCTGAAGACCTCAGCATGGTAGTAATTGACCCTAATATCAACCGCAAAGCCTTTATGATGCAGTTTGAAGAACGTAAAAAAGACTGTGCGATCATCACCCAGTTACTTGGGTTAGATTCTTTACGGGATTTATCATTAAGCTATCTAGAACAGCAAAGAGACACCTTATCTTCTGAACAGTTTAGACGAGCTCGCCATGTGATCACCGAAAACACCCGCACAAGTAATGCTGCCAGAGCGCTTCAACAAAATGATATTGCGCGTTTTAGCCAATTAATGACCCAATCACATGTGTCGTTACGTGATGATTTTGAAGTTATCGCCCCCGAAGTCGACATCCTCGTATCGATGATTTCTCAACATATTGGCGAACGGGGTGGTGTGCGCATGAGTGACGGTTGCGTACTTGCGCTGATCGAGCATGAACTTACCGATGACGTGATTAATTTAGTTGAACAAGAATACACCCAGAAAACGGGGCTAGAACCTCGTATTTTACTGTGTTCAGCCAGTGCTGGCGCAGGCAGAATAAGTAAATAAAAGCTCAATAACCCGAACCTTAAATACAAACCAGAGAGGCCTCAATGGTACGTTTTAGTGTGCTTGAATCTTGGCAAGATCCCCGTGGTGAAGAAGTCGAACGCATACGTTTAGACAATGGCACTATCGCAATGGAAGTCTTGAGTTTAGGCGGCATAATCCGGTCATTGTGGGTGCCAACCAAAAATGGCGAACGTCAAAATGTGGTTTTAGGTTGTGACAATATAGCGGATTATTTAGCCCAGTCAGCTCACTTAGGGGCTATCGCTGGCCGTTATGCCAATCGTATCGCAAACGGTAAATTGTCTTATGACGGCGTTGATTATCAACTCAGCGTTAATCAAGCCACAAATTGCTTACACGGCGGCACCGAAAGCTTTAACCGCAAACATTGGCAATTAGGCACCACCAATGATGGTGTGCGCTTGACCCTGCACAGTCCTGATGGCGATATGGGGTTTCCGGGTAATTGTAAAGTTCAGTTAGATTATCGCTTAGTGGGTAATAACCTATATGTTGAAATACTGGCGACAACAGACAAAGCCTGCCCCGTTAGCTTAACTCAGCACAGTTACTTCAATTTAGACGGTGGTGACAGTAATACCACGCACCACATTCAAGTGGATGCCAAGCAATATCTCACCATGAACGATGTTGGTGTGCCCACAGCGATGGTAGCCACGGCTGGTACAGATTTAGATTTAGCCGCTATCACACCTATGGCAGTACAAACACAGCGACCCGCTTTAGCCGCAACCCACGGATTTGATCATTGCTTTGTGATGGATAACATAGACGGTGATTTACAACGTTTTGGCGCGATTTCAAGCACTCAAAATGGCGTGAAGATGACGGTTTATACTAATCAACCGGGTGTGCAATTGTACGGCGCTAACTTTTTAGGTGGAGTAGTAGGTAAAAAACAGCAAGTGTTCACTAACCATCAAGCGGTATGTATCGAGCCACAAATGCTACCAGACTCACCTAATCAGCCTGATTTACCGGGTAATGCTTGGTTAACCCCCAATGCGATTTACCATCATATTTCACGGTATGAGTTTTCAATAGCATAAACACTGCAGACTCAATAAAAAGCAGGGGTAAGTCTTCACTTACCCCTGTTTAATTAACATCAGTTTTACTAGCAATCGCAGCGGTCAGCTAATGCAGCGGTTAATTACCAGCTATTTTCATTTCACTGAGTAAAATCCCGCCAGTACGAATCGATGAGCGTAAATCACGATCTTTACCCACACCTTGAATGCCCATAAACATGTCTTTTAAGTTACCCGCTATGGTGATTTCTTCCACCGGATATAGCACCTGACCATTTTCAACATAGAACCCCGCTGCCCCCCGAGAGTAATCGCCTGTCACTCCATTAACGCCTTGGCCCATCACTTCGGTCACAATTAAACCGGTTCCCATTGCTTTAATTAATTCATCAAAGGTTTGGTTGCTATGGCTTAGGGTCCAGTTATAAATGCCGCCAGCATGCCCCGTATTGGTTAAACCTAATTTACGTGCCGAATAGCTGGTGAGTAAGTAAGTAGCTAAGGTTCCATTATCAATGATTTTACGGCTTTGGGTTGCCACGCCTTCACTGTCGTAATTAGCTGAGGCTAAAGCCCCTAACAGATGAGGTTGTTCTTCAATACTGAACCAATCGGGAAAAATCTGGGTGTTAATCGAATCCAATAAAAAACTCGACTTACGGTATAAGCTGCTACCGCTAATGGCGCCAATTAGGTGGCCCATTAACCCTGTGGCGATTTCAGGCGCAAACAATACCGGCATTTTAGCCGTGGCAATTTTACGCGCATCTAAGCGGCTTAAGGTTTTATGTGCGGCTTGTTTGCCTACGGCTTCTGGGCTTAATAAATCTTGATATTTACGAGCAACGGTATAATCATAATCACGTTGCATATTGCCGTCAGACTCTTCACCTATCGCGACACAACTTAAGCTGTAGCGCGAACTGCAATAACCATTTAAAAAACCATGACTGTTACCATACACTTTAGCGCTGGTGTGGGCATTAGCTGTTGCACCATCAGAACTTTTAATACGGTTATCACTTTGTAAGCAAGCATCTTCTGAACGAATCGCAATTTCAGCTAATTCTTCGGCAGTTAATATTTGCGGGTGATACAGCTGTAAATCACGAATATCTTGTGCCATCAAAGCTTTATCGGCAAGTCCACTGAAAGGGTCTTCTGATGTATATTTTGCTATATCATCAGCGGCTTTCACGGCTTGGCGGATGGCTTCTGGACTGAGATCTGATGTCGATGAGTTGCCTTTACGGCCATCACGGTAAACCGTAATACCCAGTGCACCATCTTTATTAAACTCAACCGTTTCCACTTCTTTATTTCGCGTAGAAACCGAAAGTCCCTGCTGCTTACTGATTGCTACTTCGGCGGCGCTAGAACCTAGCTGCTTTGCATATTCAAGTGCAACGCTAACCGCGTTTTTTAATGCCGGTAATTCACTGTCGATAGTGGCTGAAGGTGCTTGATGAGAAGTCACAAATAATCTCTTAAATGGCCTAAATTAGCATTAGCATAGCAAATTCATTTCCCGATTGATAACAACACGTTTTCAGCATCTTTTTTACCAGATACATCAGCAAAATAAATGCTATCATTAGCAGATATTTATTTGAGGTTTAACATTATGAAAATTGTTGGTGATTCTGAGCACTTTCAGCAACCCTACGACAACGATGACGAATACGTCAGCCGTACTGGATTTAAAAAAGAAAGCGAAGAAGCGCAGGCTTTAGGCATGCGTCTTGTGGCGCTAAGTAAAAGCCAACTCGACAAGATGGAGCTTGACGAGTTTTTGTACGACGCGATTTTAAAAAGCAAAGTGATTAAGCAAAAAACCGAAGCTTACCGCCGTCATTTACAGTATATCGGTAAATTAATGCGTGGCTTTGATCACGAACCGATAGAAGCAGCACTAGATAAAGTGCTGAATAAAAACAATAATGAAGCGGCTCAGTTGCAAATATTTGAAAAAATGCGTGAACGCTTATTAGCTAATGGTGACACGGAGATCCAAGCCTTACTGGATGAGAATCCACAGCTTGATCGTCAAAAGTTACGTCAACTAATACGTCAGGCAAACAAAGAACTGGCTAAAGGCCCTGAGTCAAAATCAGCCAAAGAGTTGTTTAAATATTTACGCAGCGAGATCACTGGGTAATATACTCAGGCTATAACGTAAGCAGACAATAAGCCTTACGACTTAAATAACAATAAAACTAGGATGTTACCCATGCAAATAATGACATTGAATCGTAGTATTTCATTGGTGTTTGCTTCAGCTTTACTGGTCAGCGGTTGCAATGGCGCCGCGGATGGAACCGAAACTGAAACACCTGATGCTAATTACGCTATCAGCTTAAGTTTTCAAGCGATAGTAGACGGACAATGTACCCAAGCCACTAGCCAACAATCATTTTATTTAAATGAACAGTTTTGCGCTGTGGCCACATTAAAGAATGGTAGCACCCTAGTAACAGGCCAAGTGGTCGATTTTGTATTACCGTTTGGTGATGCAGCACCAGCCTCAAAGTTAACTGACAGCAATGGTCAAGCCACATCTGTTATTAGTTCTACTGTAGCTAATGCGGGAGAGCTAAGCGTTCAATTTAATCCAGCTAGCAGTGATACCGTCAGCGCCAGTCGTAACTTTGAGTTTCTGGCACTTGACTCTGTCACCCCAATTGAATCGGTAACCATTGCCGCTAGCATTAACAATGCTACTGGCACGGTCACCCGCTTTAAAGTGGATGAAGCAGTTCAACTGCAAGCCACCTTATTGGATAGCAGCAATCAAGGTATTGCCAACCAATTGGTGAGCTTTGCTGCTGGCAGCGCCAGTTTGTCTCCGGCAACGGCGTTAACCAACAGTGATGGCAAGGCCATTGTTGCCTATACTCCCGCCTTAACCGAATTAGGTGCAAGCACCTTAGTGGTTAGTACAAATTATCAGGGTAAAGAAATCACCCAATCTAGTTTTTACGAAGTCCTATCTGCCGATGATATTGCGCCAGTTGGATTGTTTAAGATGGGACGTTGGGTGTCTGAAACCGAATTTTATGAAAACGAGTTAGCCACCACCTTACCTTTGGATAATGGCGCCTACAAACTCAGCGCAGGCGGTACATTTGGCGTGACGGCAACCATAGTAACAGATAATAATGATGGCACTTTTACTCGCTTACAAACACCAACCAGCGTAACGTTCAGTTCAGATTGCTCAGCTAACAACAAAGCCAGTTTAGATTCGCCAGTAACAACATTGTCTGGCGCAGCGGGGGCGACATTCTCAGATACAAGTTGCAGTGGCAACAGTGAGCGTAGCGATCAAATTATCGCCACCGCAACGGTTGGCACTACGGCATTAACGGCTAACTTAGGGTTCTCATTAAGTCGTCAAACCTTGGCAAGCTTAAGCTTTATTTCAGCAGAGCCAAATCAAATTCGCATAAAAGGCGCTGGCGGCACGGGATCAAGTGAATCTTCTCTAGTGACTTTTATGGTGACCAGTGCCAACGGCCAGCCTACCGCGCAGCAAACCGTTAACTTCACCCTGGACACAGTGATTGGTGGCTTATCTTTTGCTAACGGTAACCCAACTGACAGCAGCATAACCAATGCACAAGGCTTAGTGAGTGTGCGAGTGTTATCTGGCACTGTTCCCACCCCTGTCAGGGTTGTTGCAACTGCTACCGATAAAGATACCACTGATGTTATTACTAGCCAGTCGGAACAACTGACCGTCAACACAGGTTTACCACAACAATTAGGTTTTAGTATTTCACCTTCAACCTTCAACCCTGAAGCCAGTAACAAAAATGGCGAAACGGTCACTATTTCAATTTATGCTTCAGACAGCTTTGGTAACCCTGCGCCAGATGACACAGTGGTTAACTTCACCGCTGAAGGCGGTCAAATACAACCTTCATGCACAACGTTAAACGGCACCTGTAATGTCACCTGGACATCGGCTAACCCCCGCGTATCAGACAACCGAGTGACCATTTTAGCTTACGCCCTAGGCCATGAAACCTTCTTTGACACCGATGGCGACAACATGTTTGGCGATGATGACGGTAATGCTATCGCCTTAGCCTGTTTAGGCGGCAACAATATCTATGTTGCCTGTAGCGGCAACGGTATGGATATCGATACCTACCATCCAGATGGGTTTGTCGATTTAGGTGATGCCTATAGAGATGATGATGAAACCGGCATGCATAGCGCTGGCGAAAAGTTCTTTAGCGCGACGGGCGGCACTATCTACGGCGGCCCAGATACTAAGTTTAATGGCCCGCAATGTTTACGCGATGATGGACGCTGTGGTACTGGTCAAGCCAACAAAACCTATATACGTAAAGCGTTTGTGCTCACTATGTCAGGCTCTACTGCTGTGATGCAATTTAACCAGGACGGTACTGATTTAGTCGCTGATTTTAGTAATATCGCCCCGATTGCCACCAATGCTCGCTCGAAGTTCGTGGTACGCTTAACCGATGATGCTAACCAAATATTACCTGCAAATACCACGGTAACGGTAACCGCGACTGAGGGTAATTTATTATTTGATAGCTACACGGTTCCAAATCGCACCATTGCAGGTGGCACCAGCACTTCGTTCACATTAGAAAATACCGGCACTGCGGGTATTAGTACCGTAACGGTAACAGTGACGACGCCAAGTGGCGTAAAAACAAATACTAGCTTTGATGTGATACTGTTATAGATTAGCTCTATATGATGAAAAATTTATCACACAGTTGAGATGTTAAAGCCCACTTTTTGTGGGCTTTTTCATATAGAGACAAAACCACCAACAGGGCTAGTCATCAGAGTTAATTCACTCATTCAAAGAAATTAACAGATCTGTTGTGGGCAAGTATTATTCTGGTTCAGTACTTAGCAGTCACTTACGATTAATGACCATTTGCTAACGCTTGTTGCTGACGGTATTTAACTCCCACTAAAGCTAAGCACGAAAACAACGCAAACATCCCCCAAAGCTGCAGCCATTGTGGTAAAACAGCCAGCCAACCGCTGCCCATTTGATTGAGATTTAACATACCGCTAATCGCTGGCACAGCAGGGATGATTTGTGATAACAACAGCAGTGGCTCAGGAATTAATGCCAATGGCCATACAAATCCTGCCACAAAAAGGATTGGCATAGAGATCAATAAAAAGAACTGTGTCGGCAAATCTGGACGAACAAACAGACTACTCACTGCCGTCCCTAATGCGGCAGTAGCGAGAATAAAGGGCAGCATAAACAAACTCACTTCAGTCATGGTCGCTAACACACTAACATCATAAAAATAAAAACAATAACCTAGATAAAATATCGCTAAAACCGCATAAATACTGCTAAAGGTTAGCACTCGCGCTGACACCAATAACAGCGGTGACACCGACTGCCAATAACCTGTTGTTCGCCACTGACTGGCACCCAAAATACAAATGCCAATCAGCATAGTTTGATGTAATATGAGTAAAAATAGCCCAGGTACCACATAAGGCGTGTAACCTAAGCTGGGATTAAATGCAGGTACTGAGTTGATGGTGATGGAATCTAAGGACTTTTCAACTTGTGCAGCCGTTTGACCGCGCGCTAATAGCCCCACCATTTGAATCTGTTTACTGGCGTCCATGCCCGCACTAACTAGGCCTTCAACAACCGCTGAGTAAATTAAAAAATAACTGGCATCACCGCCATAACTTAACGTCGCACCTTTACCTAATAACAAGCTGCGTCGAAACCCTTCAGGAATAACCAGTAAACCGTGTGCTTCACCTGAGGTTATCCATTGTTTGGCTTCATCGACACTCGGTAGAACCGCCTGCACTCTGATTTTCGAACTGGCATCGGCATGACGAATTACCCGACGACTTAATGATGAATGATCATGATCAACAACCACTATGTTCTGCTCAGTCGGAACCTGGTTTAGGTATGGCAGCGGATATAACACCGAATAAAATAATACCGCACCAAATATGGTCAGCACCAAGTCTTTATCAGACAATATCGATTTTAAATCTCGCCACATCAGTTGCCATAAAGTCATCATTGACTCCCTTCTTTTTCAATGGGACGACGCTCAAGAGCAAAATGGCTGAGTATAAAAATAATCGGAATAAGCGGCAGAAAAATCCAATATGAGCCGAGCTGAGCCAACAGTTGTGGCAAGGTCTCACCATAACTAACAATCCCCACATGTGAGTCAATGTAATGACTCGATGGCATAATTAAGCGCCACCACTGGGCGATTAATGGCATTTCATTTACCGGGAAAGTTATCCCCATAAAGGCGAATGCAGGGGCAAATAAGGCCGTACAAATACTAATACAACTGGCTTTTTCTCGTATTATTAAAAAAATCAAACAGGCAATTAGCCACAGGGTTAACAACATCACTAATTGGGCAATTATTAATAATCCTATTGAACCGGCTATCGGCAAGGCTAAGTAAAGATATAACCACACCAAAATAAAGCTGCCATGTATTAACATAATTGGGGTTAATAGCAGCACTTTTGCTATCACTGTTTTCCAAAAATCAGCGGCCAACTTAGGCTGACCCTCAGCAGGCTTGAGCTCAGCATTAAGTGAATTCATAAAGACAAATACAGAGAGTATTTGCCATAAGGCTATCAATACCGGTGGGACTAAAAATCCTACGTAGTTGTTATTGCGATTAAACAGCGCAGTGGTTTGACTGGTGACAGGGGATAAACTGACAGCAAGGCTTTCACTATGGGTGCCGCTAAGCAATAGCTTTTTAGCGCCCAGTGTTAATAAACCATTGCCTAAACTCAACTGAATTTGACTGGATAACAGCTTACCCACTAATAAAAATTGACTGTTATAACGGATGTCTATCAATGGTTTATTGGCGGTAACTAAGTCTTTATTCATGCCAACAGGAAACACCACTAAAGCGTAAACTTTTGCTTGGCGCATATCGGCTTCTGCAGTGGCGAGATTGGCGTAAGATTGCGGTGAAATAACCGCATTAGCTTGTAGGTTTCGCGTCAACATACGCGATACCTGACTGTTGTCCAGATCGACCACGGCAACCGGAAGCTGTCTTGGTAAACCAGCACTGAACAACCACCATAAACACAGCATGCTTATCAAAGGAATGTAGCTCACCATAGCAAGCTGCCATGGTGAGCGCCAAAGTTTATTTAGCTCAGAGAGACAACGCTGTTTGACAGTCATGGTAGCGCTTATTCTGCATCAGGGAGATACAATACCGACATACCTACACGTAAGTCGGCAATGGGCTGGTTAGGATGCAATAAAACCTCAAAGGTGCGCATATCAAAATCATGACCACTTTCGGTTGAACGCCAAGTAGCAAAATTACCCATCACACTGACGTATTCAACAGTAAACTCGACCGTTTTATCTAATGCAGGTAGGCGCAATGCAACAACAGTACCTTGTTTGAAATGCGCTAATTGATCTTCACGCACTTGCATCACAGCCCAAGCATCTGACATATCAATTAGGCTAACCACAGGAAAGCCACTTGGTGCTAATTCACCGGCTTGCAATAGCACTTCACTGACTTCAGCATTTTTAGGTGAGCGCATTTGGCTATCAGCTAAAATCGCGCTAACCTCTTTTACCGCACCTTCAGCCATTCTGGCATTGCCTTCGGCCGCGGCTTTGGTTTCAACTCTGGCGCCTTCTTGTGCCATTTGGTACATGGCAAAAGCGGCTTGATCTGTATATTTTGCCGCTTGCCATTGGGTATAAACCTCATCACGCTTTTGGCGAGGCACCACACCTTCATTAAACAGATTCTCAATACGTTGATAGGTTTTTTGCATCAATTCTGTGGCGGCTTTCGCTTTTAACCATTGTTCTTTAGATGCGGTAATTTGTTGCTGTCTGGCACCGTTATCGGCCTCCTGCTGCATCGCTTTCGCAGCGTCACGACCGCCTTCTGCTTGCATCAGTTTGGCGTTTAGCTCAGGGCTGTCAATCACAAATAAAATGTCATCAACGGCAACTTTATCTCCCTTACGAACCATCACCTGCTCAATGCGGCCTGGCACTTTAGATGAAATATTGTATTCACGGGCTTCAATTTGTCCCTGTAAAAATACCGGCTTAGGTGCAAACGCTAAATTAACACCATAAGCTAAAATCATAGCCAAAATTATCACCGCCAACACGGCTAAGATTTTATTTGCTCGCATGTGAATTCTCCTGCTGCGTTCGTCCAATAAACTCATCTAACTGACCACTGATTGCCATTAATTTGGCATAAGCTTGTAAATAACGGTACTTGGCACCCAATTGCTGTGTTTTAACGGCGTTCAGCTTTAGCTCGGCATCCACGCGATCTACTGAGGTCGATAACCCTTGATTAAAGGCTAACTCACGTAAGCGTAAATTCTCAGTCGCTAAGGCTAATGAAGTATTCAATGCCGCAACTTCTTCATGCGCTTGTAACAGTTGTCGATAACTTTGCTCAACCAACAAACCTAAATCTTGCTGGGTTTGTGCTTTGGTATGTCGAGCCTGAAGCAAGGCGCTTTTAGCTGCTTTGACTTTACCGCTGTGACCATCTCGACTCAGTAAAGGCACTTTAACCCCAACGCCCACCATCCAATTTGGCTCAATTTGAGAGAACAAACTATCATCTTCATATAAAGTGTAATTACCGTATAAAAACACGGTTGGGTAATAGCCACCCTTTTCTAAATCGACTAAACCATTAGCCTGTAACTCTTTAGCCTCTAACAGTTTTAAGGCGGGATGTTGTGTCATAGTCAACTGGCTTAATGGCCCTAATGCCGGCTGATGCTCTAACATGAATAAAGGGGATAAGGGCTCGACATGACTTGCTTGTAACATACGGCTCAACGCAATTGATGCCATTTCAAATTGGCGGCTAGCACTGCGTTGCGAGACCTTGGCGTTTTCTAATGCCACTTGTGCATTTAAACGCTCAACGGTAGCGATTTGACCTTCGCGCTCTAATTTTTCAGCATGGCTGGCATGAACAGTTAATGAATCCACCAGTTGCTGCTGAGTCTCAGTTAACACCCGAGTAACGGTTACCGCATAATACCTATCGACTAATAAGGTGAATAAATCACGCTGTACTAAAGCAAGCTCTTGCTGTTTTTCAGCCACTTGCGCAGCTTTAATACCTTGCGCTGCAGATATTCTACCGCCGGTATAAATAGGCCACATCGCCTGTAAACTCGCGCGGAACACATCTTGCTCGGTAAAGGGGGTCACAAACATTGAACCTGGAATAGCGGCAAGAGCTTGACCCAATTGAGGCGGTAAGACACTAGGATCAATGGATGCTAATGGGTTTAAATCGCGTAAATCAAGTTCAATGGGTTTTTCAAGGTGAGTATAGCTGCCCGCAATATCAAGTGCGGGGTAGCTTAGCGAGTTACTGGCCTCTTGCTCAGCCTGAGCACGGTTGACTTGCTGAGTTTCAGCTTTAAATTTATCACTGACTTGCTGCAGTTGTTGCCAAGCCTGAGCAAAGGTTAGCGCCGAAGCGGGTTGACTATATTGCGCGCTTGGAGAGTCAGCATACGCCAATGGGGCAATACACACAGTCAAAAAGGATATTGATGCCATTAAACAGCGTATCAATGTCTGTTTAGCTTGCTGCAACGTTTGATTTAAAGGTTGTCGATTAAACGATATTTCCATGTTACCACCGTAAATAGAGTTTTAACTCTAATAATCCTTCAAGTATAAATGACTTACGTTTAATTACCCAGAGAATATACCAAACTCAAATCAATAGCAGCTTTGTTGAAGACGCACATTTATAGCTTAAAGAGCTTCAGCTTAGGCTATGTATACCTAAGCTGAACCTCGATAATTTATGCCGTGCCACCAACAGTGAGTTTATCAATTTTCAATGTTGGCTGCCCCACACCTACCGGAACACTTTGGCCATCTTTACCACACACACCCACACCTTTATCTAAAGCAAGATCATTGCCTACCATAGATATTTGACTCATGGCCTCTGGGCCGTTACCAATAAGCGTAGCACCTTTAATAGCTTGAGTGACTTCACCATTTTCAATTAAATACGCTTCAGATGCCGAGAACACAAATTTACCCGACGTAATATCCACTTGTCCGCCACCAAAGTTAGGTGCATAAATGCCTTTTTTCACCGACTTGATAATTTCGGCAGGATCTGACTTACCTGCTTCCATGTATGTATTTGTCATACGTGGCATAGGTAAATGGGCATATGATTCACGGCGACCGTTACCGGTAGATGCCTGCCCCATTAAACGCGCATTAAGCTTATCTTGCATGTAACCTTTTAAAATACCGTTTTCTATTAAGGTGGTCTTTTGTGTTGGCACGCCTTCATCATCAATGCTCAGTGAACCACGACGATTCTGCATGGTGCCATCATCAACAACCGTCACCAGACTCGATGCCACAGGTTGCCCCACTTTACCGCTAAATGCACTGCTGCCTTTGCGATTAAAGTCACCTTCTAAGCCATGTCCGACAGCTTCATGTAACAATACACCTGGCCAACCGCTACCTAATACCACAGTCATTTCACCCGCGGGTGCATCTACTGCGTGAATATTAACTTGCGCTTGGCGAACGGCTTCTCTGGCAAACTCAAAACTGTGCGGTAACCCAGCATCATCTGTGGTTAAAAATACACTGTAGTCATGACGTCCACCGCCACCGGCACTGCCACGTTCACGTTTGCCATTTTCTTCTAAAATCACACTGCAATTAAAACGGACTAAAGGCCGAACATCTGCCGCTAACGTTCCATCGCTGGCAGCAACCAGAATTTCTTCATGTACGCCTGATAAGCTGACAACCACTTGAATCACTCGACTATCTAAGCTGCGAATATAAGCGTCTGCTTGTTTTAATAGCTCAATTTTTTTCACTTCATCCATTGCCGCAATCGGATCGGCGCTGTCATATAAAGCAATGTTTTGCGTACGACTAAACGCTTTTACTTTATGTTGCTCACCTGCTAAAGCGATACCTCTGGCCGCCCTAGCCGCAGCGTCTAACGCCGCAGGCGTGATTTCATCTGCATAGGCAAAACCAGTCTTTTCGCCAGTAATCGCACGAACGCCCACACCACGTTCAATGTGGAAGCTACCCTCTTTGATAATGCCATCTTCTAGCACCCAGGACTCATGGCGACTGCCTTGAAAATACAGATCAGAGAAGTCAATTTGATGTTGGTGAATAATGGCTAAATAATCTTGCAGGCCATCTAATGTCAAACCACCTTGAAATAAGCTTTGCTCAACTTGTGATAAAAAAGGCATTAATATTCTCTTTATTCAATCTAATCAGCCCACAGTTGCTAGTTTGCAAGCATGGGGTCAATAAAACGATTATGCCCTAACACAGGCATTTGTTGGCGAATTTTTGCAACTTGTTGTAAATCTATTTCTGCTTGAACCCAACCTAATCCTTCTGGACGCTCAGCAATCACCTTGCCCCATGGGTCGACAATCATACTATGTCCCCAAGTTTCACGGCTGCCCTCATTATGTTGCCCCCATTGTCCGGCACCTAATAAATAACATTGAGTTTCAATCGCTCTGGCCTGTAATAAAACCTGCCAATGTGCTTCGCCAGTCACCTTGGTAAAGGCTGATGGTAATGCAATGATCTCGGCTCCTGCAAGGCGTAGCGCGCGAAACAAATCCGGAAAACGAATATCATAACAAATGGCTAAACCTAGTTTACCAAAAGGTGTATCTACTACGGTAATACGCGAGCCTGGGTGGAAAGTATCACTTTCGCGATAGTTTTTTGTACCATCTGCAACATCCACATCAAACAGATGTAATTTATCGTAAGAGCCAATTGTTTTTCCGGTATCGCTAAACACGTAACTGCGACTATATACTCTATGGTCATCCGCGCGCATAGGAATAGTACCAGCCACCATATACACTTGGTAACGTTTGGCTAACGTCGCTAAAGCTTGTTTTAGCTCACCTTCATCGTTAGTGCCGGCATATTGCAACTGTTGCGATTCATGACCACCAAATAGCAAACTGCACTCGGGTAGCACCACCATTTGTGCCTGATGAGTGTGTCTGGGTAACTGTTTAAGCTGCGTGTCGATATACGCTAAATTCGCCTGAACGTCTCGACTGCTTTGACACTGTAACAAACTGATTTGCATGACTGTCCTTTTTCACTTGTCGCAGGTTACTTACCTTGATATTGTCAGTTTTCTGCAGGGTGGCTGATGGCTTTTGAGGGTCAACCTTGGTCGGCTCTGGCACATCATTTGGTTTGCTATCTTGAGCATCTGTTGCGGGTATGATGCCTTTTTGGCGAAGAATTGCCTCAGGGATCTCGATCTCTTTACTTTTACGCTCCAATTCTTGAATTTGAGGATTGTCCAGAGTGCCCGTAATTCTAAAACGAATTTCAGAGATGACTTCAATAACTGGCTCTAATACTTTAGTCAGCGCAAACGCTCCAATTCCCAAGGTCCATGCACTGGTACTTAAAAACACCACAGTAGGCACACTTGAAGCAAGTTGAGGTAAAAAACGCACATCATAATTCAAACTTTGGGTGGTTAAGTCGGCGTAACCTCGGACTTTCATATCGCCTGCCACTGTGTCCATTTCTGTGTCGGTAGTTTTAACCACGCCGTCTGCGATATCTAAATGGCCTTGAAAGCTGTCAAAGTATAGACCTGAACCAAATACATCAGAAAAATCAAAGGACAATTTACGTAAAATAGAATCTAAACTGAATAAAGAAAATATGCGCGCACCTTTATCGCTAATTTCAGATAAATGTCCTTTTCCAAAATCAAACTTTATTTTGCCATCAAGGGTTTTTAGCGAAAAACTATAGGGTGCGCCTTGCCATGATAAATCCCCTGCCAACGAGAGCGGAGCATCTTTTAAACCAGGGTTAATCCCTAACAGACTCGATATTTCATCAAATTTATCCGCTTTCAAACTCACATCAAACTGAGTCATGCTGTCATCTTCAGTCTTTTGCCATACCCCTTTAGCTTGTGCGGTGATGTTTGAAGTTGGATTCGTTAAAGAAATGGTTTGAAAACGATATCCTTCAGCATACGGAGTTGCTTGCATTTCTAAATGACCAAACTGCATATCAAACACTTTAAAATCATCTACATCTATCGCTAAAGGCGGCATGTTGTCTAACAAGGTGTCTGGGCTAAACTCAGCATCGGTTTGCGATTTTATTTTTGGGGTTAAGTGCAGTTTATCTGCCACAATTTTTAGCCCCTGTTCACGCCAGCTTTTATAAAAGTCGACTCGTCCAACAAATTGATCTGAGTTAACATCAAAACGCCAAACGTCATCTTTAGGCGCCGCCGCAAGTTTAAATTGGCTAAAACTTTGCGCTAACAAGTTGAATTTGTTAATGTTGGCATTAATCTGTACTAAAGATGGGAATACTGATGCTGGCGGATTATCCTCTGCTACCTGAGCATCGGGTTTAGTTTCTGTAAAACGGGTAATAATAGGTAACCACTCAGCAAACATGGCTTGGTTCATATCAATAGTGATACGGCCGTCTTGTTTTACTAAGGTATCGCCTAATTTAAACTTACGCCCTAGCATTAATTCATAAAACTGTAGATGATGAACATTCTCATGGTTGCCAAATTCGCCCCAAAATTCAGCTTGTTCCGCAAGCTTTATGCTTAATGAAGATTGCTTATTATCACCAATCACCTCGACTGAAAGCGGTTTAATTTCATCTGCCGATTTAGTGTATGGTACAGGAAGAGCAAAACTGACGCCGCGTAAATCAGTGTCGGCTTGGGCACGGAAACTATAGCCTTGCTCACCAAACATCATCATTAAATGGCCACTCCAGTCAAAGTTACCTTGGTAATAGTCACTTAATGGTGTGGTAAATGATGGCGGTAATTCTCCAATATCAAAGTGACCATCAAAATCAACATCTAACACCTGCTGTTTCTTGCGTTCTTTGGTTGCAAAACTAAATGTAAAATCTTGGTCAAATAATTTGGCCTGTAATTTTTGCCCTGAAACAAGGTTATTATTAAAGCTAATAGCCCCTTTCACGCGGTTGAGTTGAATCCCCGGCTTGGCGATATAAACGGGATTGTTATCAAAGTTGACCGTCCCTTTAATGACAGGTTTATCGCCGTCATAAAGTGGAATGGCTAAATCTAATTGTGTGCTAATGGCTTTACTGACTTGTACGACCGCTAGGGTCTCACCAACACTTTGGCGCAATGGCGATGCATTCATCACTTGCGCAGCGGCCTTAGCATCAGTGTTTAAATCGGCCGTCACCCTTAATAAAGAATTTGCACCCAACTCAGGGATCCATACTCTTGCACCATCGACCTTCACTCGACCTAAATTGCCGCTGTTGATCGTTAAGTCCATCAGTTTGTTTTCAAACAACGCGTGCAAGTCAAGTTGCTTCACCGCTGGCCAATCAGGTTGGAACTTAAACACCCCCTGTTCAATAGTAAATTCAGCCTGAAACACACCATCAAAGTCAGTGTAGGGATAACGATTAAATGCCCCTCGCCAAAGTACATTAGCATGATGAATACTTCCAGCCTGTAGACCAGCAGTTAAGTAATCAACTAAGCCTGGAGACATGGCCATGAGCGGGAAGTAATTACTGGCTTTAGCCACATCATAAATATCCACATTTGCCGCAAGCGCCATATCGGCTTGCTCTAAAAAGTGCATATTTAAGGCAGCTTTCAAGTTAATTTCTTCGTTGAAAAAATGAATATTGGGTACTAACAGTTGCATGTCATTAACATTAAAACTGGCTGTTAAAGCTTTACCTGTTAGCTGTAATGGCTGATTAAAGCCACCGGCAAAGTCAATTTGATATTGTTGCTCAGGCAACACAACCTGCAAGCTGCTATCTGCCCAAGCCAACTGGATGTCGATAGGGCTCAATCCCGGCACTTGTGCAATAGGTTGCCATTCAAGTTGGGTTAACTTCGCGGTTGCTTGCCAAGGTTGATTTTGTGCTTTGTACACTTTGATAGGGCCAATATCACCTTGTAAATCAACATTGCGCCATAAGGCCACATGCTCACGCCCCAAATTGGGTATAAGCGGCAATAAAGGAGCCAACATTTGCACATTAATTTGGCTTAGCTGACCAAAAAATTGCGCATTTTGATAGGCTAATGATAATGACAATTCCGGCCATGATTGCTGGTTTGATTCAATAACAAAGTCATGACTGTTAATTTGCCAACCTGCTTGGCTTGTTTGCCAAGTTAATACACCCGATTGAATATTAAAGCGCTGCATGTCAGAAACAGGGGCTGAGACTATCTTTGTTGCATTATCCGCTGACGTATTAGACACAGCTGATGATGCGCTAGCCCCAGTATGCGGTAGGTTTTTTTTATCACGCCACTGCAGCCAACTGGGCTTAAAGGTGAGCAAGCCATCTTGAATGCTTCGGTTTTCAAATTTAAGCCAAGCCTCTAGATTGACAACACCTTCAAATTCGATTTTATCTTGGTTAATTAATGGATTTTTTCGTCTTGAGGCCCACTCACCTAAATCCAAATCATCTGCAACGACATAAATATCACCGCTAATAGTCTCCGGTTTATAGCCATCTCCAGTTAAGGCGATTTGTAGTGATAGGGACTCTTTCGCCGATACTTTTTGATCGATAAACACTGAACCTTGGCCCTGGTGTTTACCCTCTTGATTCAGCCAAACCAAGTTTTCTAAATAAATAGGATGAAAGTCATGCTGCGAACTAAATAATTGAACTGAAACATCATTGATAGAAAAATGCTCCAGTTGCTCCAATAGTAAGGCATATAACCAGTCGAGATTTTTGTTCGAAGCCAAGGGGACGTTGGGATCTGCTATGGTTTCTTCAGCAGCCTCTTCAACGACATTTTTCTTCGGCAATTGATCCAAATTTATCGCTAAATGAACCTTATCAAAACTGACGGTTTCAATTTGCGGTGATAGCGTTAAAAAAGACTCCCAGAAGTCGAGCTTGATATGCACCTGCTCACTAATCAGCGTGACTGGCAGGTGGGGTTGAGGCGGTAATATTAAATCTTTAATCGTTAAAGAGGGCCCATAAGCCTGCCATTTTGCGGATATTTCCCCAATTTCTAAGGCCACCCCATAACGGCTTTCAACATACGTTAATATTTCATGCCTGACTTCAGGCACATGGGGCAGTAGACCTCTAACTAGACTGACACCAAGCGCAAAAAGCACCAACAAAATTGCAAGTGCTTGTAACAAGGTTCGCCCTATGGTCGTCAGGTACTTTGAAGTCACTACATCATCACTACATCATATTTGTTTTGTGCATACATGGTTTCATTTTGTAATCGAATACGCTTACCAATATACACTTCTAACTCGGCAAGTAAGTGGCTTTCATCACCACTTAAACTCATGTACACCGCTGGCGAGCAATACAACAAAAACTCATCCGCTTTATAGGCACGATTTAGACGGATTATCTCCCGAAAAATTTCATATGACACGGTTTCAATGGTCTTCATCGAACCTGTGCCTAGGCAGGCTGGGCACTCGCCACACACTACATGCTCTAAACTTTCACGGGTGCGTTTTCGGGTCATTTCAACTAAGCCAAGCCCCGAGAAACCGCTGACACTGGTTTTGACTCTGTCTAACGCTAATGCTGCGTTGAGACTTTCTAACACTCGCGCTTTATGATCGCTTTCGAGCATATCAATAAAGTCGATAATAATAATGCCGCCAAGATTACGTAATCTGAGCTGCCTTGCGATGGCTTGAGTGGCTTCAAGGTTAGTGTTAAAAATCGTTTCTTCAAGATTGCGATGCCCAACGAATGCACCGGTATTAATATCTACCGTAGTCATGGCTTCGGTTTGATCTATGATCAAATAACCACCCGATTTTAATTCGACTTTACGCCCAAGAGCCCGTTGAATTTCATTCTCAACATCATACAGTTCGAAAATAGGTGCAGGACCGCCATAGTGTTCAATTTTATCGGCAATCTCTGGCATAAACTCTTGCGCAAACTGCTGTAGTTCGGCAAAGGTTCGGCGGGAATCCACTTGAATATGATCGAGTTCAGTACCCACAAAATCACGAATAATTCTTACGGGTAACGCCAGATCTTGGTAAAGCAAACAAGCACCTTTACGCTTACGCCGCTCACTGACTTTTGCCCATACACGACGTAAAAATGCGGCATCTTGAGCTAATTCATCTTCACCGACGTTTTCAGCTGCGGTACGTATGATAAACCCGCCATCTTCATCAACATAAGGCAAGGTGATCTTTTTCAGTCGCGCGCGCTCTTCTTCTAACTCAATCCGTTGTGATACGCCTACGTGGCTTGAACCAGGCATAAAGACTAAATAGCGCGATGGCAGGGTGATGTCGGTGGTTAATCGAGCCCCTTTAGTGCCCAAGGGGTCTTTAACCACTTGTACCATAATATCCTGACCTTGACGCACAAGCTCAGCGATATCACGTACAACAAAATTACCTTTTTCGACATCGGCCACACATTCAGTGTGCGGCACAATATCTGACGCATGTAAAAAAGCCGCCTTATCCAAACCAATATCGACAAAAGCGGCCTGCATGCCCGGTAACACTCGGCTAATTTTACCTTTATAGATATTGCCTACCAAGCCTCGTTTCATTCGACGCTCGATATGCACTTCTTGCAAAACGCCATGCTCTACTAAGGCAACACGAGCCTCTGTAGGGGTAACATTGATCAGTAACTCCGAGCCTTTTTTACGCTGAGCTTTGATATTCATAAGCCACCAGTATTCAGGTCACATAGATACTCAATTCATTATATTGATAGAGATAACTATGAAAATTTAAAGTAATAAATTCGTTTTTATGCCTTAGCCATTAATTGCATTAACTGTCTTGTCTCAACTAACGGCAAACCGACAACCGCGGAATAACTGCCATTAATCGACTCAACAAAACAGCCACCTAAGGCCTGAATGCCGTAAGCTCCAGCTTTGTCCATAGGCTCTTGTGTGGCAATGTAGGCTTCAATGTCGGCATCGCTAATATCACAGAAGGTGACATCGGTAACACATAATCGAGTAAAAGAGCGGATCCCATCAGTTACCGCCACCCCAGTCATCACTTGATGAGTATGCCCAGAAAGCTGTTGTAAAATCTGTTTTGCATCGGCAGCGTCATTTGGTTTGCCTAAAATCTTACCGTTTAACACCACAGAGGTGTCTGAACCTAACACTTTAGCGTGTGTGAATGGTGCCGCCAAAACCAGACCTGCCTGAGCTTTTTCTAACGCCAGGCGTACTACGTAATCCGCAGCGGATTCATCTTCAAAGGGGGTTTCATCAATATCAGGGGAAACTTGCTCAAAGGAAAAATGGGCAATTGAAAAACCAGCCTGGGCAAAAAGCTGCTTACGTCGAGGAGAAGTTGAAGCCAAAACCCAAGTCATTTAAATTGTACTCTCTTTAACAACACGCTGAATTTGTTAGATATCTCAATCTCAATCTTAATTTTTTACTAACGCACTTTATAACGACGACGTATGTTGCGTAAAAACCAGAATATCCACCACCAAATGATGAGGCTTGAGAAAGCTGGTAAAAACATATCAGTATTAAAAGGCGTGCCGCCAACAATGGCAAACTCAGTCCAATAAATGACTAAATGATAAATGCACACAAATACCGAGACTAAAATGGATTGCTGCCATCGTGGAAAATTACGTAATCGTTGAAAATGCAGTACCACAATGTAAATTGTTAAAGCAAATGCCAGTCCTCTTACCCCTAATGTCGCCCCTAAGAGCACATCTAGGATTACACCTAACAGCCAAGCTGTAAGAATACTGTATCGATGCGGTAAAGCTACCGCCCAATAAATCATCACCATCAGCAACCAATCGGGTCGCCATGCTGCAGCAATATGCGGTAATGGCATAATTTGGAACATCATACCAATGAATAGGGTAATCCAAACAACAAAACGGCCATTGGCTATGTGAGCACTCATTGACTCACCTCTTGAGTGGGTGGATTTTCAACGCTTGATACATCAGAAGGTGTATCGATTACAGGGGTATCTGTTGTTGTCAGCTCTGCTGGCAAGGTATTGTTTTCTGCTGCTTGGTTAACACCGGCGTCAGGCAAGATTGGAATGATAGGGTTATCGTCCACTTCATCTGGCCAAATCAATAATACATAACGGATACGGTCTAATGCGGCTAAGGGCTGGGCATTGATCACCGCATAGCTTTGGCCATCATCACGCGAAACTGACATGACTCGCGCAACCGGGTAACCTTCAGGGAAACGATCTCCTAAACCAGAGGTCACTAATAAATCACCGGCAATAATGTCGGTACTTTTGGCCACATGCCGCAGCTCAATGTCGTCAATATCGCCCGTTCCATTCGCAATGGCTCTTACATCATTACGTGTCACCCGCACAGGTATACCGTGGGTCGTGTCTGACACCAATAGTACCCGGCTGGTTAATTCACTGACCTCAACCACTTGACCCACTACGCCTTTGGCATCCACCACTGGCTGCCCCACATACACGCCTGTACGTTCGCCATGATTAAGCACCACAAGCTGACGAAAAGGGTCACTTGCAACCTCCATCACTTCGGCAACCACTTTACGCGAGTCCATGTGAACTGGTGACCCTAGTAGCGCTCTCAATCTTTCATTTTCTTGACGAAGATGCTCAAAGCGTTGCAAACGCTCAGACATCAATAGCTGTTGATCCATCAAAACTTTATTCTGTGCCGCTAGCATATTGCGGGTAGCAAATGCTTCAGCAGTCCAGTCAAGCATCACACCTGGAACATTGGCTAAATATTGCAATGGGCTTAATACAGAAGACAGGGATTGGCGAACGGGCTCGAGGCGATCGTTAGCAATAAACAACACCACCGACAATATAATTGCCAGTGTTAAGCGGAATTGATGAGAGATACCACGTACAAAAATTGGTTTCATATAAAATTACGCGGTGAGCTTGGAAGTCGTACTTGCCCATGGCAACCCACTAACAAACATCACCGCCTAATGGGTTGATTAGTTCTCCTCAGAGAACAAATCACCACCATGCATATCGATCATTTCTAATGCTTTACCACCGCCACGTGCAACACACGTTAATGGGTCATCAGCAACCATCACCGGAATGCCGGTTTCTTGCATTAATAAACGGTCTAGATCGCGCAATAATGCACCACCACCAGTTAACACCATGCCGCGCTCAGAAATATCTGACGCTAATTCAGGTGGAGACTGCTCTAAGGCCACCATCACCGCACTGACAATACCTGATAATGGCTCTTGCAGCGCTTCTAAGATTTCATTGCTGTTTAAGGTAAAGCTTCTTGGTACACCTTCAGCAAGGTTACGACCACGCACTTCAATCTCTAGCACTTCATCGCCAGGATAAGCGGTGCCAATGGTGTGCTTAATGCGTTCTGCTGTAGCTTCACCAATTAAGCTGCCGTAATTACGACGCACATAGTTGATAATGGCATCATCAAACTTATCACCACCGATACGCACAGATGATGAATACACCACACCGTTTAACGAGATAATCGCCACTTCGGTCGTACCGCCACCGATATCAACAACCATAGAACCTGTTGCTTCTGACACGGGTAAACCGGCACCAATCGCAGCAGCCATTGGCTCTTCGATTAGGTATACTTCACGCGCGCCTGCACCCATTGCTGATTCACGAATCGCACGACGTTCAACTTGCGTTGCTCCAACAGGAACACACACTAATACACGAGGGCTTGGGCGGAAAAAGCTATTGTTATGCACTTGCTTAATAAAGTGCTGTAACATTTTTTCTGTTACGTAAAAGTCTGCAATTACGCCGTCTTTCATAGGACGAATTGCTTGAATATTACCCGGTGTTCTACCAAGCATTTGCTTAGCTTCGGTACCCACTGCGGCCACTGATTTTGGGCCGTTACCATTTCGCTCACCACGAATAGCAACAACAGAGGGTTCGTTTAGCACGATACCTTCATCGCGAACATAAATAAGAGTGTTTGCCGTACCTAAATCGATCGATAGGTCGTTAGAAAAAATGCCGCGCAGCTTTTTGAACATGTATCAGGCCTGTATTCTGTGAAGTCAGAAGAAAGAAAAATCAGCTAACTTTATCAACCACACCCGCAATCTACAAGACCGGGAGGGTTAACAATTGCTAATCTGGCTATATTTTTTTAAAAACAGCTCATAAAACCCCAAAATCGTCGGTAGAAAAAACATTAACCCCAAACATATCTGATTAATTACGCACCTCTTGCCAATAAATAATCCGATCGTGGCCACGATATCGGCCAAAAAATGCACTTGCTTGTGGATTTACGAGTAAATTGGGCGAACTGGTATCATAGTTCCAGTACCACTGTAACCAGCTGTCAACGGCTAAAGGGGCTTTAACTTGGCCGCGGTACATTTGCACCGCAGTATTTTGCCAAAGTAATAACGTGTTTCCTGCTGACACTGTCGAACTATTACTTGTTCGAGTCACCATTTCAGCGCTGGCTTTGGCTGGTGTATAAATTTCAGTGCCAGTTAGACTACCATTGATTACGCTACAACTATCGCCAACATTGACAACCCACTGACTGCCATTCCAATATTGTGCATAGGTTGGCATACGTAATATTTCATTTTCAGGCCCGTAGGTATTGTCCATCAACATACGTCCATGACGCAGGTCTTGCGTCGATATTCGCTTAGCCGTACAGGTATTGGATGGTGTTGTGCAATTGCCTATCGTATCGGGGCGCATATCTGGATCGGCAACAAAAGCAATATTGGTGTCATTATCAAAAACCTGCACGCCGATATCTAACACACTAAAAGGTCCATCAACATCAGGCGCCGTTGTGCGAGCAAACTTGGCTCGATAACTTGCATCGACCGTTGCCACACCCGCCACCCATGAAGCAGCATTAACAGGCAAGCTACTCAGGCGATTTGATAGTTCAGTGCCATTATTACTATTTTCACCGACTAACTGCGCAGTACCTTTTGCAAAGCTATTTTGATAATTTTGGGTAACACTCGTAAAGGTATTAAAGGCGCTGATATTCATTGCCATAGGGAACGGTTGGTCCATATAGCTAAATAAACCACAGGCAGGTAATACACTCACGCCGCTAACCACAAACCGATCAGGAACAAACCTGCCAATGTTGGCAGATTGCGCGAGTGGTATATTATAAAAACTTGATCCTAAATAACTGGCAGGCGATTTGGCACTAAACTTAAATACCCCCACTTCACTAATGGATTGCGACACGGTATTGGTGTTGGTGATATTGGACACATGATTGTAGTCGGTATTAGAAATGACACCTGCCACACCACCTGAGGGCGCCACTAGACTACTGCCTAAACTGATGCCGCTATGAACATAGTTTGGAGTATTGAGATTATCACAATAATTCGTATCACCATCTACTTGCCATGCTTTACCTTGAATCAATAAGTTAAATGACTCACCCGCTTTTTTATACACGTTACAAGTACTATTACCAGCAGCACATTGAGCAGCTGCATCTTGCGGCGTAATACATAACCCTACCGGAAAACTCACAAAAGAATCATTACCGACCATGATTAACCCTTGCTCATCACCCGTGCCTGTATATCTTGCATCGAGTTGAAGCTGGCCAGCGTCCGGATAATTCACAGCAATGTTAGCTTTTCCTAGAGCATCGAAGGCAAGTGCTATGGTGGTTGCCGTAGCGCTGGTTTTGCCGATATTGGTGTTATTGACCGACACACTTTGCGCATTTATCGGCGCTGATGGGCTGGTGTATGTGCTCCAAAAAGCCACATTTTTAGACACATTGGCAAAGCTTGGAACACATTGCTTGGTGATGTCATCCTTTTTAACCGCGCTGACTACTATGTCTGTTGCTGGCTTATTCGCGAGTTTATCGGGCACATCAAAGATAAAGCCGCTATCGGCAAAATTAAGCGTACAGTTAGCTACAGATGCTGCACCACCAGCGATACGACACAAGGTTTGACTAAAAGGTTTCGCGCCTGGTGTTGAACCTGTCACGCCAACGGTTACCGGACCTGCAGTATTTCGGTTCAACTGAACGGTTGTAGAGCCACCACTGAAGCTAACCGTATTACCACCAACCCAACCTCCGCCACCAGCAACAGTGGCAGGGCTTAATGTCGCAGTAATAAAATCAGGCACAGTTTGAGTACAATCCGGATTAGCACAAGCTTTAAGGTTTAATGTTTCTGGGCCACAGGTCAATCCGCTGCCGCTGTGGGTATATTCAAAATGATCAATCACCACACCAATAGGCCGTGACTCTAATGCACAAATTTCAACATTATCGATTTCATGGTTGTTAGTGGCGCCACCCGTAGATCCTGTCAGCGATAATAAAAAGTCAGCGGGCACAGCCGCCTGAGTATTGATCGCAGCGGCATCAAACGCAGGAATGATTTCAACAAAACCGGAGCCAGTATTACGCTCAACTTTAACTATAGACTGACCGACAACTTTTGAGTCGACGGTGATGCGATATCGATGCGCCGGAGTCACATTATTATTATCTACCGTTGGCGCAAGGCAGTTGCCAGTCGTATTCGTGGTGCCATTATTACAAGAGCCTCGCAAATAAGGATAACCGCTGGTACCCGACCCCGAGCCCCTCACAGCAACAGATTGCTTACGGCGCCCAGGACCACTAGGACCACCTTCGGTTGAGAAGTTACCATACTCATCAATACCAAATCCTAGCCAACCACCAGCAAAACCATTGACATTCGAACGAGCACCATAACCTAGAGGGCCGCCATAAGCACCGGCTTGCGGAGTAACGGCTGCATCCGAAAGCACAAATGCGATTCCATCTGCACCACTGCCGCCATAAGCATAATGATCAAACTCAATTTCCACTAAATTGTTTGCTGCTGGAAATAAACGTTGATAGGTGGATGACGTCGCTTGATTCCCCCGCGCCTCTGTTACCCGTAAGCGATTGTTAACTATTGACGGAGTAAAACCACCACCACTGCTTGATACCACCCAATCATTACCAATATCGGTACGTTGGAAATCATCAGTAAAACATTGTTTAATTTTAGTTAGTCGCTCAATAGCAACAAAGCTATAATTTTCCCAAATATGACCACGGTCAGAGTCACGATACGTATCTTCGTCCACGACCATACTGACCAAACTATTGGTTAATTGACAACGCCGTAGCCACCCACCATCGCCACCATTACGGCTATTCTTACCAGCGACTAATACCGGGGGAACAGTAAATCCGATTAACGGTGTTGTGAAACCACATTGATAATTAAGGTCTTGTACTCCACCCACATTAAAGGTCTGAGTTTTACCAAAATGATAATTAGTATTCTCACCACCTAACACCATAGCACCACTACCCGATGCCACAGATAAATAACCTATCGTCTCATTCTGTATTTGCGTATTATTGAAATTTCCTGGCTGACATTGGTCATTATTACTTCTCACCTCGGAAGTATCTAACGCCAGTTCAACGCCTGTGGCGGTAAATTTGGAAGTACTGGTAAACCAGCAATTATTGTTACGAGTTTGCAGTTGATTCAATAACACATCTTGGCTGGCTGGTAAGACGACCTGGGTATAGGATGATTTAGAACCAAATATCGCCTGATTATAATTAACCGAACCCGCGATTAATTTGGTGCCATTAGATAAATCATGGGTCCCCGGAGTCACCGCAATCCAATGGATCTCAGGCATATTTGCCGATGGTACATAGCTACTTGGTGGAAAGTCTGGCACTAGCGGCTGCCAACTAAAGCCTGCTATGCTAACTGAGTTTGGCTTCACAAATACCGACGCCGGCCCATCGTTGTTGGTATTGTTTTTTGAAATTGTTGGCATTAAAAAGATGAGTGGCGTTGATCCCGCGGGAAAAGGATTATCAAAGACGATATTATTAGATGTCGCTTTTCCATATTGAATATGAAAAGGCGTAACCGGCTCTGGCGGAAGGTCACAATTCGGTATAACATCAATATTTGAAGCAGTTCCAGAAAAGGTTACATTTGAAGTACCTTTTAAACTAATTTTTAGTCCAGTGACAGCGCCTTCTAAATTAGCGCTACCTGAAATAGTAACATTTCCTTCTGCGACAACATAAGCTGTTAAGTTCGAAGCACCATTTAAGATGAAGTCACCATAGTTATACAACAAGAAGCGTTCAGCATCTTCACTTAACGTTATATTATTGTGAGTATAATTATTACCAATAAAGAAACTAACTGATCCTGAATCAGGAAAAACTAAATTTACTCCTGAATTTATAACTAGAGTTTCAATCCAATACTGTCCTGCTGCGAGCTTCAAAGTACCCGAACCTATATTCAAACTTTTTATCTTATATACCCCAGACTCACTTTCTGAAGTAAATTCAATACTTCGAGAATCTCCAAAATCCAGCTCTATATTTCGATACTCACCTTCTGGAATCTCTGTAGTGATATTTTCCCAAGGTGGCAATATATCAGTATAACTCGATGACTTACATTGCGAAAATTCAATCCTATCTGCCGGCAAAGAGACTATATATTTACCCTCTTTACAAACTTTTGCATTATCATTTGCAGGAATACAGCCCTTAAATTTTGAATCCCCTTCTTGAATGTAATTAAAGGTAGGAAGTTGGCCGTTAATTGGCGCATTTTTTATTGTTGCTGTATTTAAATTTATGATACCGTTTGGAGTGTAATTATTTACACCTTCTTTAAAAGTTTCACTCCAATCTGCATTTGCGGAATTCAATGAAAAAAAGAATAAAAACATCACCACAATCAGTTTAAAAATGAATGACAAATAATCTTGTTTTAACATACTAATCACCACGGGCTTCCACCTCTACTTGCCTTTGCACTCTTAAACAGTTGGTACTACTATCGATACCGCATCCGCCTGTTTCACAAATCGCTTTGCTATTTATTCGATACTGAGTAAGCGTACCCACAGTTGCACTACTGCAGGTAATATTGACTCGACAACCATGAAATCCAACTTCATTCACAGGTGGTATCCACGTCGCGCTAACATTGGTGCAAGAAGCTGCGCCTCCCGTCAACGGAAACAACTGCGCTAATGCTGCATCTGCACCACTATTTGCACTGTTTAAGGCTCTTGCCCCCCACACTTCCATAGAAATAGCTTCATCTCCATCAGCCACGATGCGAATCAAACTTGCGGCAAGCATAAACATCACAATCAGCACAAAAATACCAATAATGAGCGCGCTTCCTTGTTGTTTATATTTTATCGATGATTTAAGGAACATTGATCACCTGCACCTGATGCTGATATTTGAATGATTCGCCATTCACACTAAAGCGTGGCTCAACATGCACTATCGCATTTGTTATTAGGCTTGAAGGCGTTAACACGATTGCTGGCTCAACTTGCAAATTATTAATAATATTTTGCGCCATAATCACCCCATTTGCCATTATTGAGGGCGAAGGCTGCGCCGTGCGATAACCATAGTTCGCATAACGTTTTAAGTTTGACGTGCCATTGGGTTGTTTTTCAACACAATAGCTTATTGGCTGCGCCACTAAAAACAGGCGCTTTAGTGGCGAATCTTCAGTAAAGCGCACTGAGGCTGCTAAGGTGATGTTCACTTGATCAGCAATCGTGGCAACACTTGCAATCAAAAATCGTTTAGCAATACTGCCTGTTGGATTATAAATCTCAGTTGCTGTTAACGGGTAAATCATTGCCCATTGACCTGCTGCAATGGTTTGATTGGTTGCAATGGCACTAACAGCATTACTCGCTGGTGCAGGCGCTATCGGGGCGCTCACATAGGATGTACTTGCTGCAATAGGCACAAACTCAATGCATTGATAGCTTCCATCAACAGCCGTTATTAATCTTGTTGAGTTGGGCAAGGCACTACGAATATCTCTTGTCATGCGCTCAACACCAAAACGGCTTTGACTTAACACTTGATCCACCGCGCTAGACTCAACAAAAATACGTGTACCAAAAATCACAAAACTGCTAACACCCACCACAATAATGCCGAGGATAAGAATCACAGTGACCATTTCAACCAGCGTAAAACCTTGCGTTTGCTTACCACGTTTACCGTTCAAATATGGCATCAGTAATTACTCCTTACAGACTGGTAAGTAATGACTTCGCTGCTTGGGGTGGTAACCGCTACGGTAATGAGCTTAGCTGCCTGAGTGGTTGCATCAACATAGGTCACGCTAACATTTAGGTTAAAGTTTGTGTAAACAGCGGCATAGGTTTGGCTGGAATTGAACATAAATGAATTGATATTGAGTCCGTGATAATCATCGACATCATTATAATCATCACGTCCTTCACCATCAGGCCCTAAGGCTGATGAACATGGCACTAATGGAGTGCCAGTATTACACGCTGGCACGCCGCCATTGGGGTTAGTTTGTTGATCATAGCGTTTACCCCAAATCTCATTCATCACTGAATGCGCCAGCTCAGCTGAGCGCATTCGATATAGCGACTCAACCGACCTATCTGCTTGAGGGAAAAACATCGATGTCAGCATCACAATCGCGATACTGATCACCAGCATACCAACCACAAGTTCGATTAATGAAAAACCCAATTGCCCCCGAGCAACATCCATTGATTTTCGCTGATAACATAGAGTGTGCAGATTAGAGAGCATAAATATACCCCTCTGACTCAACGCCAACTTGCAAGGTTTCATCCGCATTAATATTGAAACACATCCCCGCACAACTGGGTGATAACATCCGCCCTAGACTGTCGAATGTAATAGTAAAAGATTGGCTAGCTGATGCAGTCAAACTCACTGATGCCCTGCCACTAAAAGCTTGGAAGGCTTCGGCACGAATTATGTTAGTACAGCTGTTACCTGCACGACCTGAATAATGGCGTAATTGATAGCCTGTAGGAGTGACGTTTACATCAAAGCATTGATCGGTGTTATTGAGCGCTCTTAATTGAGCCTGACGTAATTCTGAAATAAATTCATTGCGGAGCGAGTAAGCACTGTAACTGGAGTCAGAAAAAAAACGCGGTAAAACAACAACCGCAATAATGCCGATAAGAATAATAGTGGTAACAAGTTCAACTAAACTAAACCCATTTTGCTTTAATGATGAGCGATTAAAATTCATGTCACCCTTTTATTAATTCATCGTAATCTTGGCGGTTAACTCCTGATAGTATGGCAAATTTTTTTACGCTTTGTCTGCCTATTTGTTGCTTTTTATTGGGGCGTTATGGCATTCAATCCATAAAACAAAGGCGCTTCAACCTCGATTAGGATTAATATATAGCATCGCTAAGCCAAATCACTGTGGTTGATATGCATCGAAAGCGAGATATTGCACCTAAACGCGCGATGTTGACATTTTGTAGTTGAATTAACACCAAGATAAGTGCGTACAAACTGATAGGAGTCAATCAGACCTCAATCTCAGCAAGCTGAAATCTGCTTAAATAATGTTCTACGGCCAACAATTTGCGGATGAAGTAATCTTGAAGGTGCAGCCCTTCATACTAGCGCAGCTGGATAACAGCTAAACAATTAGTGCCCAAGGTATTTAAAGGTTTAAACAAAAACAAAAAAGGCTTGTTCCCAAGCCTTTAATGCATAGCTCTGTTAACAATCTTCAGGTTCAGGAAATGCTTTAGCGGACAATACGGGTAAATCGTAAGTGTAAGTTGGCAATAACCCTTCGCCAGCGGCGGCTTTATAAATGAAATAGCATTTTTCTGGTGCGCCATTTTGGCTAATTTTTACTTCCCCAGCAACGCTTTCATCTAATACCCACTCTGCGCTAGAAATGTCGGTTGCAGCAACGATATCATCTTTTTGAGCCGTAATATAACCGTAGGCAATATTGACATCAGTTGTGGCATCAATGGCAATTGAGGTACTGTCGGTTTTCTCTACTCCAGCCAAGGCCGCTTTTGAATACACTAAGGTATTTGCCCCTTGAATAGCCGCCTTTACGCCTTGCAAAGTTGACACTCTGGCATCCCCTTGCAAATTAATAAATTTAGGCGCGGCAGTTACCGCTAAAATGCCAAGAATAATAATCACTACTACTAATTCAATTAAAGTAAAGCCTTGTTGCTTTTGCATAAATACGACCTGTAGGACACAATAAAATAAAGGGGGCTATGACAAACTATGACATCCCTAATCTGGCGCCATTAAGCACTTAGCAAACCGTCATCACAGCTAGCCTAGCTGGTTAACTAAGCCATACCCCATGTAAGTGGCAAATTATCGCATTTCGTCAATTTTCTGTCTCGTCGCCTAGCGTAACACTTTGTATCAAATCATTTTAAAACAAATGCTTAACAATAATTTGTTGATAAATTTAAATGATTTTATTGTGATTAGAATTTTTATTGCGAAGGATGATCATAGGAAAGAAATTGATGTTAGCGGTAAAAACAACTCAAATCAAAAACAAAAAAGCCTGCAAAAATGCAGGCTTTTTGTGTCAATAAAATCTAACTCATTAACAGTTAGCTGGATCAGACTCTAACGCATATGTAGGTTGTGAAGTTGCATTAGTGGCTTCTGTGTATACTAAAGTGCAGTCTGCTGGAGCACCCGCTTGCCAAATAGTAGCGGTACCATCATCGACAAAAATTGTCCAATCTGCACCGTTATCAGTAGCTATTGTAGGATCGGCTGCACTTGTGCCAACATTAAAGGTCACTTCAACTGCATTTTCAAGTTCTGTTTGTAGCCCTTGTAAATAACCATAATGCGTAACCGCATCTGTGCCAGTACCAATATCAACTGCAGGAGCAGGCGTAGCATTTTTAGCTTTCTTTTCTTCACCGGCCAAAGCGGCTTTAGAATAAACTAAAGTATTTGAACCTTGAATTGCCGCTTTCATTCCTGCCAAAGCAGACACGCGCGCATCGCCTTGCAGATTGATGAACTTAGGCGCTGCGGTTACCGCTAAAATACCCAGAATAATGATCACAACCACTAATTCAATTAGGGTAAAGCCTTGTTGTTTTTGCATAATTTTTTGCATAAAAACCTCTTAAAAGTAAATCTAGAACCGTTAACTGTTGTTATATTTGATTATATTCAATAACACAACAGTAAAATGAATTAGTTGTTAGTGAAAGACAACACTTGTCCTGTACCTGGGTTATAAGTCACACCCTTAGCACCACTTGTGGTTAAGTCAGGCGCCGGAGTGGCGATTCCTGAAGTCTGATCGACAGTCAACGATGCAATTTGATGGTAAACACACAAATCGATACCGGTTACATTTGTGCCATTGATACTGATCGCAGAACCACCGACATTATCTAACACTCTGACAGTATAACGCTGATTGCGTGCATCTTGAGTATAAAGTACGTTACGAGGTGCACTTTGCAATACACTGTTGAATACTTCCTGACATGTCTGGTCTGTCATAGAGGTAACGTCGGTATTCGTCACACCTGTTGGGAAACCAAAACGAGTATCTAACGAGACACTGGTGCCATCTAATATCACCGAGGTATTACGCCGACCGTCAACTTCCCATTGGGCTCTAACAAAACCAACGGCTGTGGCTAAACCACCGGAAACACCATCTACACTGGCATTTTCAGCATCGTCAGTCACGTTTAAAAAACGTGGAATCGCGGTAGCGGCAAGTAAACCGAGGATCACAATAACTATCACCAACTCGATTAAAGAAAAGCCTTTTTGATTCAACTTCATAAGTTATTCACTCTTTCAATTGTCCCACTATTTCAACTGAAAATTAGCATCGCACTAATTTTCGTATATATCTACTGATATTAGCAGCTTATTGGTATTTGCTAAAATTAATTTAGCCTTTTGTGCTATCACCCTGGAAAAAAAGTATCCTTCCCGTAGAGAATTGATAACTGATACTGGTGGAGTCTTCTGCTAAATAACGACAAACATGGGTATCGGCATCATAACTTACAGCAATATCATTAAGTTGTGTGGCGAGTAATTGATACCATAAGCGCTCACATCCCATGACATCTAAACTATTAATCACCGGCCAGCCTTTATTTGACAAGCTAATCCAGTTACCTGTTGCCACTAACTGAGTATCGAATTCATCTTTTGCTTGTAACGGCGCCATATTTAGCGATTCTGCCTGACTTACTTCATATTCCTCTGCTTGGCTATTTGTGAGCACATCTGGCGCCATACTCTTCCAATTCAGCAGCAACTGCTTGGGTCTGCCTGTAGATAGCCACTGGCTTTTTATCATAGCAGTGATATTAAGCAGTCGATTATGTTCAAGAGCTAAACTTTTGCCCGTCATGCTGGGAATTGAATTTAAATGCCTAAACCCCAGTGTTGCCAGAATTAATAACAAAACGCCGATGGCGATCATCCGACCATAAACCTTGATGAGATCACCCTCTGCCTGTTGTTGCTTCAGCATAATGGGGCCATAAGGCATAATGTGTGCAACAACCTAGCCCTTAACCACATTCAACATATCCCACATTGGTAAATAAATACCTAAAGCCAAAATCAGCACAATACAGGCCACAAAGCCAATTAAAATCGGCTCTAACTTTGCGGTAAGATTTTTTAAATCGTAGTCGACTTCACCCTCGTAAAAGTCAGCCGCATCGGTTAACAGTTGATCTATTTGGCCAGTTTCTTCACCTACAGCCACCATTTGTAAAACCAATGGCGTAAACAATTTACTTTGATTAGACACCCGTAACATTGACTCGCCAGATTCAATGCCGCGACGCATGCCAACAATTTTGTCATGCATGTATGCATTATCGACAGCATCCGCCACTAAACTTAATGCCTGTGTCATGGGTACGCCTGCACTCAACATCATAGAAAAACTACGGCAATAACGTGACAGTGTTGAGCGCTCAATAATTGAACCAACAGCTGGGATATGTAATTTCCAGCGATCCCAGGTCTTTTCACCTTTCTCACTATGCAGCCAATAACGGATCCCCACAATCATGCCAACAAGCCCCACCAGCATATGCGGCCAAAAATTAACAAAAAGATCTGAGGTAGCAATCAAAATTTTAGTGGCCCAGGGAAGCTCCGCACCAAAGCGGGAAAACATTGCGGCAAACTTTGGGATCACCATTATATTCAAAATGACCATGGCAATGGCGATGGCAATCAACACAAAAATAGGGTATCGCATAGCCGACTTAATCCGACGGCGGGTTTCTTGTTCCCGTTCGATATAACCAGACAACTGAATAAAAGCATCTTCCAATTTACCGGTATTCTCTCCCACATGAACCATAGAGATAAATAACGAATCAAACACGTCTGGGTGTTGGTTCATTGCCGATGATAAAGGTCTGCCCGCAGTTAGCTGGGTTGAAATATCATCTAGCGCTTGTTTCATTCTGACTGAATGGGTGGTTTCAGATAAACCCGCAATGGCACGAAGAATAGGAATACCTGAGCGCGTTAAAGAATACATTTGGCGGCTAAATATCTGTAATTCTTCCAACGACACTTTACTGCCTAACAAACTGCCCAATGAAAAGGTTCTTGTCGGTTTAACTTCTCTCAATTCAAGCGGAATAATGCCACGGCTCATCAAGGCATCTGCAGCGGAGTTTTCATTCGCTGATTCTAATTGCGCAGTCACAGCCTGACCTTGCGCATTTCGACCTCGATAATAATAAATGGGCATAGTTACGCCTCAATTACTTGTTGGTTTATCACATCTTGTGATAACGGAATAGAAGATTCAGTGACATCTTCTACCAGTCTAGACAC
The DNA here is from genome assembly GCF_030731885.1 of Shewanella sp. ULN5. NCBI lineage: Bacteria > Pseudomonadati > Pseudomonadota > Gammaproteobacteria > Alteromonadales > Shewanellaceae > Shewanella > Shewanella sp. ULN5. Next base: position 44,385 of record NZ_JAPJEE010000017.1, read on the forward strand.
TTCTTCAATGGTTGTGGTGCCCTGAAACAGATATTCCATCGCCGATTTGGCTAATGGCACAAAATTAGGGCTTTTTAAGGCTGCACGGGCAAAGTCTTGCGGATTGCCGGTACGCATTGCATCAATCATGCTTTCATCAAGCTCTAATATTTCAAAAATACCAATTCGGCCACGATAACCTGAACCGTTACAACTTTGACAACCCGTCCCCACTTTAAAGGTGGCCTGAGAAAAGTCTTCTTTTGAAACGCTTTTTAGCCAGCTGGTTTCGGCTGCAGTTAATTGATAATCGACATTACAGTTATGACAAACACGGCGAACAAGACGCTGCGCGATGATCACGCGTAGAGCACTGGCAACCAGATAACTGGCTGCGCCCATATCAAGCAAACGAAGTGCGCTGGTTACCGCATCGTTGGTGTGCAAAGTCGATAATACAAAGTGACCGGTTAATGCGCCTCGTAAACCAATCTCTACCGTTTCTTGGTCGCGCATTTCCCCCACCATGATAATGTCGGGGTCTTGACGCAAGGTCGTGCGTAAAACATTGGAAAAGTTTAAGCCAATTTTATGGTTTACTTGCACTTGGTTGATACGAGGCAATTGATATTCAACTGGATCTTCGACAGTAATAATTTTACGGTCAGCGGTATTTAACTCACTCAAAATTCCATACAAGGTGGTGGTTTTTCCGCTACCTGTTGGCCCTGTGACGAGCAGCATGCCATGGGGACGTTTAATCTGCTTCCGAATACGCGCGACGATATGCGGCGGCATGCCGGTTTCATCTAAAGTACGTAAGCCCGCGGTTTGGTCTAACAGACGCATTACCACTGACTCACCATGGTAAATCGGCATCGTCGACATACGCACATCTACTTTATGGCCTTTGACTTCAATATGAAAACGGCCATCCTGAGGTAAACGCTTTTCTGAAATATCTAAACCGGACATTAACTTCAAGCGTAATACCAAAGCCGAGGCAATATTGACCTCGTTTAAGGTATTTTCATGCAATTGGCCATCAACACGTTGTCTGATACGTAAAACTTTTTCACCGGGTTCGATATGAATATCCGATGCGCGCATTTGTACCGCATCTTCAAAAATAGATTGCAATAACTTAACAACGGTTGTTTCGTTATCACTGTCACCTTGGGTCAAATTCGCCAAATCAAACATGTCGTCTGCGGCGTATTCTTCTTCTAATTTTCCGGCAATTTGAGCAATTTGATCAGTACGGCGGTACAAGTTATCAAAAGCGTCTAATAATTGCTGCTCTGGGGCAACGGCAATTCTTAATTGCTTGGGCGCGACGAGCACTTCTAAATTATCAATAGCCTGAAGGTCTGCTGGATCACTCATGGCCACCAGTACACTATCGTTATCGCTTTCAACCACTAAGGCGCGATGTCTGCGCGCCTGCACCTCAGGTAATATATTGACTACCTCTGGGGTAATTGGACGACGGCTAATGTCCAGAAATGGCAAATTTAGCTGTTGAGATAAAAACTTCAGTAACTGATTTTCACTGATACTGTTTAAATCAATTAGCGTACGACCCAGTTTTTTACCGGTATTACGCTGTTCAGACAATGCCTGCTGCAGTTGTACTTCTGAAATAATCTGTTCTTGAACTAAAAGATCACCTAAACGCATCTTTAACTTGGGTTTCATTGGTTTTCTCCTAGTTGTACTAAACGCTGCTTCACAAACTCAGTCGCGCTATTTGATAAGCCTGGGTAATTTAATGCTGAACGATAAGCTGCAGCGGCTTTAATGTATTCCTGCTGAGAATCTAGCGCGTAAGCCAGTCCCATCCACCACCTCGCTTGAGTCGATTCTATTTTTAACAGTGAACGATAAGCGGCTTCAGACACACTGAACTGGGCGGCTTTTTGCGCAATATCGCCTTGATATACCCATTTATCTCTGGCGAACTCACTATTATCATCAATATAACTTAATGAAATTAACGCCGAGTTATATTCTTGCAGTGCATTTTCTATGTTGGCTTTCATTAAATAAAACTCCCAATGTGTTGGGAACATGCCAATGCCGCTTTCTAATAGTTGTAATGCTGTGTCGGCATTGTTGCGGCCATAATAAATATTTGCCAATTGCTTTCGGGCACTGTGCAAGCTTGGGTCTAAAATAATAGTGTCTAAATATAAACTCGCAGCGTCATCAAGACGTTTGTCATTTTCTGCTGTTTGCGCTTTTTTAAATTGAACTTGAGCAAGTTGTTTTTTAGTCAGCTTAACTTCAGTCACTGTCATGCTGCTATTTACCTTGCCATCCTCTGAGCGCGAATGTACAACAGGTTTTACTTCTTTTGTATCTTCTGCGCTAACCGGAGTATTCTTAACAGGCTCCACTGCATTTTTAGCAACCGATTGAACCTCTGACTCAGACGTATTTAACTGAGTATTATGTGCGTTTTCGGACGTCACGGTCACCTTGCTATCCGTTTTAGGTGCGACAACCTGGTTATCATTTAGCTGAGAAATGGCTGATGACGCTGTATCGCCATTCAAAGTAACTTGTATCTGTTGCTCGTCGGCGACCTCAGCATTATGACTCATTGATAAATCAGCATCTTGAGAAGCTAACATGCTATTTTCTGCTGAAACCGTCTGTGGTGTGACGTATGCTGGTGCGTTCGATTCTTTGGGAGTCTTTGCTGCCACAACCTTATCATCTAATAATGGCTGCGATGATGGGGAGGTGTTATTCACAACCCGATTAGCTTGATTAAATAGACTAAAGCCAATCCATGTCATTGCCAGTAAGACCAAGAATGCTAGCCAGACTAAACGTGATTTTTTAGGTTTAGCTACCTGACTTGTAAATTCGAGTGTAGGTCGAATAAATTGGTTAGTTTCAGCCTTAGATGTGCCATCTTCATTCTGCTGACGTTGCTCTAAATCTTGCAGCATTTTATTTATAACACTCATAACCACTCACCTACTTGAGCAAACCAATGACTGCAACATGCTGCCGAACTTAATTGCATTACAGCAAAAATGCTTAGTGTAAAGCCAAGGAGAACCAGTAACCATTTCAGCGATATAAAGCTTGGCTTGTTAATAGGTTCACTTGTATCGTCTGTGTCATTTATGGCGGCTTGGCAATGCGCTATTGAGACGTTTTTAGCGCCCTCACCAAAGGCAAGTAACAATGTTTTGTGGGCTAAGATATTCACCAAACGCGGAATACCTCGGGCTGCATTTGCAATAAATTTCGATTCTTTAACATTGAAAATGGCTTTGCCTTGAAAGCCTGCAATGGTTAATCTGTGATTCATATAAGCGTGTACTTCATCCCAATTTAACGGCCTGAGATGATAACTAAAGGTAATACGCTGTCTAAGTTGACGTAACTTAGCTTGCTGTAACCTTTCATCTAATTCTTGTTGTCCAAATAACACTACCTGCAACAATTTACGGCTTTCGGTTTCCAGGTTGGTGAATAATCGTAATGCCTCTAGACTGTCGTCGGGCAGAGCTTGGGCCTCATCAATCACCAGCACCACTTGAAAACCTTGCTCGTTCAACGCCAATAGTCGCTCATGTATCAGACGAGTTAATTGTTGCTGATCAAGCCTTTCTTCAACATCAATGCCAAGATCAGCTGCAACAGCCCAACGTAATTCTGCTGGAGTTAAGTAGGGGTTAGGAATATAAGCACATTGAAAATGAGACGGTAACTCGTTAAGCAACTTGCGACAGACTAAGGTTTTACCTGTGCCTACCTCACCGGTGACCTTAATAAAACCTTCGCCAGTTTCAAGAGCCATTTGCAATACCTGCAACGCTTCTACATGCGGCGTTAACCCGAAAAAAAATCCAGTATTAGGCGTCAGTGTAAAAGGCAGCTGCCGTAAACCAAAGTGTTGCAAATACATAACTGCTAAGTTCCTTCAGCAATCTTACTGTTGCTGGGTAGGATACCAACGCTCAATCAAGTCTTGTGAGCGCTTTAGCTCATTCTTCCATGTGTCCTCACCCACCACTGTCGGTTTTAACATGATAATTAACTCAGTTTTTCTATTCGAACGACTGCGATTAGTAAATGCCTCACCAATAAAAGGAATGTCGCCAAGCAGTGGGACTTTTGAAACGATTTCGAAGTTATCACTCTTCATCAAACCACCTATCACCACAACATCACCAGATGCTGCTTTAATAACAGTATCAGACTCACGAATTTCACTTTGAGCTAATGGTAGCTCGAGGGTTGAATCACTAATTTTTATTAATTTAGTTTGCTCTTTTACATCAATGACTGAAGGGTGAACATGCAGTAAAACATTGCCATATTCATCTATTTGCGGTGTCACATCTAAGGCGATACCAGAGAAAAATGGGGTCAATTCAACCTGCGGAGTGGTTACAGGGGTTGTACCTGCTACCGTGGTCGATGACACATCGGTCACAAAGTATTCGTCGTTGCCGACTTTAATTACCGCTTTTTGATTATTGGATGCTGTCACCCTTGGACTTGATAGCACATCGACATCACCTTGCGTATCTAGCAAGCTGATCATAGTGGTAAAGTCAGTACCTTTAACGTTAATAGACGTCACGCCGCCTATAACACTGGTAATCTGATTACTCAGCCCCTGGCCTGCGCCTGTACCAAAATCAATATTAGTATTGCCTATATGGCCTACCACACTCTCCCACTGAATTCCTTGTTGATACGCATCAGATAAAGTGACCTCAATAATTTTTGCTTCCAGAATAACTTGGCGATGCAGGTGTGACTCCGCCTTTTCAATAAAGTAGCGCACTTGACGAAGTTCATTTGGGAAAGCGCGGATAGTGACTAAACCGGCTTGCGGGGTTACAACAACCTGACGACCGCCCCCAGTATCACCAATAATAGCGGTTAAGGTTTCTTTTAACTCACCCCAAAAATCCGTTTTGGTTTTAGAGCGAATGAAAGTGCCATTAGTGTTGTCGCTACCATTGTTATTACTATCGCTATTATTGTTATTGCTTGAATTATTGTTATTCGAATTCGAGTTACTGTTGCTGTTGCTGTTCGAATTCGAGTTACTGTTGTTATCAGAAATGCGTCCAGAACTAACCGATGTTAATGATAACCCCTCTCGCTCCATATACAGATAATTCAATGAGAATGTTTCAGTGCGCATACCGGCAGGAAATATGCGTAATACACGCCCTTCGCGGCTTACCTCGTAGCCATAAATATCTTCCACAACTTGGATAGCTTCCCCTAAGGTGACACTTTTTAGTGACAACGAAATGGTGCCCTGCACTTCAGGGTGCACCGCGACACTCAATGGTGTGCCTTCGACTAATGAAGGGAAAAACACCCGCGCATCCACATTATGCGCTGACACATCAAAACGTCGTTCAGCAGGCAAAGGAGACATACCTGCTCCCATACTATTTTGACTATTTAATTCACGTTGTACATCCGCAGGCATCATCGCTGGCGGGGGCGTTACCGCTTTAGGCGCCTGCGCCTGAACTAAAGATTCATTAATCGCGCTTTTTGAATCTTTCGGATCTGGACGATTAGTCGTTTGGCATGCCATCAAACTTAGCATCAACAGAGGGGTAATATAGTTAATCGTTTTCATTGTAGTTATTGTCCTATCTCTGTGTTACCGACTGGAATAAATGGAGTTTACGGCCATCAGACAAGCTCACTTGGCTTTTACCAATCGACACAATCCGCACACCTTGTACTGTATCGCCCACTTTCATAATTTTGTTATTGATTACCGCATAGGATGATGCGCCATTAATGACACTATTGAGAACCAAACTTTGTTGTGTATTTGTCACAGCCTCACTTTGATAAGTGTTGCTCGGCAATGTGGGATCTCGTAGCGACTGTCCATGCGCAGCAAAAACCAGCGTCATGGAAAGAAAGCCTAATGAGAGGTAAGGATTAATCTTGTTTAGCAACACTGATAAAGTCCCTATTGATGCTTAATGTGTATAATTCTAATTCGACCTTGGCTTTGGGGTGCGTTTCGACTTGATAATCTAATCGCTTCCAATACAGCTTATCAGGCATAGATTCAATGGCTTTGACAAAACCTAATATCGCAAAATAATCCCCTTCGACCACCAGTTTTATGCCATGGCTATAAAGGTTCATTTTTTGTTGTTCATCATCCCCCACTTGCAATAAAGCGACCGGTGCAATGGAGTTAAACGAAATCAGCTTAATCCCTTTATCGTTAGATAACAGATTCGCCAGCACAGTCGGCATATAATCAGCGGGCACCATATCAACCATTTGCGCATTAAGCTCAGCATCTACCTCAGCCATTTGGGTATTTAGTAATGTTAACCTTTGCTGGTAATCGGCATTAGGGTCTAATGTAAGCCGCTGTTGATATAATGCGATTTGCTGTTCAGTAATGTCGCTTTCTTGCTGTATGGCTTGTAATTGTTTTTCAACCTTACTGATATCAAGCCATTTTGATTCAAATGGCATAAACGCAACCATACCGATAACCACAAGCGTGGCTACAGCAATTAATAAGCGTTCACGCTGGCTTAATCCATTAAATTTTTGCTCAAGTTGCTGCCATTGTTGCTTCATTTAGCAGCCTCCTTGTCAGCTTGCACACTGGTTAACTTAAAGGCCAAAGGTTGATTTTCACCTCTATCCATTGTCATTGCGGCAAAGGCAAAGCCTTTTAAAGTATCTGCGGTTTTTAAGCGTTCAATCCAACGAGGAATACTAGAAGGTTGTTGACCAAATCCTTCAAATTCAATTTGCTGCTCATTGAAATAAATTCGGCTTAACCACACATTGGCATCCGCGACAGCGGCTAGGTCGGTCAACATAGGCGAATAGCCCTGACTAATCAATGCTGTGCGGTTTTCCAATTCTGCTTTCAGTAAACGTTTTAGGGTGAGTCTTTGCTCCTCTAACTCAACTCTAGTGACTAAGTCTTGATCGGGCACACGTTGTGCAACTTGTGCTTCTAAATTGTCTTTTTGCTCAACTAAGCGGCTATTTTTCTGCTCTGCTTGGCTAGCCTGATGTTGAAGCTCATAAAACTGGTAACTTTCTACTACGTATAACAATACCGTTAAACCTAACAGTACAGCGACAGAAACCGAAAGCGTCAAAAAGTTTAACCGCTGTTTTGGCGGTAATAAGGTGGCGCTATAAAGATTAACTTTGGTTTTAATCACGCCTCACCTCTTGCAAGATCGTTAAAAGCCAATTGTGCTAAATAAGCGGGCACACCATGGTGTGTAACGGCTTTAACCTGTTGATTAAAGTTGGCGGCAACTAATTTAACTAAGGTCTGTTGCTGACCTTCAGTTAATAAATTGATGCTCGACACCGGTGCTTGACGTAGCTGACTCTCAAAATAATCCATAGAACGCTGGATCTCTAAACTCAGGTTGTCAGCGAGTCCGTAACTTAATTGTTCATCACTTGCTTTATGTAATTGATTAAACCCCCTAACCCTACGCTGCATAAGTAATTCACCCGCTTTTATCACGGTAAATAATAGCTCTTCATCAGGTAAATGAGTCACTAGCATATGTGCCATGTTATCTGCATCAAATAGCGGGGTTAAGGCCAACTCTTCAATGGTAATTCCTGCAATGGTAAAACCAAGTTCATCACACGCAGTGGCTAACGATACCAGTTTATCTCTGGGAGTCACCACCACATTCACTTTTGAATTGGTTGATACGGTTGACTCAAAATAATCAAGATGAATATTTGCAACGGGTTGAGTCACCATATCTTTAATGGCCCACATGAGTGCTTGGCAAACTTCTGCAGGATCAACATTGGGTTTATCGGCTTGTAATAATTCGTAGTGTGGACTTGAAAGCACAACTTGCAACTTGGCTGCGCCAAATTGATTTTTTATCTCATTAAAAGGGGATGAGAAATTATCTTTAACTAAATCGAACTCAGTAAATGACTCTGGTTGTTCTAATTTTTTCGCTTGATAAACCCACACAGAGTTCACGCCGACATATACCCCCAGTTCCCCGGAGTTAGCTGCCTTACGCCAAAAAGCGAATTTATTCAAAAAACCATTATTCATTTGCAAGCCTTTTTACGCACTAAATATTGTCCATCTTAGATGGGCAGACTCATCGAAAATATTCATCACGGCTTAATTTAGCCAGAAGTCACCTTAACACTTAAATCATCATGACTAAACTGCCGACACACTTCAAAAGTGTTATTTCACATCAATCTTGTGATGTAACGTATCAAGAAACGAAAAATGACATTGACACGTCAGTAATATTTTTACCAGTTTAACCGCTAATATTTTAATTTTATAGAAAAATACTAAAATTGGGTTATTTTAATAAGATAGATTGCTCAACTAAGATAAACAAGTTCTGAACATAATTTGATGTCAATAACACCTTATATTTAACCAAGGTTACACAAGGGCAATATCACCCAAAAATGGACCTTGTGCGGCACTGACACCCAATATCTTCAATGTTTGCCACTCTTCAAATATTTCAACGCCTTCGGCCATCACTTGTGCTTTAGATCGCAAAAGACCACCAATAAGGCTACGAATGTATAACTGATTTTCAGGCCGCTCATGTACCTGACGAATGATCGAACGGTCTAATTTCACAAAATCAAAATCATAGGTTTGAATATAATGCGTCCCTACCACTTGCTTACCTACATGATCGACACTCAACTTAGCACCCATCTTTGATAACATGGTCAGCGTTTTGGCTAGCTGAGGATGCTGCTGATGTTTTATAAAAATATCTTCAGAAACTTCAAAAATTAGCCTGGTTGCTAAAGGACGGTGCTCAAGTAATGCAGATTGGATCCAACGAATAAATGCACGGCTTGTTAGGGTATCCATACTTAAATTAACGCAATAAATGGCGTCATTTTTTGGCATAACGTTAAATAAGACTTGCTCAACTATCATCCTTTCAACTTGTGGCATCAAACCGCACTTATTGGCCATAGGAATAAATAGCGTCGCACGTATTTCAGTATTTTGGTTGTCTCTGACTCGACTAAAAATCTCATAATGCAACAAGCTATTGTCGCTATCGAGCACAGGCTGATGCAGCAGAAAAAAACGCTTGTTAACCAGGGCATATTCTAAAAAGCTACGCCATCTGACTGACCCTTTTGCCATTTCTTTATCGACGGCGCCTTTATCATACATGAACCAGGTATTGAGTCGTTGTAGCTGGGCTGCACGCAAAGCCATTTCAGCTTCTTCAATAATTTGTGAAGGCTGATCGCCTGCTTTATAAAATGCGGCACCAAGGTGCAAGTAGTTATCATGATTAGCAATTTGATGATGCTTAACCAACAAACAGCGACGAATTAACCTGTCTGCCAATAAATCTGCTTCAGCAAGTGATAATTGTGGTACCACTACCGCAAGTTGTAATGCACTTCGTCTTGCAAAAATTACATCGGTGTAATCACTCACTAACGGGGGGATAATCGCCACGATTTGCGTAATAAATGCTTTATTAGCTTCAATGTCAGCTTGAACATTCATTAAGGCATCATCATCAAATTCAAGTAAAAAAACTACGCCATAGGCCACCATTTTGTTGTCATGGCTCAAGGCTGCAAGTCGATTTTCAAAATAAAGTCGGTTACCTATTTCAGTCACAGGATCAAGAAAGGTATTAGCACGAATAAACTGATCTAGGCGTCCTCGCTCTTGTTGAGCATCTTCCAGATCATTTATAAGTTTTGATATTGCGCGGTTAATTAATCTAGGACGCCCTTTAGCCGCCGATAGCTTTGCGCCTTGTATATCGCCATCTATGATCATTTTACTGCGTAATGCCAGTAGCTCAACACCGTCTAACTCATGGGTAATCCATTTCAATCCATAACGCACAAATACGCTAATGGCGCCAAAGCCAATGAATAGAATCAACAATTCATACCAGCTAAACTGATAATTATTTAGGGGCGACGGTAATTCAAATTTCACGGTTAAAGCGCTTTGTGGATCAATAATATGATGATAAAGGGTTAACCCTGATGCACTACTGTGCGCATCTGTTTGATAGGAATATAAAGCTTGTTGGTCTAACAACAATTGAAATTGCACCACATGATAAGCTTTTAATACTGCAGGCAACCAAGTATCTAATTGATCTGTACCGTGCAGTTGATAGTGCGTCACTATCATAGACTCCAGTTCAGCGACTTTATTTTGTTGAAATCGGTAAGTGAGTTGTACAAAGCTCATTAGCGCAGACAATAAAAAAACAAAGGCTACCGCAGCCAGAGAAACTAACCAAAAACTGGTTAACTTTTTTGTGAGGATTTTAGTCAGCTTCATCTATCCGCTTCCTGCTGGACGTTATTTATAACAACTCAAGTGATAAAGATGGAGTAGTAGGCACATTTGTTATCAAAGTGAAAGTTCCCCCTTTTCATTACAAATCCATGACGTCGTATCTAAACGCTCAATAAATTCATCTGATTCGGGCGTAATAATGATGCTTTGATAGCCTGTGGCCATCCCATATTGAGGTTTATTATTATTGTTGCGCTAAGTATACCTAAACTCTGTGGATATTATTGTGATTTAAACACTATCACATTGTTAATAAAAATTTAAAAGGGGCCGAAGCCCCTTTCAATACTATGGTATTTACACACGCTACAATTTGTAATCGCGCAATTAATAAACTGGCAAGGAGGTTATCTTAGCCACGCCAGAGTCAATTGCAGCTTGCGCCACGGCGCGTGCTACATTAACTAATAATCTTGGGTCCATTGGTTTAGGCAATACATATTCAGCACCAAAACTTAATGCACTCACATTCGGATAAGCCGCTAACACATCTTCTGGTACTGGCTCTTTGGCTAAATCGGCAATTGCATAGACAGCCGCCAATTTCATTTCATCGTTAATTACCGATGCTCTTACATCTAGCGCTCCGCGGAAAATAAACGGAAAACACAATACGTTATTGACCTGGTTAGGATAATCACTGCGTCCTGTGCCCATGATCAGATCCTTACGGATGCTATGGGCGAGCTCTGGTTTAATTTCAGGATCTGGATTTGAACATGCAAAAATAACCGGATTAGGTGCCATCAATTTGATGTCCTCTTCAGTCAGTAGATTTGCACCAGACAAGCCTAAGAATGCATCGGCACCATCAATCACATCCTGCAGGGTGCGCTTATCAGTGTTATTGGCAAACAACGCTTTATATTCATTTAAATCATCACGACGAGTATGAATCACGCCCTGACGGTCGAGCATATAAATGTTTTCACGCAAAGCACCACATTTAACAATCATCGTCATACAAGCGATTGCTGCAGCGCCAGCACCTAAACAAACAAACACCGCATCTTTGATATCTTTACCTTGAATTTCAAGCGCATTTAACATGCCAGCGGCGGTAACAATCGCTGTACCGTGCTGATCGTCATGGAACACAGGAATGTTACAACGGGCAATGAGCTCTTTTTCAATTTGAAAGCATTCAGGCGCTTTAATATCTTCCAAATTAATACCGCCAAACGTATCAGCAATCGCTTCGACTGTATTGATAAACTCTTCCGATGTGCGGTGCTTTACTTCGATATCGATAGAGTCAATGTTTGCAAAACGCTTAAACAATAATGACTTGCCTTCCATTACAGGTTTTGACGCCAAAGGCCCTAAATTACCGAGGCCGAGAATAGCGGTGCCATTAGAGATTACCGCAACGGTATTACCTTTATTGGTATAGCGATAAGCCGTTTCAGGATCAGCCGCTATCTCACGCACAGGCTCAGCAACGCCAGGGCTATACGCTAGCGCTAGATCATAACTAGATTGAGCGGGTTTAGTTAAACAGACAGCAGTTTTGCCTGGTACGGGAAATTCATGATAGTCGAGAGCTTGTTGGCGAAAATCTGACATTTTATCAATCCTGAGTGCGCTATATGGTGAACAACATCTAATAACTGCTGATTTATACAGCAGTGGAAAATGTTAACAATACGCTAAAAATAACAGGATATAAATCAAAAACTCAAACTTTACCCACCGATCCGACCATTGAAAGGCATAAGCAACGTAATACTAACTTATCACTTACGAGTTATTTAAAATCAACAAGTTAAAAATGTAGTAAAATAACAAACATTTTCAAAATTAAACCCTAATAAGCCAGTTTTACGACATAAATGTTAGTAAAAATAACAACAATCTTAGCTAAGTACACAAGACTATTATTTATAACTAAAAAGTCAGTTTTCATTTATGCAGAAAACAAAAAAGGCGCCTAAGGCGCCTTTAGTATAATTGCAAAAGCAATTATTTTTTACCAAGCATACCGAAACGCTTGTTGAACTTGTCAATACGACCACCGGTATCAACGATCTTCTGAGTACCTGTGTAGAATGGGTGACATGCACCACATACGTCCAAGTGCAAATCTTTCTTTGCAGTTGAATTTACTTTGATTACGTTACCACAAGTACAAGTTGCGGTCATTTCTGCGTACTCTGGGTGAATACCTGGTTTCATTGGGGTTACCTCAAATTGAAGGCCATGTCGCTATCACAACCCGAAGTTGGACACCACATGCAGTTAATAAGAATATGTTTTAGGCGCGAGATAATACAGCGTCTTTAATGCTTACACAAGCGGTTATTTTCACCACTTCACGACGGTTTCAGCTGCCACTATGTAAAGCGACTAAATCATCAAACTTCATTTTATCCGCTTGCGCATCTTGATATTGATCGAGTATTTCCTGTGATGGGCAATTTAGTTTGGCGTCGGCCATAAGCATATTAATTTTCTGCTGAGCAAAGGCATTCGGATTCGCCTCATAGATGGCTAGCATGGCGCCAAAAATACTGGTGTGCCAAGATTTATGCTTAGCTGTCGCCACTCGCCACAAGCTGTCTTCAGGCTGCTTATCAATTGAACACTCAGAAGACATCGTTGGGGCTGAGCCCAATACTGCTGCGTCTGTGTCTGTGTCTGTGTCTGCGTCTGCGTCTGCGTCTGTGTCTGTGTCTGTGTCTGTGTCTGTGTCTGTGTCTGTGTCTGTGTCTGTGTCTGTGTCTGTGTCTGTGTCTG
>NZ_JAPJEE010000017.1:57571-66901 GCF_030731885.1 Shewanella sp. ULN5
GTCTGTGTCTGTGTCTGTGTCTGTGTCTGTGTCTGTGTCTGTGTCTGTGTCTGTGTCTGTGTCTGTGTCTGTGTCTGCAGGACGAGTAAACTCATCATTAATAGCTTGTACTACTTCATTTTTTACAATTAATTGTGCTTCATCTTCTTTAAGTGCAATTTCCACTGAAGATTCATATTCGCTATGGGGCAGTGGAATACCAGTCTCAACAAGTATATCGAAAGTTTTTTTATCTTGATTAGGGCTGGTAAATTGCGCCAGAGTCTCATCGGAAGGACAAGTTAACTGACTGTCTGATTTTAGCTTTTTTATATTATGATTTATAAAAGCATTAGGGTTAGTTTGATAAATGGCCACCATTGCTCCAAACACGTTAGTCCCCCAGGATTTTGCATGATTAGAGGCCACAGCCCAAAGAGTGTCCGCTGAAGTTTTATCAATCATGCAGCCGGATGTAGCTGGAGCTGAAGATACAGTACTTTTTGTGGAAGTGGGCGCGGTAGTGGTAGAGCGCCCATAACTGTATTCAGGTTTTGCCAAGCTGTCTTTGGCTACGGCTTGATAACGCTGCTTGTAAGCATCTGAAGATTTCATGGTTTTAATCGCAAAGGGCTTGTTGACCTGGGTGCTCGCTGAGATTTTATTCATGTCGTTGTTAAACAAACTGATCGGAGAATATTGCTGCCATTTACCATCACGATACTCAGACACAATAAGCGACGAGTTTGGGTCAATAATTTTTTCTTCGCCACGTAATACAAAGGTATTTTGCCGATGATCATCGACAAGGAGTTTTTCAAGCACTACGGTATTTTTATATTTCTGACGAATATAAAAAGTTAATAGAGAAACATCATTATGGTCACTGACAACATTAACATTCAGTTTAGGTAATTCGCCAGCCTCAAATCCCATTGTTTCAATACCAATATGGCTCACATCAGCAATTACAGTTTGGCTTAACGAGCCAACTGTTAACCCCGCTAACGCGAAACATATCTGAAAGGCTTTCATTGATTAATCCTTTATCTTTTTTATCTTGGCATTCGATTTTTATAGACTTTAATCGATACTGAAATATCTATTGGTTGCTATGACGCATGATATAAAACATTACAACTATATAGAATGAGTCTCGTTAACCGCAACTAAAGTCTAATAAATTCTTAGGGTCATCTTTAAAAAACCAAATGCTTAGCCTGTAAAGCCTCAAAAGTGCGTCGATCAGCTGACACATCATTATATTGCGCCAAAATATGGGGTGCAGGACAATTTAATGACGCATCTTTTAACAGTAAATGTATACGCTGTTTAGAGAAGGCTTTGGTATTCACTTCGAATATGGCTAACATTGCGCCATACACATTGGTATTCCATTGCAGTTTGTACCTATTGGCAATTTTCCATAAAGTTTCATTGTCTGAATTATTTACCAAACAATCTGGCACAATCGTCGGTAATTGCATTACTTTTTTAAGAGGGCTGTCCTCTATTGCCACTGAAGGCTTGACGCTGTTCGCCATGCCAGTCTTTTTTTGCTTTAATAGCGAATTATCAAGGTTCACACCTGAGGTTAATTCAGCCGCATTATTTGATAAAGGTGCATCAAATACCGGTAGAGAGGCTATTTGAAGCCAATCTGCGTTTCGAAAAATTGAGACTATCAGCTTAGCCTGCCTATCCATTATCAATCCATCCCCTTGCAAATGTATTAAGTAGGGATTGATTCTGCTAGCGGTAAGTGTCAGCTCGACAGCATGTTGGCCACTACCTTGTTTGATAGTGAAATAAAACTGATTTAAATCTTTGTGCTTTGAAATAAAATTCACTTTTAATGACGGGGCTTGGTTTATAGCAAACTGACGACTATTAATACTGACATGTGAGACTTCAGCAGATAACATACTGCAATAAAAAGTCATTATTAATATTAGGCTGTTAATCATAAACCCAAGTTTTTTCATTGCGCGACCCTGTTATGCATTCGGAATATTATATTTATCTGATAACGTTACACTAATTACTCATTAGAATGAACATCCTAAATTGCCTTTTGGAAAACTATGCCTGTGTATGTTGAAGTTGCCTTACCTGTCCCACTGCGAAGAAACTTCAGTTATCGTGTTGCAGAAAAACACGTCTCGGCGCTTGCCGTTGGTTTACGGGTTAAAGTACCTTTCGGACGCCAGCAACTTATTGGCTTAATCACTGCGATAACGGATCAATGCGATTTAGCCGAGAACCAAATAAAAAACATCACTCAAGTTCTCGATACCCAAGCGATATTGCCAGATGCTTTATATAAGCTAACGTTATGGGCGGCACGCTATTACTTTACTAGCCAGGGCCAAATGCTCAGCCAGGCTTTACCTGTTGCCTTACGAAAAGGGGCTGACACCGCCCCGCAAGAAATCATCCAATATTGCTTAACCAGCCAAGGGCAAGCTGTGCAGGTTAGCATGCTAAACCGCGCCCCCGCACAAAAAAAATTATTCGACGATCTGAAAGATCACCCATTAACCCATGACGAATTTGTCAGCCTTGAATACAGCAAGGCAGCACTAAAAGCATTAGAAGATAAAGGCTGGGTTGAACGAAAGGCACAAACTATCACAATCGATTTAAGTTGGCGCCAACAACTCGATATCACTGAAACACCCCATAAATTGAACAAACAGCAGGCGGTAGCGGTATCGATACTCAATCAACAACAAGGCTTTAATTGCAGCCTACTTGAAGGCGTAACGGGTTCGGGTAAAACGGAAGTTTATCTATCTGTGCTTGAAGCCATTTTAATGCAAGGCAAACAAGCGCTGATTTTAGTGCCTGAAATAGGCTTAACGCCACAAACCATTAATCGCTTCAAACGGCGTTTTGCCGTAAACATTGCCGTTATCCACTCTGGTTTAACCGACAACCAACGTCTTGATGCTTGGCGCCAAGCCAGAAGTGGACAAGCTGCGATTATTATTGGTACCCGTTCGGCACTTTTTACGCCCATGTTGTTCCCCGGAATTATTATTTTAGATGAAGAGCATGATGCCAGCTTTAAGCAACAAGAAGGCGTACGTTACCATGCCCGTGATCTAGCCGTAATGCGCGGTCATTATGAAGATATTCCGGTCATATTAGGCACTGCAACCCCTTCTTTAGAAACATTACAAAACGCCATATCTGGACGTTACCACCACCTAACATTAGGTGAACGAGCGGGAGCTGCGCAGAAGGTTAAGCAAGGGATTATCGATATCACCAACCAGCCACTTAAAAACGGCATGTCATCGTCTCTAATTAATGAAATGCGCATGCACCTAGATGCTGGCAATCAGGTACTGTTATTTTTAAATCGCCGCGGCTTTGCACCCGCACTGTTGTGCCATGAATGCGGCCACTTGCATGAGTGCGATCGCTGTGACGCATTTTTTACAGTGCATCAAGGCTTAAATGAAATTTGCTGCCACCATTGCGGTAATCAGTATGCGATCCCTAAACAATGTCATCAATGCGGTAGCACCATGTTGATGGGGCACGGTTTGGGCACAGAGCAACTTGAACAAGCACTTACCACCCTTTTTCCCACTTATCCTGTGGTTCGTATTGATCGCGACACCACCAGACGTAAAGGTTCGCTAGAAAAACAACTGCACGGCATTCATAAAGGCGAATACAAAATACTGGTTGGAACGCAAATGCTGGCCAAAGGGCATCATTTTCCGGATGTGACGTTAGTGGGCTTGCTCGATGTAGATGGGGCATTATTCAGTGCTGACTTTCGCGCCCCTGAACGTTTTGGCCAGCTATACACTCAGGTTTCAGGTCGAGCAGGCCGCGCAGACAAACCCGGTAAAGTACTATTACAAACCCACCAGAGCGACAATGTCTTGCTGCGCAGTTTATTACGTCAGGGCTACGGCGATTTTGCCCGAGAACAACTTAAGGAGCGGCAACTAGCACAACTGCCTCCCGCCTGGCACATGGTACTCATTCGCGCAGAAGCTCATTCAGCAGCCGACGCAGACGCGTTTTTAACCAAAGTCAGTCAACTTTTACCCCAAGACAAAGCCTTTGAAATAATCGGTCCTATTCCAGCCCCACTGGATCGCAAAGCCGGTAAATATCGTCGGCAGTTGATGTTTCAAGCCAAAACACGCCAAAGGCTTCAGCTTGAGTTTGAAAAAATCTTAAACTTAATCGAGCAACTGCCTGAAACCAAAAAATGTCGCTGGAGTATCGATCGTGATCCACAAGATTTAATGTAATTGACTGCTATTAGGACGCTTAATTGCCTCAGAATGATGAATCTTAAAAAATTCTATCAAGTACATAGCAATTTACCCCCATAAGCGGCTAAAATATGCGGTTCTGTCGTGTCATTCATTAACGAATTTAGTGCAAGCAAAGGCCCATGAAATCACATATTGAATCTTTACTACAACAAACCATCGCCTCGTTCCAACAACAAGGTATTGTGCCAGCTGATTTTCAAGCGCGTATTCAAGTGGACCGCACTAAAGATAAAAGCCATGGTGACTTAGCCACCAACCTTGCAATGATGCTCACTAAAGTGGTGGGCAAACCGCCGCGTGAAGTCGCTCAACTTATTATCGACACGTTACCAAAGTCTTCCCATGTGGCTAAAGTGGCTATCGCAGGCCCGGGTTTTATTAACTTTTTCATTGATGACAATGCCCTAGCCAACCAATTGCAACAGGCGCTTAATGATGATCACTTAGGTGTGCCATTACCGGCCAAGCAAAATATCGTTGTTGACTACTCTTCACCCAATCTAGCCAAAGAAATGCACGTAGGGCATTTACGTTCAACCATTATTGGTGACAGCGTAGTCCGCGCATTGGAGTTTTTAGGTCATAACGTTATTCGTCAAAATCATGTAGGCGACTGGGGCACCCAGTTCGGTATGTTGCTAGCTTATATGGAAGAATTACGAGCGGCTCAAGGTGAACAGGCCGCCTTAGAATTATCTGATTTAGAAAACTTTTACCGTGCTGCCAAAGTTCGCTTTGATGAATCAACTGAGTTCGCAACTCGCGCGCGTCAGTTAGTGGTAAAACTACAGTCGGGTGATACTTACTGCAACAAATTATGGCGTGAGTTTAATGATATCTCACTTAGCCATTGTTTGGACGTATACCAGCGTTTAGGTGTTAGCTTAACCCGCGAAGATGTCCATGGCGAAAGTGCCTACAATGCCGATTTAGATCAAGTTGTTGCTGACTTAGATGCCCAAGGTTTATTAACCGAAAGTAACGGCGCCAAAGTCGTATTTCAAAATGAATTTAAAACCAAAGAGGGTGAACCTCTTCCTGTTATCATTCAAAAAGCCGATGGCGGTTATTTGTATGCGACGACTGACTTAGCCGCAATGCGTTATCGTTCAAATGTACTCAAAGCGGATCGTGCGTTGTACTTTGTGGATTTACGTCAAGCGCTGCACTTCCAGCAGGTATTTAATCTTGCGCGCCTAGCTAAATTTGTTCGTCCAGAGATGACGTTAGAACATACAGGCTTTGGTACCATGAACGGCGAAGACGGCCGCCCATTCAAAACTCGAAGCGGTGGCGTCGTTAAGCTGGTTGATTTATTAGATGAAGCCAATGTACGTGCGCTGGAATTAGTGCGTAGCAAAAATCCTGATATGGATGAGCAAACCTTAACTGAAATTGCCCGAGTAGTAGGGATCAGCGCGGTTAAATATGCTGATTTATCCAAAAACCGCACCAGTGATTATATTTTTAGCTTCGAGCAAATGCTGAGCTTTGAAGGTAATACCGCGCCTTACCTACTTTACGCTTACACTCGCGTCGCGGGTATTTTCAAGCGTGCTGACAACATCGACCTAAGTCAGGCAAAAATTGTACTTGAGCACGAGAAAGAAAAAGACTTAGGGACTAAGCTTGCGCAGTTTAATGAAGTGCTAACCCGCATGACAGACAAAGGTCAGCCGCACGTATTATGTGCCTACCTCTATGAGCTAGCCAGCGAGTTCTCAAGCTTCTACGAAGCCTGCCCCGTTCTGGCGGCCGACACCGACGCGCAAAAGCAAAGCCGTCTGTTATTAGCCCAATTAACAGCTAACACCTTAAAAACTGGCTTATCGTTATTAGGCATTGAAACCTTAGAGCGCATGTAAATATGAGCCGAGATTATGCCAATCGCAAACCTAAATCGGCCGCTAAGGCCGGTAAAGGGGCGCGTTCGTCAAAACGAAACACCTCATCAAGCAATATGCCCTTGATACCTTGGTTGCTAGCCATCGTATTGGTATCTGGATTTGGTTACTTTTTATGGACCATTAAAGGCAGCTCAGAAGACGTAGCGCCTGCAATCAACACAGCGACAAAGTCGACAGCCACAGACAAGCAAGCAACTAAACCAGCAGTGGCCAAAAAAGATCCCAATGCCTTACCACCAAAACCTCAAGAAGAATGGACTTATCTTGAAGAGTTAGAAAATAAAAGTGTAGACGTTGATGTGCCTAATTCAGGCGTCGTCTCGAGTGGTTTATATCAAATGCAATGTGGCTCGTTCCGCCAAGAAAGCCAGGCCAATGAAATGAAAGCGCGCATTGCTTTCATGGGGATGGAAGCCTTGGTCAAACGCTCAGAAGGCACTAACGGTGTATGGTATCGTGTCGTTTTAGGGCCATTTGAAAGCAAGCGTGATGGCGAACGTGGCCGCCATAAAATGCAAAAAGCGGGCATCAATACCTGCCAGATTTGGTTATGGCAATAAGGCTATTTTATACCTAAAAATGAAAGCCCGAGACATCGGGCTTTTTCATAAACGAATGTTAACCTTTCTAACTTGAAAACCGCCAATCACTCCCCCATATCCTTTATATCAATTAGCAGAAGGCTTTTTATACCTGCTGAATTTAGTGAAGAGGATTTACTGTGACTACAATCGTATCTGTACGCCGTAATAACCAAGTTGTCATCGCAGGTGATGGCCAAGTGTCTTTGGGCAACACTGTCATGAAGGGCAATGCACGAAAAGTACGCCGCCTTTATAACAACCAAGTCTTAGCGGGTTTTGCTGGCGGCACAGCTGATGCATTTACCTTATTTGAACGTTTCGAAACTAAACTTGAAATGCATCAAGGTCACTTACTTAAGTCAGCCGTCGAACTAGCCAAAGATTGGCGCACCGACAAAATGCTGCGTAAGTTAGAAGCCATGTTAGTGGTTGCTGATACCAAAGAATCATTAATTATTACCGGTAACGGTGATGTTGTTCAGCCTGAACACGATTTAATTGCCATAGGTTCTGGTGGTAACTATGCTCACGCTTCTGCACTTGCCTTACTGCAAAATACCGAATTAAGCGCCCGTGACATTGCAGAAAAGTCACTGACCATCGCTGGCGATATTTGTGTATTCACCAATCAATTCAAAACCGTTGAAGAGCTGAATTATTAATTCGAGCGAAAGGAAAAATTATGTCTGAAATGACCCCTCGTGAAATTGTCCATGAACTCGATTCGCACATTATTGGCCAAAAAAATGCCAAACGCTCAGTTGCGGTAGCCCTTCGTAATCGCTGGCGCCGTATGCAACTAGACGCATCTTTACGTCAAGAAGTGACCCCGAAAAATATTCTCATGATCGGCCCAACGGGTGTCGGTAAAACTGAAATTGCCCGCCGGTTAGCTAAATTGGCTAATGCCCCTTTCATCAAGGTAGAAGCCACTAAATTTACCGAAGTGGGTTATGTCGGCAAAGAAGTTGAGCAAATCATTCGCGATTTAACTGACTCTGCGGTGAAAATGACCCGCGAACAGCAAATGAAGAAATGCCGTTTTCGTGCCGAAGAACTTGCCGAAGAGCGTATTTTAGATGCTTTACTGCCTAAGCCAAAAGAAGATTGGGAAACCGAGAAAAAAGAGGATTCAGGCACTCGTCAAATCTTCCGTAAAAAACTGCGTGAAGGCCAGCTAGACGATAAAGAAATTGAAATTGATGTTACTGCGCCTCAAATTGGTGTTGAAATCATGTCTCCACCAGGCATGGAAGAAATGACCAATCAGCTTCAAGGCTTATTTCAAAACTTAGGCCAGAACACCTCTAAGCGTAAAAAGATGAAAATCAAAGATGCTTATAAACAATTGATCGAAGATGAAGCGGCAAAGTTAGTTAATCAGGAAGATTTAAAAGAACAAGCCATCGAGTTAGTCGAACAGCATGGCATCGTGTTTTTAGATGAAATTGACAAAATTTGTAAACGTGGTGAAACCTCTGGTCCTGATGTATCGCGTGAAGGTGTGCAACGCGACCTTCTACCTTTAGTCGAAGGTTGTACGGTAACCACCAAGCACGGTATGGTAAAAACAGACCATATTTTGTTTATCGCCTCAGGTGCATTCCAGATGTCAAAACCATCTGATTTGATCCCTGAATTACAAGGTCGTTTACCTATTCGCGTTGAGTTAGATGCGTTATCTGCTAACGATTTCAAACGCATTTTAACAGAACCACATGCCTCACTTACCGAACAGTACGTGGCTTTGATGGGCACTGAAGGTGTCACTGTCGAGTTTGTTGAATCAGGTATTGAGCGTATCGCAGAGGCCGCTTGGCAAGTGAACGAGCGCACTGAAAATATCGGCGCGCGTAGACTGCATACGGTAATGGAAAAGCTGATGGAAGAGATATCTTATGATGCCTCAGAAAAGTCAGGTTCAACCTTCGTGATTGATGCCGAGTATGTGAATAAGCACTTAGATACTTTCGTACAAGATGAAGATCTAAGCCGCTTTATTCTTTAGACACTGGATCACTATCAAGCTGAAATGATGTCTTAACATGTCACGTTTAGGCATGATAAAAATGGGATTAACGCCAAAATCGAGTATGATTAAAATCCTCGATTTATCGTTAATCCTTTTTTATGGTAACCACTTTTTATAGGTAATAACATGTCAGAAGCCACCCCAAACGTTATTGGCATTAAACTAAAGCGTAAGTCTAAGTTGTTAGAAGTGAGCTTTGACAACGGCGAAATGTTTAACATCAGCTGTGAAATGCTTCGTGTGCACTCACCATCTGCAGAGGTTCAGCAGCATGGTAACCCGATTTTAGTGACCCACAAAAAAGAGGTTAATATCAACGCAATTGAAGCTGTTGGTAATTATGCCGTAAAAATTGTATTTGACGATGGCCATGATACTGGGCTGTTTTCATGGAAAATTCTTTATGAATTAGGTAGTCATCAAGTGGAAATTTGGGAACGATATTTAGCACGTCTTCGAGCAGAGAAAGGATCTCGCGAAGCATTGATTTCGATGAATATAAAATATTCGTAATGACAAGC
>NZ_JAPJEE010000017.1:67001-97013 GCF_030731885.1 Shewanella sp. ULN5
TAGAAGCTAGAAGCTAGAAGCTAGAAGCTAGAAGCTAGAAGCTAGAAGCTAGAAGCTAGAAGCTAGAAGCTAGAAGCTAGAAGCAGAATATTGTGTTCTTGCTTCTAGCAAAGAGCAACTCATTATAGCGAGTTAATTGGTTTGATAATAATAAGCTTTGGGCGTTAGCTCGATCACATCTTCATACTCAAAACCTAACGAATTTCGTTGCCCAACTTTTGGTTTATCGGCAGATTGTTCAATGACCATTACCCCCCAATGGTTATTACTTATGCCGCCAAAAATAACGTTCAACCCCATATTAGCCTCTCGAACAATAGCCGCTACATTATATTGAGCCATAATATTTCTCACCGTAGTTGACCGAACTGAACATGTATTGCAACTTGTTAATTCTTCAGTGCTTTTATATTCTGACCAATTGGCTGAAGGCACAAAACCTGCTACTGCAGAGGGCTGATATTGAATAATGCCCGACGGGGTATAAAAAGCATTATTAATTCGATAAACATCATCGGTTGTTCTTTGTACAATGAGAATATCTTCATTCTGATTGAAAAACTCACCTACTTTAGCTTGTTCCGCCATGAATTGATTAATCAATGTCATTCTCGTTTTTCTACAGGTCGAATTTTGACACAATACCCTGTTAGGTAAGCCGACAACAAACTGCTCTTTAGCTTTAAATATCGCCTGACTCATTACCCCTAAATTAAAATTAGTGAACTGGTTTTTATCAATTAATGAAGTAAATTTTGTGGGCTGGATATCTAACAAACTATAGGGTAAGGCCAAACCAATTAAGATTTCTGGGTCACCATTTTTAGGTAATAAGCTACGCAAGGTATCAATGGTTGCAATGTATTCTTTATCAGTATCGACGGACAAAAAATTTGGTAAGTTGTGTGCTGTAGCGAGTATTGGCAAGAGCAATAGTAAATATATGGCTTTCATGAATGACAAAAATCCTTTTAAATTAAAAACAAAATGATAACGGATAACGGATAACGGATAACGGATAACGGATAACGGATAACGGAATGATTTTAAATCATATTTATAAAGAAATTACATTACTTCTAAAATAAAAATCAATTCAAAATAAATAAACTTAAGTTCTGCCACCAACAAAAATGCCAGCATTTCTGCTGGCATTTTTAGTTCCACAATTAACTACTTCAAGCTTAAACCGCTGATTGAATAATCACGCTGCCCGCTTTCTTAGTGTAAGAGTCGATTTGGTCGAAGTTCAAGTAACGGTAAGTATCAGCTGCGGTTGCATCTAATTCCTTCGCGTATTCTTGGTACTCTTCGACTGAAGGTAAACGACCTAATAACGCTGCTACTGCCGCTAACTCAGCTGATGCTAAGTATACGTTTGCGCCAGTACCTAAACGGTTAGGGAAGTTACGAGTTGAAGTTGAAACAACGGTCGCGCCTTCAGCAACACGTGCTTGGTTACCCATACATAATGAACAACCTGGGATCTCAATGCGTGCACCAACGCGGCCAAAGATTGAGTAGTAACCTTCTTCAGTTAACTGATCTTTGTCCATCTTAGTTGGTGGTGCAATCCATAAACGTGTTGGTAGTGTTTTAGCAAACTTGTCTAACATCTTACCGGTCGCACGGAAGTGACCGATGTTTGTCATACAAGAACCCACGAACACTTCGTCAATCTTAGTTTGTGCAACGCTTGATAACAGCACTGCGTCATCAGGATCGTTTGGTGCACAAAGAATTGGCTCTTTAATTTCGTTTAGGTCGATTTCAATAATTTCAGCGTATTCTGCATCTTTGTCAGCTTCCATTAATACTGGATTAGCTAACCAATCTTGCATTGCTGTGATACGACGCTCAATGGTACGACGATCGCCGTAACCTTCGCTGATCATCCACTTTAACATGACGATGTTAGAGTTTAGATATTCAATGATTGGCTCTTTATCTAGCTTGATAGTACAGCCTGCTGCACTACGTTCTGCTGATGCGTCAGATAATTCGAATGCTTGTTCAACTTTAAGTTTTTCAAGACCTTCGATTTCTAATACACGGCCAGAGAAAGCATTGATTTTGCCTTTTTTCTCAACCGTAAGCAGACCCATTTCAATCGCTTTAAGTGGAATGGCATGTACTAGGTCACGTAAAGTGATACCTGGTTGCATTTCACCTTTAAAGCGCACTAATACTGATTCAGGCATATCAAGTGGCATAACGCCAGTTGCTGCAGCAAATGCCACTAAGCCAGAACCTGCTGGGAAAGAAACACCAATAGGGAAACGCGTATGTGAGTCACCACCAGTACCAACGGTATCTGGAAGTAACATACGGTTTAACCATGAGTGAATAACACCATCGCCTGGACGAAGCGATACACCGCCACGGTTCATGATGAAATCAGGTAATGTATGGTGAGTATCAACGTCAACTGGCTTTGGATAAGCCGCAGTGTGACAGAAAGACTGCATGGTTAAATCAGCACTAAAACCTAAACACGCTAAATCTTTTAGCTCATCACGGGTCATTGGGCCTGTGGTATCTTGCGAACCCACTGATGTCATTTTAGGCTCACAGTATTGGCCAGGGCGAACACCGGCAACACCACATGCTTTACCTACCATCTTCTGTACTAAAGTGTAACCTTTGCCAGTATCTGCAACATCTTGTGAACGTACAAAGACTTTAGATACATCTAAGCCTAGCGTTTCACGTGCACGGTCAGTTAAGCCACGGCCAATGATTAATGGAATACGGCCACCAGCGCGAACTTCGTCTAATAACACTTCCGTTTTTAATTCGAACGTAGAGATGACTTCATCAGTGCCACCACGTTTAACAACGCCTTCGTATGGATAAATGTCGATAACATCGCCAGTTTCCATCTTATCTACGTTAAGTTCGATTGGTAATGCGCCAGCATCTTCCATAGTGTTGAAGAAGATTGGTGCAATTTTGTTACCTAAACAGAAACCACCAGCACGTTTGTTTGGTACATAAGGGATATCATCGCCCATGAACCATAGTACTGAGTTAGTGGCTGATTTACGTGAAGAACCCGTACCCACTACATCACCAACATAAACCAGTGGGTGACCTTTGCCTTTAAGGGCTTCGATTTCTTTAATTGGACCGACTACGCCTGGTTGATCAGGTACGATACCGTCACGGGCGTTTTTCAGCATCGCTAATGCGTGCAATGGAATATCTGGACGTGACCATGCATCTGGTGCAGGCGATAGGTCATCAGTGTTGGTTTCACCCGCCACTTTAAATACTGTTAATGTGACTTTGTCAGCTAACTTTGGACGATTTAAGAACCAATCTGCATTGGCCCATGATTCAACCACTTGTTTAGCAAAAGCGTTACCAGCTTGCATTTTCTCTACCACGTCATGGTAAGAGTCAAACATTAATAAGGTGTTTGATAATGCGGTAACGGCGATAGGAGCTAATGCTGGATTATCTAATTGAGCGATCAACGGCTCAATGTTGTATCCGCCTTGCATAGTACCTAGTAATTCGGTAGCGCGCTCTGCAGATAGAATTGGCGACTTAACAGTGCCTTTAGCTACTGCATCTAAAAAAGCCGCTTTAACATAGGCTGCTTCATCCACACCCGGTGGAATACGGTTTTCTAATAAGTCGAGGATCACGGCCTCTTCACCAGCAGGTGGAGTCTCAACTAACTTCACTAACTCAGCCACTTGTTGTGCATCTAATGGCTTAGGGACAACACCCTCTGCAGCACGCTCTGCGACGTGTTTACGATATGCTTCTAGCACGGCAACATTCCTCTTTGTTTGACGCCTTACGGCAAAACTCAACGTCAGTTTTAGTCACGCTGAAATTCCACAGGTTCGGGCTTGAAATCCGACCCCCAGTATACTACAGCTTTAAAAAAGTATGAATCAGCTCACACTATTACGCAGATGAAATCTACTGGATTTTTTTGTCCAACTTGCAATGTAAAGTGATATTAAAACAAAGAAAATTAGACAATAGTTTGAAACAGTAAAAAAACAATATTCTTTCATATACTTAAACTAAACCATTCGATTTAAATAAACCTTACAAACTCTACATCATTGCGTAAAAATAATTTCAAATATTTGTATTTTTACTGAATAATCTTGTAGATAACGATATTCTAGACCTCAAAATAACTCACTGAGTAAGCTTAGCGATGGCAAATATCAATATTAAAGCCGTAATTTTTGATATGGATGGAGTATTAATTGATTCTGAACCCGCATGGCAAAAAGCCGAAATGGCGGTAATGCATAGTCTGGGGCTCAAACTCACACTCGAAGATGTAGAAAGTACGACAGGCTATCGTATTGATCAGGTTGTTGATTATTGGTATCAGCGCTTTCCTTGGGCTAACTATAACAACGCCGACACAGCGAGCCAAATTGTTCAAGCTGTCGCAGAGCACATTCGACTTGATGGTGAGCCCATGGAGGGAGTGATTGACACCTTAAAAGATTGTCGTCAAAAAGGGCTTAAAATTGGGTTAGCAACCTCATCCCCATCACCTATAATTGATGCGGTATTAACCAAACTTGGTATTAGTGAGCATTTCGATGCTATTTGCTCTGCTGAGCATTTACAACTCGGTAAACCGCACCCAGAAGTCTACTTAAATTGCGCGGCTAAATTAGCTGTTGATGCCGTTAATTGCTTGGCAATTGAAGACTCTTTTAATGGCTTAATTGCCGCAAGAGCTGCCAATATGCAAACCATCGCCATCCCAGCGCCTCAAGTTGCACAGCAAACTAAATGGGTTGTTGGCCACCACCAAATCAGCCAGTTATCAGCCGTCTCGCCAATATTGTCAGCCTACCTATTAGATAATTAACTCACATAAACTCGGGTCAAGAGATGAATGAATTCGTTTGGTGTAGAACATAATTTAACCAACAAACAACAACAGACCCAAGCTTAAAAAATGAAAAATGGCATCGTTTAACGATGCCATTTTTATTAGACCTGAAAATATTTTTAGAAGTTTTTACCGACAAATAAGTAAACTGATTTATCGCCTAAATCAGTAAATCCAAAGCCTAATGCTGCAGGGCCCCAAGAGGTATCGGTACCTAAATATAAACTCCCAGCATAAATTAAGTCGCCTAAATCGACGGCATCACGGGTATACCATACATTACCCGCCTCGGCGCTGACACCTAAATATAATGGTACATCGGTAACCAATAGGTCTCTGCCTAAATCATATTGATAAATGGCCGCACCAAAGACTTTATGTGGTCCAGCGAGGGCATTTTTATGGAAACCTGATAAATTCAAGAACCCACCTAGACTGCTGAAATGCACGTTCAACTCATGATCACTTTCAACCGTCGCTAAAGCCATTTTACCCACAACAGCATGATTACCGAGTCTAAGTGCGCCTTTCCAATCCGCTTCAATTTGCAAAGTTTGATCATGAAGACTGGTGAAGCCAATTAAATCATTGCTGTCATAGTATTCATCTCGAAAATGCAGCGTCATAGTTAATCGATTACCCTCAGTCGGAAAGCTGATACTGTTTAAGGTGTCATAGGCAGCCTTAAAGTAACCACCATAGGTTCTATAATCGAAATTGCCATTTAGCGCGACGCTGTTTGAAATTGAGCCATATTCAGTGATAAAACCTACTTCAACAATGCCGTGAGAGGATAAATTAGCCCCAAGTCCCGCAACTAAACTAACCTCTTTATTTTCTAACTCAAAAATGCGTTCATTTTGCTCATAAACATCCCAATTTTTAAGCTCATATTCAAAACGTGACAGAGCAAAATAATCTTGGTCACGATCCAAGGGTTGGTAAAACTCGGTAGAGAATCGTTTATTTAACCCCAGCTCTAGTTCATTGCGCCACTCACCACCATTGTCGGTTAAATTGGTCATGGTGTAGGCAAGATTTAACGAAACAGATGAGTCTAAACTGAAATCATCTTCCCAGTTAAACCCTGCGTTAAAGTAATTTGGTCCCCATCCTTTGGCTTTTGAGGTTACCGTTAAAATACGCCCATTCTCAGTGTCGGTAAATTCTGCGTCCACTCTTTCAAATTGATTAAGAGCATAAACCCGCTGTAGCGCAGCTTCTAGCTCTTCTTTAGTGACCACTTGGCCTTCACTAATGCCAAGACGATCACGGATTAATTTGTCATTAATCGAAGATTTGTTATCTAATACAATTCTGTAAATAGGCTCTTTTATGGGATCAACCCAAGCCATACGTTTCTGTTTCTTGTTGCGCACATAATCTTGATATGCGTCTTCAGAAATCGACAATTTCACCAACTGTTCATATTTCAATTGTGCGGCTTGCTCACCAATAACCAATGCCTGAGGCATAATACTAAAATCAGTTGTGCTTAAATTATCAATCCACGGGCGGATTAAAATATCCTGTTTGGTTAATAATTGTTTTTGTTTTTCGGTACTTGCTTGCGTAAGAATCGTTGAAAGCTGTTCCAATACCGCGATGGTAGAATTTAGCTGGGCTTGACTCGCCAATGGTGAACCGATATCGACAGCAATAATGATGTCGGCTCCCATAGCCTTAACAACATCAATCGGCATGTTGTTTGCGATACCGCCATCGACCAGTAACATTCCATCAATCAGAGCAGGCTGCAGCGCACCGGGCACTGAAGCTGAGGCTTGCATAGATTGCACAATGCTGCCTTTTGACAAAACCACCGCTTCACTGGTGGCTAAATTAGTGGCTACCGCACGATAAGGGATAGCAAGATCATCAAAATCGCCGAACTGTTCCACTAAATCAGTGGAATGGCGCAATAAATGCGACATAGTCTGACCTTGAAGTAAGCCGCTAGGAGAGGTGATTGAACCTTCTTTAAAACCGACATCAACAGGGATATTGTATTTATCACGTAACTGTTTATCACGAAAAGTAAGCTCTTCACGCGGGATCGTATCTGAATAGCCTTCGTCCCACTCGCCTTTTAGCATAATGGTTTCAATTTCATTGGCGCTAAAACCTAACGCATACATACCCGCAACATAAGCACCAATGCTGGTACCGGCAATGTAATCGACAGGGATATGGTTTGCTTCCAGCACTTGCAGTACGCCAATGTGAGCCGCGCCTTTGGCGCCGCCGCCACTGAGCACAAGACCAATGGTTGGACGCTCTTTGAAAGCAGTTGGTTTTTCATCGGCGGCATTGGCCGAACTACAGACTAATGTAGCCATTAGCGTAATGCTAATGTAAATACACCCCAAAAATAAACGATTAATCACCGGCATAGCTGTTCCAGATACAGTTAAAAACGCTCACATTCTAGCAAACTACAACTAACAATCACTAATTCAATTATCAAATGAAATAGCCCGACTTTTAGTGTCTATGCCCATAAAAGTATCCAGATCATTTCTTGGCATAGGTTTAGCAAAATAATAGCCTTGAATGATATAGCAACCACGACTGAAAACCTGCTCCAGTTGCTCATGGGTTTCAATCCCTTCTGCAACCACGTTTAATTTCAAGTTACGCGCCAGCTCAATAATACTCGACACGATTGCTTGGTCAGCTTGATTATCAGCAATATCGATTAAAAATGAACGGTCAATTTTTAAGGAGTTGACCTCAAAAGTACGTAAGTAAGCCAAAGATGAATAACCCGTACCAAAATCATCAATCGCCACTTGAACCCCAAGAGCTTTAAGTTGGGATAAATGATGTGTTGCGACATGCAACTCTTTCATCAACACACCTTCGGTGATTTCAAGGCATAACTTTGATGCGGGAAAGCCAGTTTCAGCCAGAGTACTTTTGACAAATCCAATGAAACTACTTTGTCTAAAATGTACCGCAGAAACGTTCACCGACAATTTAAAATCCTGTTGATAGTGTTGATGCCATCTTGCACCATCTAAACATGCTTGCTTGAGCACCCAGCAATCAATATCGATAATAAATCCGCAAGACTCAGCGACTTTAATAAAAATATCAGGGCGGACATATCCTTCAGTGGGATGCTTCCAGCGCAACAATGCCTCCATACCAATAAATCGGTCATTATGCAGGATGTCTATTTGAGGCTGATAATGCAGCTCTAACTCGTTACGCTCAATCGCTTTACGTAAATCCGCTTCAAGCCGCAAATGATATAGGGCCTCGGCATTGCGCTCTGCAGAATAATATTGAAAATTGCCCTTACCTTCCTCTTTTGCATGGTACATAGCTAGGTCAGCATTTTTAATGAGCATTTCAGGATCACGGCAATCTTCTGGCCAGCAGCTAATACCAATACTGGTAGAGATAAAAAACTCTCGACCGTATAACTTAAATGGCATTTCGATTTGTTTTAACAATTTATCAGCGATGTGATTAATCGTATTACCGTCATTTACATTGCGTAATAAGATGACAAATTCATCACCGCCAAAACGGCATAACACGTGTTCCGAATTTAAACAGGATTGCA
Source organism: Shewanella sp. ULN5 (assembly GCF_030731885.1). Classification (NCBI taxonomy): domain Bacteria; kingdom Pseudomonadati; phylum Pseudomonadota; class Gammaproteobacteria; order Alteromonadales; family Shewanellaceae; genus Shewanella; species Shewanella sp. ULN5. The sequence continues at coordinate 75,458 of NZ_JAPJEE010000017.1, forward strand.
GACGATTCGCCGCTTCAACCAATAATGCATCTCCCATACTGTGTCCGTAGGAGTCATTAACCGATTTAAACCTATCTAAGTCTAAAAATAATAATGCTAACTTTTCATCATTTCTGCAGGCCTCTTCAATGACATGCTTTAAGTTAGTCACAAACTGGGTACGATTAGCTAACCCGGTAAGGGAATCATTGTTAGCCAAACGCTGCAGTTTTAGCTCGTTAAGTTTGCGCTCCGTCATATCAGAGAACACCACCACATAATGTTGCGTATCCCCTTCTGAACTCAACATTTTTGAGATATTCAACCACACAGGACAAGGCTGGCTACTTTGACATAATAACTCTCGCTCACCACTCCAAAAGGTCGCCTGAGTAAATAATTTATCGATATTTAACGGTACTTGGCTTGATACTACGATATTAGAAAACAACTGCCCTAATAACGCCGATTCATCAGTCGCAAGAATGCGTCTTGCTGCCAGATTACTAATTTTAATACGTTTGTCGGCATCTAAAACCAGCATGCCTTCTGAGGTGTTTTCAAACGCTTCAGCTAATAACTTAATTTCACTTTCAAGCTCACGCTGAACAGTGACATCCGAATAAATCCCTGCGGCTCTACTTAATCTACCCGTTGTCGGATGCCAAGAAATTGCCCGTCCTTTAACCCTTAACCAGCGCCATTTTCCTGATTCATGATGATAGCGATATTCCACATCAATCATGTCTGATTTAGATTTTAAAAAATGTAACCAGGCTTGAGTCACGCGCTCGACGTCATCAGGGTGCACAGGCACCTCATCTAGCGTTGCAACAATCCTACTTTTCCCGCCCAGCAAACCGCCGCGATTATCTAGCATTAGCATTTTAGAGTCGTCACGCCATTCCCATAAATCAGAATCACTGCCCCTTAATGCTTGCGACAGGCGATCATCACTTTCAATCAAGTCTTGATTCACCTTTTTGAAACGCATCACTTGTCGCTGACGATAAAGGGATAAGAAAAAGGCAAAAAATAGCACGCTAAAAATAAGCACACCTTTAAAATATTGCGACTGCCACCAATATTCTTCTACTTTAAATGCAAAACTAAAAGGGTATTTAGACCACACATTTTGGCTTTTATAGTTTAGCTCTAGGGTATAATTGCCACCGCTGATCCCCGATATGTTGATTTGTGATTTACCTTCTAACAATACAAAAGATGAAGGTGGACTGCCTTGCTTTAATAATCGGTATTGCAGGCTCATCGGGCTTTCGTCAAGGTAATCTAAGTTTGATATTTGAAAACTAATTAAACTGGCTTCAGGCTTAACTGTTTTAAGCTGTGCAGGCAATAAAAATAAATCGGTGCGATCGCTGTAATGAATAGAAACCGATTCAAGAAAAGCCTCATTGTTCGCAATTCGATTCGCTAATAATCTTGGCTCAATTAACATAGCGCCGTCTGGTGTACCAAGAAATAGGCCTTTTTCTGGCTGAAAATAAACCGCTAATTCATTAAATTCATTAGAAATAAATCCATCATAATGGGTAAATGAAGTCGGGGTTCGAGTGTGTTTATTGAATTGGATAATTGAACGGTAGCAACCAATCAGAAAATCATCGGGCGTCTCTTTTAAAAACAGTACCACGCCGCATTCTATATTCCAGCGTTCATTAAGGTGAGTTATCTCTCCGGTCGTCGTATTGAGTTCTAATAGCCCCTTTTGATGGGTGCCTATCCAAAACACATTAGGACTGACTTCCATTAAATGCGCCACATCAAGTTGCTTATCTTGATAAATGACTTGCTCTTTAATAGAAACAAATTGATCACTTGAATCTAAATAACCCAGATCTTTTTTACCCCCTAACCATAAACGTTGTTGGCTGTCGCGGATGATCGAAGCAAAACGTGCTTTGTTATCCAAGTTCCCTGTAAAAGGTTGTAGATCAGTCTCTCCCGTTTGCCAATAGAACAGGCCTTTATTGGTCGAAAACCAAATTCTGCCACTAATAAAGGGATCTGGATAAGTGTGCATCACAATTGCATCACGCAAAGACGATGTGCCGCCGCTCCAACTATGAAAATCTATCACTTGGTTAGTGAGCTTATTGACCACAAATAATCCGGTGGTAGTAGAAAGCACTAAATGCTCTTGGTCTAAATCATTTATTTGATAAATACTGTCATTTAATTCAAAGCCCTCTAACAAAATTAGCTCGGCTCGCTTTGTTACCATATCAACTATCTCTAGCCCGCCTTCGGTGCCTAACCAAACTTTGTTATCTTGCTCGTAAATCGACCACACCATTTGGTTACTTAATTGATAAATGGATGATTGCGAAAAAGTATCCAATAAAAAGTCTGGCGATGTGGCAGCAAGAGCTAGGCCATAACCTGAACCGCCCACCCAAATCAAACCATTAGAGTCGATAGCCAAAGCATGAATATAATTAATATTAGCGGCCGTTTTAAGAGAATCGCGATAACTGACCGTTTGATTCGTTTCTACATTCCAAGACAATAATCCCGCTCGAGTACCTAGCCACAATACACCATGATTATCTTCAACCACTTTTTCGATATAATAGGGTTTATCTTCAACTGGGATAATTTCTCGCTGTTGGATATCTACATTGAACAAGCCTTTTGAAGTAAATAACCATACGCGTTGCTTAGAATCTTGCATTAAGCCAATAATCGTCCCTCTGGCTTTATGCCAACCTAAATCGACCACATCATGGTTTGCTAAATGCAGCTCCGCTGTATGAGTTGAGGTATAAATCCTATCCTGATTAGGCAAAATAAGTTGTCCCGTCCAAATCAACTCTGTGGCTAAATTCCCTTTAAGATCTACAGATAATAGCTTTGAAGCGACATCAAACATATATCGTTGGCCATTAGTGGTCAGTATTTCAAATTGGGCTTGTTCATTAGCAAGAATGGTCGCAACTCTGAGGCTATTTTGAGTGGAGGGTTGATATAACTCTGTAAATTGATGGTCACGTAAACTATATAAATATAGAGCAATTCCAGAAGTAATAAGCAAATACTCATCGGTAACAGGTACCACTGAGTACAACATTTCATCTTCTAACACAGAAGAGTTATCGACATTATCAATTCGCCGAATAGCGCTGTTACTTACCCGATACAGCCCTTGCTCTGTAGCCAGCCAAGCAAAACCGTAACTGTCAAAACTGATGTCATTAATGGTGCTATTTGCTAAACCATCTTTTGCGTTAAATACCCGTTGAACAAAGTCATTCCCCGCTACAGGCATAGATAGCATCAATAAAGTCATTTGTGTGATGATAAGCAATAACAATCTTGGCATTCGGGGGTGATCACTCCAATTAGAAATAGCGATGTATTAGAAAAACACTAAATTATTTCAACTTAAGTGATAATGACATCCATCTCAATTAAATCACCAAGACTGCGCAAGTTACCATTCATCTAAATAACCTTAACTCGGATTAACAGGTCAATAAATGAAACTGCGGCAGCTAACATGAACTTATAGTCAAACTTGAACCTTGCACTGATAACAAGGCAAATGTTCGTTTTAATAGCGAGTGCAAGCCTGTTGCAAGTTTTCTTGTGTAACAAATAACACGGCTAATAATGCACAGGCCTGTTTAATTTGCATTTACTCTCTCTGGCAAAAATTAAATGTTCACAAGAAATTGGCAGTACTAAACACCTGTATTCAATTTTAATCACAGGCTAATTTTTTTACTCGCTACAAGCGAATCATGTATAGCGTATTTGAGTTAACAACACTGCTCAGCTAGAGTTGAATCACCATTGATAATACACATAAATACCAAGCCTTAAATACGTACTGACAATATAGCATCATCAACTAAGTGTAGACCAAAAAAAAGCACCCATAAGGGTGCCTTGTTGCAAAGTGTTACAAGTGTTAACTACTTCTTCTTAACCGCTTTAGGGTTAGGTAAATCAGTAATTGAACCTTCATAAATTTCTGCGGCTAAGCCTACTGATTCATGTAAGGTTGGGTGAGCATGAATCGTTAATGCTAAATCTTCAGCATCACAACCCATTTCAATTGCTAGGCCGATTTCACCTAATAATTCACCACCGTTAACACCAACAATAGCACCACCGATCACGCGGTGAGTTTCTTTGTCGAAAATTAACTTGGTCATACCTTCGCTACAATCAGATGCGATTGCACGGCCACTTGCAGCCCATGGGAAAGTTGCTGTTTCGTATGCAATACCTTGCTCTTTAGCTTCTTTCTCAGTTAAACCAACCCAAGCGACTTCAGGTGCTGTGTAGGCAATTGAAGGGATAACTTTTGGATCGAAGAAATGCTTAAGACCAGAGATAACTTCAGCAGCAACATGGCCTTCATGCACACCTTTGTGAGCCAACATTGGTTGACCAACGATATCACCGATAGCAAAAATGTGCGGTACGTTAGTACGCATTTGCTTGTCGACATTGATAAAGCCACGCTCATCAACGTTTACGCCTGCTTTTTCAGCAGCAAGTGACTTACCATTTGGTGAGCGACCAATTGCAACCAATACAGCGTCATAACGAACAGGTTCTGTTGGCGCTTTCTTGCCTTCCATGGTGACATAAATGCCATCATCTTTAGCTTCAACGGCTGTCACTTTAGTTTCAAGGATCAGGTTAAACTTCTTCTTGATTTGTTTAGTGAATACACGAACAACGTCTTTATCGGCAGCAGGAATGACCTGGTCGAACATTTCTACTACGTCAATTTCGCTACCTAGAGATGAGTAAACCGTACCCATTTCTAGTCCGATGATGCCACCGCCCATCACTAAAAGCTTGCCTGGCACTTCTTTTAATTCTAATGCGTCAGTCGAATCCCAAATACGTGGATCTTCATGAGGAATGAAAGGCAGTTTAATTGGACGCGAACCCGCAGCAATAATAGCGTGTTCAAATTGAACGACTTTAACACTACCGTCTTCCGCTTTAACTTCTAGCGTGTTTGGACCTGTAAAAGTACCAAAGCCATTAACCACATCAACTTTACGCATTTTAGACATTCCGCCTAATCCGCCAGTTAACTGACCAATCACTTTCTCTTTAAAGCCACGTAATTTGTCTAAGTCGATTTTTGGCTCGCCAAAAGAAACACCATGATCTTCAACCATTTTGGCTTCTTCAATCACTTTTGCTACGTGTAATAATGCTTTTGAAGGAATACAACCTACGTTCAAACAAACACCACCCAGGGTGCTAAAACGTTCAACGATGATGGTGTCCAAGCCTAAATCAGCTGCACGGAATGCTGCTGAATAACCTGCTGGGCCTGCTCCTAATACAACTACCTGAGTTTTGATTTCGTTACTCATCTTTTCCTCTATTCTTTTCCGTGTTGGCGGCAAATCCGTCTCAACAATCAATGTGGCCAGATCATGTTAGCTGGCCGCATTTTACCCTTTGTTTGATGTTGATCACAATCAAACATTAGTGATAAAGACCGACATAAAAAAGGCCACTCAATTAGAGCGGCCAAATTTGTTTACAGAATCATGGTACGGATGTCAGATAAAATACCTGACAACGTTACGCTAAAGCGGGCTGCCATTGCACCGTCAATTACACGGTGATCATATGATAATGATAATGGCAACATTAACTTAGGCTCAAACTCTTTACCATTCCACTTAGGTTTAATTTCAGATTTTGACACACCTAAAATGGCCACATCTGGGTAATTTACGATTGGAGTAAACGCTGTACCCCCAATACCGCCCAAACTTGAAATGGTAAAACAACTGCCTTGCATGTCAGCAGCTTTTAGCTTGCCGTCACGTGCACGGATAGAAATATCAGTTAGCTCGCGCGATAATTCTACTATGCCTTTTTTATCTACATCACGTACAACCGGTACCATCAAGCCATTTGGGGTATCAACTGCCACACCAATATGGAAGTACTTCTTCTGAATCAATGATTCACCATCAGCACTTAAACTTGAGTTAAACACTGGAAACTCTGCCAATGTTTTTGCTACCGCTTTCATCATGAAGACTAAAGGAGTAATTTTGTAATCCGCTTTTTTCTTCGCTGCAACATCATTTTGTTGCTTACGGAAGGCTTCTAACTCAGTGATATCAGCTTCGTCAAACTGCGTCACGTGTGGGATAGTAACCCAGTTGCGATGTAAATTTGGACCCGATATTTTTTGAATACGGCTTAATGGCACTTCTTCCACTTCACCAAACTTACTGAAGTCGACTTTTGGTGCCGCAATTACGTTCAAGCCACCTGCGCCACCCGCTACCGCAGTAGCTGCCGTCGCTTTAGGACGAGAAAGCTCATACTTAATAAAGGCTTGTACGTCTTCTTTAAGAATACGTCCTTTACGGCCGCTACCTTTAACCAAGGTTAAATCGGCACCAAACTCACGCGCTAAACGACGCACTGCTGGTGACGCATGTACTACCCCACCTGATGCGGTAACCGCAGCACTTGGATGATGCGGTACTGGTGGTGTAGAAGGACGACTAGCTGGCATCGGCGCAACAGGCGCTGAAACACTTGCTGGCTCAGCAACTGGCACGGCAGCAACAGGTGCTGACGAAGTAGTTTCAATCGTAGCAATTAAGCTACCTTGAGACACTTTATCGCCCACTTTAATCGTTAAAGAGACTAGCTTACCAGCAAAAGGAGCCGGTACTTCCATAGTCGCTTTATCTGTTTCTAAAGTGATTAAACCTTGGTCTTTAGTCACTTCGTCGCCAACAGCAACAAGCACTTCAATGATATCAACATCACTTGCATCGCCAATATCAGGCACATGAATCTCTTGTACCTGGCTTGTGGCCTGCGCAACCGGAGCGGCTTGGGCAACAGGCGCTGCCGCCTGTGGTGCTGAGGCAGCTGAGGCAGCTGAGGCAGCTGAAGCTGAACCTGCTACTTCTAACAGGATAACTAACGATCCTTCAGATACTTTATCGCCTAAAGCAACTTTCACTTCTTTTACCACACCCGCTTTCGGAGATGGCACATCCATGGTGGCTTTATCGGTTTCTAGCGTAATTAAGCCAGTATCAACGTCAATGGTATCGCCTACCGCAACAAGTACCTCGATGATAGATACATCAGTATCCCCACCGATATCAGGTACTTTCACTTCAATCACTTGTGTAGCGCCGCCAGTATTAGCCGCAACCGCTACAGGGGCGACTGGAGCCGGTGCAGCCGCCTGTGCCACTGGCGCAGGTGCTTTTGCAGGCTCAGCTGAAGGGGCAGCGGCTTCGCCAGCTGCAGACATTAAGGCAATTAATGTCCCTTCTGATACGGTATCACCCACAGCAATTTTCAATTCTGCTAAGGTGCCAGCAAAAGGTGCTGGAATATCCATGGTCGCTTTATCGCTTTCAACCGTAATAATCGATGCTTCTTTTTCAAGAAAATCACCCACTGCCGCACAAATTTCAATAACTTGTACTGCATCAGTATCGATATTAGGAACCAAAATTTCTTTTAAATCAGCCATTCCAAATTCCTCTTACGCGAACTGTGGGTTGATCTTGTCAGCATCGATGCCATAGTCTTTGATGGCTTTAGTGAGCACATCAACAGGCATTTCGTTGCGTTCAACAAGTGATTTCAACGCCGCAATAACAATGAACTTAGCATCCACTTCAAAGTGATGACGTAAGTTAGCGCGGCTATCACTACGACCAAAACCATCAGTACCCAGTACTTTATAGTCAGTCGGAATGTAAGCACGTAATTGCTCACCGTATATTTTCATATAGTCAGTGGCCACAATGGCAGGAGCATCCGTTGATAACACTTGGCTGATATACGCTTTCTTAGGCTCAGATGTTGGGTGTAGCATGTTCCAACGCTCTACTGCTTGACCATCACGAGTTAGCTCGTTAAAGCTGGTTACGCTGAATACATCTGCACTTACGCCGAAGTCTTTCGCTAGGGCTTGCGCCGCTTTACGTACTTCTTCAAGAATAGTGCCACAGCCCATAAGCTGTACTTTACCTTTACCACTTCCGGCAACGGTTTCAAGCTTATAGATACCTTTAACGATACCTTCTTCAGCACCTTCTGGCATTTCAGGCTGAACATAGTTTTCGTTCATGGTGGTTAGGTAGTAGAACACATCCTCCTGATCTTCACCGTACATACGGCGAATACCATCCTGCACCACAACAGCAATTTCATAACCGTAAGTTGGGTCGTAAGACACACAGTTAGGGATAGTGTTAGCAAGAATATGGCTGTGGCCATCTTGATGCTGTAAACCTTCACCGTTCAATGTTGTACGGCCAGATGTTCCACCCACTAAGAAACCACGTGCGCGCATATCACCCGCGGCCCACGCCATGTCGCCAATACGTTGGAAACCGAACATTGAGTAGTAAATGTAGAAAGGAATTGTTGGCATGTCGTTAACTGAATAACTGGTTGCTGCAGCAACCCAAGATGACATAGCGCCTAATTCGTTAATCCCTTCTTGTAAAACCTGACCGGTTTTATCTTCACGGTAATACGCCACTTGATCAGAATCTTGTGGAATATATTTTTGGCCTTCATGGGCATAAATACCCACTTGACGGAATAATCCTTCCATACCAAAAGTACGTGCTTCATCAGGAATAATTGGCACAATACGCTTACCGATTTGCTTATCTTTCAATAGCGCAGTCAGTACACGTACAAATGACATGGTAGATGAAATTTCGCGACCGTTTGAACCTTTAATGACCGCATCAAAAATCTTTAATGATGGTACTTCAAGCTCTTCAGTGAATTTTTCACGACGTTGTGGTAAGTAGCCTTTTAATGCTTCACGACGTTCATTCAGATACTTCACTTCTTCTGAATCAGGGCCAGGATGATAGAAAGGAATTTCTTCTAATTTGTCATCAGGGATAGGAATATTAAAACGATCACGGAAGTAACGGATTGCATCTGCGTCCATCTTCTTCACGTTATGGGCAATGTTCTTACCTTCACCAGCATCACCTAAACCATAACCTTTAACGGTTTTAGCTAAAATAACGGTTGGGCGACCTTTGGTTTTTTGTGCATGATCTAATGCAGCATACATTTTAACTGGATCATGACCACCACGGTTTAAGCGCCAAATGTCATCATCAGACATGTTAGCGACCATAGCGGCAGTTTCTGGGTACTTACCAAAGAAATGCTCACGCGTATAAGCGCCGCCTTTGGCTTTACAGTTTTGGTATTCACCGTCTACGGTTTCTTCCATTAACTGTAATAATTTACCGCTCGTATCACGAGCCAATAATGGATCCCAGTAACGACCCCAAATCACTTTAACCACTTCCCAGCCTGCGCCGCGGAACTCGCCTTCTAGCTCTTGAATGATCTTACCGTTACCACGAACAGGACCATCAAGACGCTGTAGGTTACAGTTAATGATAAATACTAAGTTATCTAACTCTTCACGCGCAGCTAAACCAATCGCACCTAATGCTTCTGGCTCATCACATTCACCGTCACCTAAGAAACAGTAAACCGTTTGCTCTGAACAATCTTTCAAGCCACGGTCAGTTAAGTACTTTAAGTAACGTGCTTGATAAATCGCTTGAATAGGACCTAAACCCATAGATACCGTAGGGAACTGCCAGTAATTAGGCATTAACTTAGGATGCGGGTATGAAGATAAGCCTTTACCATCAACTTCTTGACGGAAGTTGTTCATTTGCTCTTCAGTGATACGTCCTTCTAAGAATGAACGCGAGTAAATACCTGGTGCAATATGACCTTGGAAATACACTAAATCGCCACCGTCTTTTTCATTTGGCGCACGGAAAAAGTGGTTAAAACACACATCATAAATCGTGGCACTAGAGGCGAAACTTGAAATATGACCACCTAGTTCTAAGTCTTTCTTAGAACCACGTAATACCATAGCTAAAGCATTCCAACGGATAATGGCGCGAATACGGTGCTCCATCTCCTGGTTGCCTGGCATGTTAGGCTCTTGCCCTGCAGGAATGGTATTAAGGTAAGCGGTTGTCGCATCATACGGTAAATGAGTTCCGTTACGACGGGCTTTATCAATCAGTTTCTCTAATAAAAAATGTGCACGTTCAGGCCCTTCTTGCTCTAATACAGCTTGTAAGGCATCAACCCATTCTTGGGTTTCTGATGGGTCTAAATCGAGTAGCATATCTTCAGACATCTCGCAGTCCTTCTCTATATACGGGGTTATATTTCGGCTTATGCTGCTTGTTGACACAGCAAGGGTATAATCTCATTGGTTGTGAACGAGAACTACACGCCGCTCTTTAAACGGCGCAAGCTACGTTGCAACCGACTGTCTTCTTCTCTTACTGACAACATGACTTCTTCGATATAGCTTAAATGCTCGTTCGAAGCTTCACGTGCCGCATCAGGGTCTCGGCGAACAATCGCAGCCAATAAATCTCGGCGGTGATCATTTGCCATAGTAGAGGCTTCTTCACGACGACTCAGAAGCTCTAAATTTTGTGCCACATTTTTATGTAGCACAGGGGTTAAACTTAACACTAAGTGTAGCATTGCCACATTGTGTGACGCTTCAGCCACTGCACGGTAAAAACGTACAATGGCATCTGCTTGTGCTTCAATATTTACGGCGTTTTCAACGTCTAAAATACTGTTTTTAATATTCTGCATATCGGCATCTGTGCCACGTAACGCAGCAAAGTAGGCCATCATGCCTTCAGTGGCGTGACGAAACTCAAGCAAATCGTATTGGCTTTCAGAGTCGTTATGCATTAATTCAACGATAGGATCGGCAAGACTTTGCCAGAGTTGTTCTTTAACGTAAGTACCGCCACCTTGACGACGCATCAATAGGCCTTTAGCCTCAAGCTTTTGGATGGCTTCACGTAAAGACGGGCGTGACACTTCAAACTGTACAGCCAGCTCACGCTCAGGAGGTAACTTTTGCCCAGGTTGCAAACTGCCTTCTAGGATCATGCGCTCAAGTTGCTCCATGATCACATCAGAAATTTTTGGCTGATTAATCTTACTGTAAGCCATATGTATGCTTAAACTCCCCAGAATCACCTATTGTCAATTGGTCTTACCAATTTATGTGAGAGCGGGCACTTTAGCAAAACATCTTAATCATGTCTAGCTTATCGCTTAAGCTGATACACCGCCGCTCAGTTTACAGAGCATAAACGAAAAAAACGGGTATGGGGTCAGACCATTTGACAATAACCGGTTAAACATCAAAATCAACCTAACTGACGACCCCAAAAATCGTCAGCACCGACACAAACGTCACTAACAAGGTAAAATTACGCTTACTCAAAGCTAATAAGGCTAGTGTAGGCTGCACACTCACCGGCGCGGGGCCTGCTTCTGGCAAAGATTCCGCACTTAATGCGGTTTCCGTTACCACGATTTTAGCGCTACAACGGGCATCAAATGCGCGTTTTCGCCACGCATTTAGCCCTTGAGTAAATTGACCACTCAACACATATCCAAAACTGAAAATTCGGCTAGGCAACCAATCAAACAAACGTTGTAAGTGATCGATTAAAGGCAAAGAGAGGTTTTGTTTGATGTTTAAATCATAATAAAAGCGAATACTGCAATACAACACGGCACCAACAGGACCAAAACACACCAAAAACAATGCCACTGCACCGTAATAGCGGTAATTTATCCAGGCCACGCTTTGACCAACTTTAATGCCTAAGTCACGTTCATCAACGGCATCAATACATTCGCCGCAATCTAGCTCGCCAGCATAACGATAACAAGCTTGCACATCGCCTCGACAAGCGGCCTGAACATACTTTTTAAATGTATCGCGTAAATCCTGATGGCTAAAGCAAACTAACGCCACCACCACCCATAACAACAAACTGGGAATATCAAATAATAATCCGCTAATTAATAGACCCACACCAAAAACAACAAAAGAAGGTAAAATCACCGCAATCGCCATAGCCACATCGGTTGTTAATGATTTTTTATCCCAAAATTGCTTATGGTAACGCATCATCAATTTGTCAAACTGCCAATTCACTGGCAATAACTTTAATCGTTCCACTAAAATGGCGATGAGCAATGAAAATAATGCCATGGTTTATCCTTAAGCCTTAAAATAAATGTGTGCGGCAAACTCGCTGCAAAAAACAACCGTGTAGGATCAAACAACCCTCAACAAATCGCATCTCGATAACGTCGCCAATCAAAGCTTTCACCCGGATCGGTTTTTCTAATAGGGGCGATATCACAATGGCCAACAATCCGCGTAGGGTTAATCATAGGGTATTGCGCCATAATCTCCAATGTAAGTTCAGTCAGCTGCTGATATTGTGCATCGGTATAGGCCACAAAATCAGTGCCTTCTAACTCAATTCCTATGGCAAAATCATTACAATTTTCTCGCCCTTGAAACTGCGATACTCCCGCATGCCAGGCTCTATCATCACAACTGACATATTGCACAATCTCACCATCACGGCGGATTGAAAAATGAGCCGAAACCTGTAACCCGTTTAATTCACTAAAGCTGTCATCGGCTTTTAAATCTAAACAGCCTTGAAATAACGCATCAATATGCGGCAATCCAAAACACCCAGCAGGCAAGCTAATATTGTGAATAACCAATAAGCTCACTTCGTTATTAGGCCGAGCATTAAAATGAGGTGAAACACAGCGTCTAGCGCTTGCTAACCAGCCGCAAGATAAACTTGTATGGGTTTTCATATAGTTGAGATCTTAAAACGCATCAAATGTAAGCCATAAATTAACAGCAAAATGGCCTAAATACCATGTTGCCCACACTCACAACCGCGGCAAAGTTATGCTAACCTATCGCCATACACACAACCTTTAACCTGTGATAGTAAAACACGCAGGTAATTTTGTAGTCGCAAGGATTTAGCTTATGTTAGAAAATGATATCCGTCATGCAGTGAAAACCGCATTAAATGAAGATTTAGGCTACAACGAGCACCAAAGTATTGAACAAATGCTTAAGGCTGATATTACTGCACAACTGATCCCCGCCGATAAACATGTTGAGGGCAGCCTGATTACCCGTGAAGAAGGGGTATTTTGTGGCAAAGCCTGGGCAGAGCAAGTCTTTAATCAACTGGGGGGTGAAGTGGCTTTGCATTGGCACGTAGACGATGGTGATTTAGTGGTGCCAAATCAGGTGCTATGTGAACTATCAGGCCCTGCCCGCGCCATTCTCACCGGCGAGCGCACCGCAATGAACTTCATTCAAACCCTATCAGGCGTTGCCACATTAACTAAGCTGTATGTTAATAAATTAGCCGGCACTCACACCCGTTTACTCGATACCCGTAAAACCATCCCAGGGTTACGCACTGCGCAAAAATATGCGGTAACCTGCGGTGGCGGCAAAAACCACCGTATTGGGTTATATGATGCCTTTTTAATCAAAGAAAACCACATCATGGCCTGTGGCGGCATAAGCCAAGCCATCGAGGCTGCACGTCAACTTCATCATGATAAACCGGTAGAGGTAGAGGTGGAGTCCATCGCAGAATTAACCCAAGCGTTAGAGGGCGGCAGCGACATCATCATGCTAGATAACTTTGATATCACCATGATGATTGAAGCAGTAGCACTAAACCAAACCTTTAAAGCCACAGGGAAAGGAGCAAAATTAGAAGTGTCAGGTAATGTCACCCTAGACACCCTTGCCGATTTTGCGAAAACGGGTGTTGACTATATTTCAGTGGGTGCATTAACCAAGCATGTTAAAGCGCTCGATTTATCGTTAAGACTAAAAGCCTAAGCGCAATATTAACGTCGAGGCTCTGATGATTGATCCTCGGCGTTTTCATTCTCGATCGCAGCTGATCGCGCCAGATTTATGACCTCAACACCCTCAGTGTCAAAAAATGATTAACCAACAAGCAGTTGTCAAAAAAATGTTATAGCGTTTTGTAACAAAAATCGCCAAGTATAGAATATTTAATCATTTATTTTACCTTTGTATGATAAAAGTATTCCATTTTTAGTAACTTTATACTAACGTTTACACAGGCGAATGGCCTTTCGGCCAGAACTTGTATCATTACTTAGGTAATTGAACACGCCAAAACATTTTTTGTGATGCCGCGACGTTTATCGTTCAAGTGCTGCCAAACGGTGTTTTGGGTATCAACCACTTTAGCAATATACAACTCAGCCGAAATGTCATTAGGTTGGTTAAATGTAATGTCTGCCACTTTAGTGAGTTAGCCAATAATCACACTAAACGGCAAAGGCTTAAAAGCCTGCAAGATATGAATAACTCAACTACACTGATAACACGATAAAAAACTGGCTCGTTTCAGTAAATGAAACAGATCACTATATAGTTAATAACATGTGCCCGTAAGGCTTCGGCAATGATGGATGCCACTGACACTGCAACAAGCGCGATGGTTTAATGACCTTGCGACCCGACCTGCAGTTCAGCACCGAGGATTGGATAGGCCCAAGCACATTTACGGAGAGAAAAAATGAAAAGCATTAACCAAATTAACAAGGCTAAGGGTTTCACCCTTATTGAATTAATGATCGTAGTCGCGATCATCGGTATTTTGGCAGCAATCGCATTGCCTGCTTATAAAACCTATACTCAACGTGCAAAATTCAGTGAAGTTGTGCTTGCCGCTACTCCGGCTAAAACAGCTGTTGATGTCTGTTATCAAACAGGCGGAGGCTGTGAAAATTTAGACGAATCCTCAACTAATTGGGCTGCTGCACCGTCAGTAGAGAAAGTAGAAATTGATGCTGCTTTAATGGATGATCCTGCCTCAACAGCCGCAAATCCTTTACCTCAAATCGCAAATCCTGCTGGTCCTTTTACTGTCACAGTTACATCGATGCCCATATTTGGTACCGGCATACAAGCATACACTTATATCCTAACGGGTAATACTGCCAACAACTCAATTACTTGGGTTGCCTCAGGTACTTGCAAAGACGCTGGTCTTTGCTAAATCAGCAAATTTGTAACTGTATTTATTCGGGAGCTGACGCTCCCGAATATTATTTAGGTTAATTAATGCCAACAACAGCAGTTCATTTAGGTCTTGCAACTTTATTTATTCGCAAAAGGCTTCTTAGCGAAGAACAGATTGCATCTGTAATAACCAAATCCAGGCAAAATAAGTTATCCATTGTATCTACTATCGTTGCCGAAAAACTTCTATCTGCCCGCGAAATTTCAGAGTTATGCTACGAAGAATACGGCACCCCGCTATTAGATCTTGCAGAGTTTGATGTACAAAATATTTCAGATGAATTACTAAATAGAAAACTCATCGATAAACATAAATGCCTCCCCTTGTTTAAGCGCGGTAATCGACTCTATATTGCCACGTCTGATCCAACTAATATCAATGCCTTAGAAGACTTTCAGTTTAGCCTTGGTTTGCACGCCGAAGCTATTTTGGTTGAAGATGACAAGCTGCATAAAGTGTTAGAAAAAATTATTGAAGAAGATATTTCAGGGTTAGATTTAGGCGGCGCCGATCAAGAAGCGTTAGCCAACATGGAAGTAGCTGAAACCGAGCGTAGAGACGAAACTACTGGAGACAGCAGTGATGATGCGCCAATTGTCATTTACATCAATAAAATTCTCACCGATGCCATCCGAAAAGGCGCTTCAGATCTGCATTTTGAACCCTATGAAAAACGCTACCGTATTCGTTTCCGTATTGATGGCATATTGCATGAAGTGTCTGAGCCACCCGTTAATTTAGGCGGCCGCATTTCAGCGCGTTTAAAAGTGATGTCAAAGCTGGATATTGCTGAGCGCCGCGTGCCGCAGGATGGCCGCATCAAGATGAAGTTGTCACGCACCAAATCCATCGATTTTCGTGTCAGTACCTTGCCCACCATCTGGGGCGAAAAAATTGTAATGCGTATCTTGGACTCATCCTCGGCGCAACTCGGTATTGAAAAGCTGGGCTATGAAGATGATCAGCGCGAACTGTATGAGCAAATGCTCGCAAAACCCCAAGGGATGATTTTGGTGACCGGACCTACAGGTTCGGGCAAAACAGTATCACTTTATACTGGGCTCAATATATTAAACACCGAAGAGCGCAACATCTCCACTGCAGAAGACCCAGTCGAAATTAACTTAGAAGGGGTTAATCAGGTTCATATCAACTTAAAAGCTGGCTTAACCTTCGCCTCAGCGCTGCGGTCATTCCTGCGTCAAGACCCAGATGTAGTGATGGTCGGTGAAATACGTGATTTAGAAACCGCTGAAATTGCCATTAAAGCCGCGCAAACCGGTCACTTAGTGTTATCGACCTTGCACACCAATTCCGCCGCCGAAACCTTAACCCGTTTGGTCAATATGGGCGTGCCGGGTTATAATATTGCCAGCTCAGTTAATTTAATTATTGCCCAGCGATTAGCAAGGCGTTTATGCCCAGCCTGCAAAAAACCAGAAGACATACCCACTGCCGAATTACTGCGCCTTGGTTTTAACCAGCAAAGTATTGACCAAGGTTTTACCGTTTATAAGCCCTGTGGTTGCGATTTATGCTCTGCAGGCTACAAAGGCCGAGTCGGCATTTATGAAGTGATGAAAATGTCCGATGAAATTGCCCGCATTATCATGGAAGGCGGCAATTCTTTGCATATAGCCACGCTGGCGAAGGAGCAAGGTATGCGTGATTTACGCCAATCAGGTTTACTCAAAGTTACCCAAGGCGTCACCAGTATTGCAGAAATTAACCGAGTCACCAGCTTCAATTAATTAGCTACTTAGCGGCTCTCGCTAGTTTATCAAATACATAAGCTTTATCTCAAGTAGACTAATATTCACTATGACTCATTAAAATTACCTATAAACGTCAAGGAATCACTTTATGGCTACCGCTGCCGCGACAAGAAAGTCCCGAACCTCTAAAAAGGATGTTAAGCACCAACCCAAAGTCTTTGAGTTCCTGTGGAAAGGGGTTAACCGTGATGGTAAAAAAACCGCCGGAGAAATGCGTGGCACTAGCGTAGCCGAAATAAAAAGTGTCCTGAAAGCCCAAGGGGTAACCCCAAAAACCGTCAGTAAAAAAGCCAAACCCCTTTTTAAGACTGACAAAAAGATCACCGCGATGGATATCGCGATGATCACCCGCCAAATCGCGACCATGATTTCCGCCGGGGTGCCATTGGTAACCACCTTTGAGCTACTGGGGCGAGGCCATGAAAAAGCCAAAGTCAGGTTATTATTAGGCACAATATTATCTGATATCCAATCGGGTATCCCGCTATCGGATGCCCTAAGGCCACACCGTATCTACTTTGATGATCTATACGTTGACTTAGTCGCGGCTGGCGAGCATTCTGGCGCCTTAGATGCGGTATTCGATCGCATCGCCACCTACCGAGAAAAAGCCGAAGCACTCAAATCAAAAATTAAAAAAGCCATGTTCTACCCCGCTGCAGTAGTGGTGGTCGCAATTGCGGTAACCACCTTATTACTCTTATTTGTTGTGCCTCAATTTGAGGACATCTTTAGTAGTTTTGGCGCAGAACTACCTGCCTTTACTCAATTAATTATCGGTATATCAAGGTGGTTGCAAACATCATGGTATTTCTTTGTAATTGGTATCGTAGCGGGAATATGGTTATTTGTACGAGCCCATCGTAACTCGCAAAAGTTTCGTGATAAGGTGGATGAAGCGGTACTCAAAATTCCGGTAATTGGCGATATTCTTCACAAAGCGGCTATGGCCCGTTTTGCCCGTACCTTAGCAACCACTTTTGCTGCCGGGGTGCCGTTAATTGATGGTCTAGAGTCTGCCGCAGGTGCTTCTGGCAATGCGGTGTATCGCAAAGCCTTGTTAAAAGTGCGCCAAGAAGTGATGGCGGGGATGCAGATGAACGTTGCCATGCGTACCACTGGGCTATTTCCTGATATGTTAATCCAAATGGTGATGATAGGTGAAGAATCTGGCGGCTTAGATGAAATGTTGAATAAAGTCGCCAATATTTTCGAGATGCAAGTAGATGATGCCGTTGATGGTTTATCGAGTCTAATTGAACCTATCATGATGGTCGTTATTGGTACCTTAGTCGGCGGACTGATTGTTGGTATGTATTTACCTATTTTCCAATTAGGTAATGTGGTGGGTTAAACTACTAGTCAACCAGATGAAAATTGCATAGCAATTAAACAAATTAAAACTAATTAAGAAAAATGACTGAATTTATTTATAATTTTATTACCACAATGAGCCAATACCCTTGGCTTTTTGTGTGTATCAGCTTTATTTTTGCTGCCACCATTGGCAGCTTTCTGAATGTGGTGATTCACCGCTTACCCGTGATGATGAAACGCGAGTGGCAAAGTGAATGTAACTATTACTTAAATGAATATCACCCGGATATTGTCAAACAAGTCGATGAAAAAAGACTCGCTAAACCGATTGATGCTTTTCCCGAAAAGTACAATTTAGTGGTCCCTGGTTCTGCCTGCCCCAAATGTAAAAGTGACATTAAGCCTTGGCACAATTTACCTGTACTGGGTTGGTTAATGCTTAAAGGGCAATGCGCCAGTTGTCATACCAAGATTTCTGCTCGTTATCCTATTGTTGAATTAACAACCGGATTATTGGTTGCGACATTAGCCTTTTACTTTGGCCCTACTACCCAGTTTATCTTAGCGTCCATACTGACGTTTTTTCTTGTCGCATTAACCGGCATCGACCTAGATGAAATGCTATTACCGGATCAATTAACTTTACCTTTGCTATGGCTTGGTTTAATTATCAACCTCCAAGGCGTGTTTGCAAGCCCTACCGATGCATTAATTGGCGCTGTGGCAGGCTATTTAAGTTTATGGTCAGTGTTTTGGCTATTCAAACTCGCCACCGGCAAAGAGGGCATGGGCTATGGTGATTTTAAACTGATGGCGGTGTTTGGTGCCTGGTTAGGCTGGCAAATGCTGCCTATGATTATTCTATTATCATCATTAGTGGGTGCCATTATTGGTATCGCCATGATTGCCACTAAAAAGCTTCACGCAGGCAAACCCATTCCTTTTGGGCCTTATATCGCGGTTGCTGGCTGGATAGCATTGATATGGGGACAAGAAATTATTAATTGGTACCTCAGCACCTTAGTATAAGGCACTACTGACATGGCTAAATTCATTGTTGGATTAACTGGCGGTATTGGTAGCGGCAAAACCACAGTGGCCAATTTGTTTGCTGAGCTTGGCATAACCCTAGTTGATGCCGATATCGTAGCAAGAGAAGTGGTTGCAAAAGGCTCTGAGGGCTTAACACGGATTATCGAACACTTTGGCGCGGATGTTTGCCAAACCGATGGTAGCCTAAATAGAATTGCATTGCGTGAGATTATTTTTAACCAGCCACACCAGCGCGATTGGTTAAATAACTTATTACACCCGATGATCCGCAATACCATGCTAAAACAAGTTCAGCAAGCTGATTCAGCTTATGTCATTATGGTTGTTCCCTTGCTATTTGAAAATGGGTTAGATAAGTTAGTCAATACAACTTTGGTGGTGGACGTAGATCCTAAGTTGCAAATTTCAAGGACGAGTGAACGTGATAAGGTGGCATCAACTCAAGTCGAGCAAATTATATTGAGCCAAATGCCACGTGAACAACGATTATCAAAAGCTGATGATATCATCGATAATCAAGGTCAATTAAATGCGTTACGAAGCAAAGTGGCTTCGTTACATCATAAATACTTGGAATTAGCGAAAACACCAAACTGACATGACTGACTTAATATACGAACAGCCCTTAAATGAAAAAATTCGTAGTTATTTACGGTTAGAGTACCTGTCGACGCAATTGCAGAATAATCTGACTCAAGATCATCAGCATCGTTGTTTTTACCCCTTGTTTTCACTTTGTGAATTAACCGACAGGTGTGATTATCGGTCTGATGTACTCAAAGACCTTGATCGAAATATAGCGCTATTATCCAAATGGCTTGAGCTACCACATGTAGACAAAGCGCAAATTAATGACATTATTAATCGTTTAACTCAAGCTAAAGCACCATTACAAATGCCGGATAGAATTGGCATTCATCTAAAAAAAGATAAGTTTATTTCAGCGTTGCGCCAACGTTTCGGTATGCCTGGAGCGTGCTGTAACTTTGACCTGCCGCAACTGCACTTTTGGCTAGGCAAACCCTGGAAAGAAAGACAGTTAGATCTACAATGTTGGATAGACCAATATCAACCACTGCTTACCCCAATCAGCTTATTACTCGAGTTAATCCGCAACACAGCAGATTTTACGCCTGCAGATGCAAAAGCCGGTTTTTATCAGGGCGACAGTGCACAGGCTTTATCGTTAATCCGAGTAAAAATTGATACATCTCAAGGTTGTTATCCAACAATCAGCGGACATAGAAATCGTTATGCCATCCACTTTGTGGATTTTGAACAACAACGCCACACAGACAAAACAATTCAATTCCTTCTGGCTACTTGCACCTAAACCTTTTAAGATCGGTTAATGCTATTATTTACCGTGCAAGAAGAAACTTATGCCTATTACCGTTAATTGCCCCATCTGCAAAACTCAAGTGAATTGGGTTGCTGAAGCCAAATTCAAACCATTTTGTAGCGAGCGATGTAAGCTGATCGATTTAGGTGATTGGGCTGATGAGAAACATGCCATCCCAGTGAAAACCCCATTAGACCCAGATATGTATGATGACTTAGGTTACGACGATTTAGGATTAAACGAATCTGCATTTTTTAAACAAGATTAGTTTTCAACTGGGATAATTCGGAATTTATTATGCAAAAGCGTGTTCATGTCGCCGTAGGTGTCATCATTAATCAAGATAAGCATATTTTATTAGCTAAAAGGCACGGACACCTTCACCAAGGAGGAAAATGGGAATTTCCTGGTGGTAAGGTGGAAGCGAATGAAACAGTGACAGAGGCGCTAATCAGAGAGCTAAAAGAAGAAGTCAATTTAGATGTTACAGCTTCAAGTCCATTTATGGATATTAGCCATGACTACCCAGATAAGCATGTTCGTTTAGATATTCATTTAGTAAAAGATTTTTCCAATGAAGCCCTCGGCTTAGAAAATCAACAAATACGTTGGGTCCCCATTTATAACCTAGCAGAATTTGATTTTCCTGAGGCCAATCAACCCATCGTTGATAAGATTTTAGCTGAGCTAGGCTAGAATTATGCGTAAGATATTGTCTAGTCCTTAGATAAGTCTCCAATGTGTCAACTTATCTCAGGACGGGACATAATTAGTAATCTATAAACAATCATCTTGAAGAGCCTTCTACGCAGAAACCGATATCGACAGCTTGTTACCTTGGAACTTTAAAAGCTAGGTGTAGTTGCCTAGACATTTACCCTGGAAATGACCGACTCTCACGTGGGCATATCGGCCACACTACTTTTATGCTCAAGTTTCGGATGTAAAAAAGCCCGTTAGGTTAGCAATGGGCTTGATACTCTCTTTACGAGAAATTTGGCACCTGGAAATGACCTATTCTCACGTGGGCATCTCGGCCACACTATCAATGACAAATATTTGGTATAATTTTTCGACAC
>NZ_JAPJEE010000018.1:0-89234 GCF_030731885.1 Shewanella sp. ULN5
GAGCGGTAGTTCAGTTGGTTAGAATACCGGCCTGTCACGCCGGGGGTCGCGGGTTCGAGTCCCGTCCGCTCCGCCAACTTAAGATGAAAGCCCTAGCAGCAATGCTAGGGCTTTTTTCGTTTGCTGAGTCATAAAATTTAAGCTCGAGTTTAATTTTTTGAGTGTTTACCTACCACATATCTATTTTAACCATATTTTCTCATATCATTTTCTATTCAATCAATCTCTAGAAGTACCTAAACTTCGCCCGCAATTTGCGTAATGCAGTTTTATGACTGATTAAATTTAATGTAAATCAGGCAAGAATTATTATAAAAACGTGTTTAAAAACATTAGCTTTGGGTTATGTTTTTACCTTTGTATAAGCAACTATTTCTTTACTTGTTCATAACTTTACCGCTAGCATAAGGGATGTTTTACTCGTTTGGATTTGCATTGTTTACCTTTCGAAATGTTTCTCTGGTTTTTATCATTCCATTTTGTATTCTGTCTATACACCTAGCAATGGTATTTGGAGGGTATTTTTACGAGTCAACGGATCTAAAGCAGCAACTTGCACAGGATGAGACTGAGCAGCTAAAGAAAGATTTATTTCGAATGCGGCATGTCGTTGAGTCTTCTATTCAAAATCAGGACTTTAATCGTATTGAGCAAGAAGTAGCCTTAACGTCTACTGATTTAAATATGATGGTCTATGTTATTTTAGATCCAAGTCGAACTATTCATTTTGCTAATCATATTATCTGGCGTGATAGTGATGCCAGTAATGTATTAGAAGGTTACTCTAATAGTATTCACCAAAGTGTTGTTCAATCTAATAAACCCTATCTTTTCGTTAATTTTGATAGGCTCTCCATTCAAGCTTATTACCCTATTACTGATACTAATCGTTTTAGCTATGCACAATCTGTTGAGCTTATTTACGTTGAGTACAATATTTCTGATCTCATATCCCATAGCTCAGATGCGCTTTTATCGAGAACGATACACGTTTGGAGTCTTGGAACATTATTGTTGTTGGCTTTTTGTTTGCTACTGTATTGGATATGGATTTATCCGTTATCTCGTTTAAGTTTGGCTGCAAAAAATATTGAGCTAGCGGATTTTCAAGAAGGTATCAGTTGTTACGCGTCTGAAGTCGTAACGCTGAGGGATTATCTGGTTCAGGTGAGCGGAAAAATTAGACGCAATCAGAAAAGATTGAATGATGCTGAACAACGTTGGCTTTTTTCTGTTGAGGCTTCACGCAATGGTATTTGGGATTGGAACCTGACAACAGGCGACGTATATGTTTCGGATCGTTGGAAAGAGATGATTGGTTATCAAGCTTATGAACTTGATAATGATTATTCAGTGTGGGAATCAAGGCTACATCGTGAAGAAAAGACGGATGTCCTGAATACTCTGCAAAAGTATATTGATGGGCATTCTAACGAGTATGAGAGCGTTCATCGTCTTCGACATAAAGATGGCAAATATATCTGGGTGTTGGACAGAGGTAAAATTGTTGAATGGTCGCCACAGGGTAAACCAATTCGTATCATTGGCACCATAACAGATGTGTCTGGCGATATTAAAAATCAACGAATTGAAATTGATAACCCCCCAGCAAGCCAAACAGCTCTCACTGATTTTATTAATCGTGAAACCTTAGCTGACACGCTTTATGATTTACAGGTTTATAGCCGTAAAGTTGGCCAGTTTTCGGCAATCTTATTAATTAACCTAGATAATTTTAAAGTGTTGAATGAAGCCTTAGGACAAGAGCTAGGTGATCGATTACTTATTAAGATTGCCGCTCGATTGTCTGGTACTTTCTCTTCCGCAGGCTTTGTTGCCCGTTTAGGTTCGGATGAATTTATTCTACTGGCAAAAAGTTTTGGTAATGATATCGATCATGCAAACAAACGTGCTTTAGCGTTGGCCAGTGAAGTTCGCCAATTAATCGGTCGTACTTTTTCAATCGCAGATCAGAATTTATCCATTTCAGCACGTGTGGGTGTAGTTGTATGTGATGGTAGTGAATCACTCGAACCGCAAACATTGTTAGCAAGAGCTGATAATGCGCTGGAGCATGCAAAAGAACCAAAATCAAATGGTTGTTTTATCTATCATCCGCAGCTTGATGATAACCAGATTCAGCCTTTTAAACTCAGCCATGAATTACATGTCGCTCTTGCACAAAATCAACTTAATTTAGTTTATCAACCTGTGGTGGATGGAGGTGGACATATTCTCAGTTTGGAAGTGCTCCCTCGCTGGTATCATCCTCAGCATGGTTTTATTGCACCTCGCAAATTTATTGAAGCTGCTGAGTTATCAGATTTTATATTTGAAATGGAATTATGGATATTAGAACAGGTTTGTCGATTATTAAAGCAATTACAAGTACAAGGGATTGTCGCACCAATAATGTCTTTAAACATATCCTCAAGACATTTTCATCAAGAGCATTTTACCAGCGTTGTGTTAAATCGCATTCATAGCAGTAAAGTTAACCCCGCAAAAATTCAATTTGAATTGAATGAAGATGTATTTTCGGTTAATACCGAGATGGTGAAGAGCAAAATTAAAGAGCTTCAAACCAAAAATATTAATGTCGCTTTAGATAACTTTGGTTCAGGTTTATGTGCTTTACATCAATTACAAGGTATTCAACTATCACAGGTCAAACTTGCAGCCTGTTATGCTGAAGAAAACGCTAGCAATAGCGCAGCACAAATTATGCTATGTGCTTTGGTAGAATTAGCGTCTCGGCTTGATTTTGATGTGATAGCTAAACAAGTTGAAACTAAGAAGCAGTTAAATAACCTGATCCATGCTAAATGCGATGGTTACCAAGGGTATATTTTTAGCCGTCCTTTGAGTGAGGCCGATTTAATACAGTTACTTAAATCTGAGCTGTCTTTGAGTGTAATTTGATAAAGTTTATCGCATAAGTCAGGGCTGCATTTCTCAAGGTGTCACCCTCAATAAATACTTCATGGTAAGCCCCTTCAATCACCACTTTATGACACAAGTTGCTTAAGGCTAGATCTTGGGTGTGATTGGTGACAATCGAGTCCTCACTTGCTTGTAAGATTAGAATTGGTGTTTGCGATTGTTTGGCGAATGTTATGCTTTGCTGTGCAGCGTTAATAGCCTCAATCAACCAGCGGTTTGTGGGAGAACCGAGCTGTATTTCTGAGTGCTTTTTGTACAAGTCACGGTAATGCTCATATCGATGCTTGCTATGAGTTAAATTGTTACTGATATAAGGGTCTGGTTGATAATCTGCACCACCTAAAACGTAATTACTTATGACTTTGCCCTCTTGTTTCGATGGGCGAGTTTTATCTAATCGATTGGCTAACCAGAGGACCATTTTTGTATTTAAGGGTAATGCAATACCGAACATGGGTGCGGACATGACAGCACTATCAAAAATATGAGGCTGACGATTAAGGTAGTGAGCGACAATGGCTCCGCCCATAGAGTGAGCCATTACTGACAATGACAGGTGCTGAGTCGGTAATACTATGTTTTCAATAAAACATGAGAAATCGTCGACATAATCTTCAAACTTATCCACGTACCCCTGATGTGGATTATCGGTTAGCCGATCAGAAAGCCCTTGCCCCCTATGGTCTAAAGCAAACACGCTATAACCTTGCTGATACAAATCGAAAATGAGCTCTTGGTACTTTAAGTATGATTCTACTCTACCATTACTAATTACTATTGCTTGTTTAGCATCAGCTTGCAACACCTGACAAAATGCGATTTTAACGCCATTGTTGGACTCAAACTCGCTTTGATGTACCTGTTGCCAAAATCGTTGTTGCTCGGGAGTGTTGAGCATCTTCTCTGAAGAAAATTTTTTATAAATCATACTGTCGTAAGTTTAATTCATGGAAGTGAAGTTGATTTCATCATACAGTATTTACCCCGCTAGAACAGCGGGGTAAATACTAAAGATTAGCTTAATTGCTTAGCAATATAGGCATCTATCATTTGTTCTAAAATAGGCATAGGTACTGAGCCATTCTCTAGGATGGCATCGTGAAACTCTCTAATATTGAATTTTTCACCTAAAGTATTTTCAGCTTTTGAACGTAAACGTTTAATGGTTAATTCACCCACTTTGTAGGATAGTGCTTGTCCAGGCCATGAAATATAACGGTCAATTTCGGTATTAACGTTATGCATAGATAACGCGGTATTGCTTGCCATAAAATCAATAGCTTGCTGGCGAGTCCATCCCTTTGCGTGCATACCCGTATCGACAACTAATCTAGCCGCTCGCCACATTTCATAGGTTAATCGACCAAAATTACTGTAGGGGTCTTGGTAGAAACCGGCTTCAAGGCCTAAGTATTCAGCATACAAGCCCCAACCCTCACCAAATGCAGAGATATAGCTATAGCGCCTAAAGTTAGGTAGCTCGATTAATTCTTTATTTAATGAAATTTGTAGGTGGTGACCCGGCACGGCTTCATGCAATGTCAACGCTTCCATCTCATATAAAGGACGTTTATCTAGCGCATATGTGTTAACCCAATAATAGCCTGGTTGATCGTCTCGGTTGGAACCTGAATACCTACCCGTAGTGTATTTAGGAGCAATTTCGGCTGGCACCGGCGCAATACCATATGGTGTTCTTGGGAGTTTGCCAAAATACTTAGGCAGCATAGCATCGGCCTTTTTAGCGATGTAAGCCGCTTCTTTGAGTAGCTCTTCTGCGGTTTTAGGATAAAACTGCGGGTCGGTACGAAGAAAATGTAAAAACTCTGCAAAGGTGCCTTTAAAGCCTACATCAGCAATGACTTGTTCCATTTCGAGTTTAATTCTAGCGACTTCTTTTAAACCGAGTTGATGGACTTCCTCAGCGCTCATCGGCAAGGTGGTGTAATACTCTACTCTGTTTTGATAGAAATCAGGCCCATCGGGTAATGCTGAAGCTGCAATTTGTTGTCTAGCATTTGGGATGTAATCTTGGGTCATAAAATCGTAAAACGCTGTATACAAGGGCAATACAGTCTCTTCGACTAACAACTTACCTTGTGCTGTCAGTTGTTGTTTTTGTGATTCGGTAAAGTGGGCTGGATATTCAGTAAAAGGTTTAAAGTAGCCACTTTGTTCTGTGGGTACAATAAAGGCGCTAATACTGTCTTCAAAGCCCGTAAGAGTCACTTTTGCTGGAGTGATGCCGCTGGCTAAGCCTTGTTGTAACCAAAAAGTTTGCTGGGCAAAGTAAGTCGGTAGGGCTGATAGTTGTGCAATATAGTGTTGGTAATCAGCTTCATTATTAAATGAAGCCTTGGCTATGCTTGCGATATACGCATGAAAACCACTCTCAGCCGAAATAGGAGTGTAGTGATCTTTATATCGATACATATCAACTTGGTTTTGCAATTGGTCTTGCAAAATTTTGGCATTGATAACATCGTCTTTACTTAACTGAGAGCGGTCTAACAGCTTCAATGAATCGAGTAATTGCTGTGTTTTTATATTTTGTTCAGCCAGTGTTTCGGGAGATAAGTCTGTCAGCTTACCTGCGGCGCTGTTATCTCCAAGGCTTGCCGCTAGTTCTGGTGAGTAAGCCAGTGTTAGCGCCCAACTTTTATCGATAATGGTTTGTAAATCTTGGTCGATGACTTGAGCTGCTTGCGGTTTTGTGGACATGGTCTCTATCGGGGTTGAAGATGCTTTGCCTTTATTGTGAGAGTATTTATAGGCTTCACCCACAGTGGTATTTAGGCTGCAAGCGGTTAAACTGAGGGCGATTAATGAAGGTAAAATAAGCAAACGCATAGTCATTCCTTGTCTCAATATTGTGTTGTGGTCAGTATGCCTGATTTTAGTCTTGAAAACATCGCATCAACGGCATGGGTATATGTAAGCATTTATTGCTCCTATACTGTGCGCTTAATCGTCAGCAGTTGGGTAAAATCATGTTAAACTTAGTTTAATCATACCTGACCAAGTTAATAACAAAATGTGGCAGGATGAGACTATAGGGGTTATATATGATCAATAAATCTATTCCATTGGTTGATTTACATCGCCATTTGGATGGCAATGTTCGCGTTCAAACAATTTGGGAGTTAGGTTTGCAACATGGTATTGCATTACCTGCCGATTCCTTAGAAACCTTGGCGCCTTTTGTACAAATTCAAGGTAAAGAAAATAGCTTAGTTGCTTTTTTAAAGAAACTTGATTGGATGGTAGCTGTTTTAGCTGATTTGGATGCAGTTAAACGTGTCGCATATGAAAACGTGGTTGATGCTAAAGTATCGGGCTTAGATTATGCCGAATTACGTTTTAGTCCATATTACATGGCGATGAACCATAACCTACCGATTGAAGCTGTTGTTGAAGCTGTGATTGATGGTGTGGTTGCTGGCACGAAAGAGCATGATATTAAAATCAACTTAATTGGTATTATGTCGCGCTCATTTGGTCAGGAGAAATGCCGTTTAGAGCTTGAAGGCTTGTTGGCCCATAAAGATAAAATTGTGGCGATTGATTTAGCCGGTGATGAATTAGGATTTCCTGGCGATTTATTCACAGAACACTTCAAACGTGTTCGTGATGCTGGCCTACAGATCACTGCCCATGCAGGAGAAGCTGCAGGTCCTGAAAGCATGTGGCAAGCGATTGAAACATTAGGTGCAACACGTATTGGCCATGGTGTTAATGCTATTCGTGATCCTAAGTTGATGGAATATTTAGCTAAGCATCGTATTGGTATTGAGTCTTGCCCAACCAGTAACCTGCATACCTCGACTATCGCCGATTATGATTCTCATCCCTTTATGCAGTTCTTTAATTCGGGCGTATTAATCGGTTTAAATACCGATGACCCCGGAGTCAGTAACATTGATATCAATCATGAATATCGTGTTGCAAAATCTGAAATGGGTTTGACGGATGATCAATTGTCACAAGTTCAACGCAATGGTGTTGAAATGGCATTTTTGTCTGATAGTGAACGTAAAGCGTTATATGCCTCGAAAGCTTAATGCTTTTTATGGCAATAAAAAAAGCCAGCTTAAGCTGGCTTTTTTATTGCGCGTAGATTAAATCACGCGAGAGAATTGTTGCTGGCGTGCTTTTTGGCGATAATATACATCGAAGCACATACAAATGTTGCGAATTAACAAATGACCCGTTGGACTGACGGTTAAGCGGCGATCGGTAATATCGACTAGCTTATCGTCTAAGAAGGTTTGCAGTAGCTTTAGGTCTTCTGCAAAATATTCTTCAAACACAATATCAAATTTCTGTTCAATTTTGGCCATGTCGAGGTCAAAGTGACAGATAATTTGTTTGATCACCACACGACGAATTTCGTCATCACGATTTAAACTACAACCTTTCCATAAAGCATGACCTTGTTGATCAATTGCTTCATAGTAAGGGCGAATATCTTTTTGATTCTGAGCATAACAATCGCCTATTTGGCTGATTGAAGATACGCCTAACCCAAGCAAGTCACACTCTTCTTGTGTGGTGTAGCCCTGGAAGTTACGGTGTAATTTACCCGCATTTTGTAGTTTGGCGAGTTCATCATCAGGTTTAGCAAAATGATCCATACCAATAAATTGATAACCTGCACCGGTTAAGGATTCAATCGTTTGGTGCAACATATCAAGCTTTTGCTGTGGCGAAGGCATGTCGGCATCTTTAATTTTACGCTGCGCGGCAAAACGAGAGGGCAAGTGCGCGTAATTAAAAACGGATAAGCGGTCTGGAGATAACTCAATAATGCGAGCGATAGTTTGTGCAAACGTTTCAGGGGTTTGTAAAGGTAACCCGTAAATTAAGTCAACGTTAGTCGACACAAAACCAAGCGCTTTTGCTCTGGCGATAAAGTCGAAAATAAACTGTTCGTCCTGTTCACGGTTAACCGCAACTTGAACATCTTTATTGAAATCTTGCACACCAATAGAAACACGATTAAACCCTGCTTCTTTTAGGGTATCAAGCATGCTTAGCTCAATTTCACGTGGATCCACTTCAATTGAATATTCACCTTCTTCAGCAAAGGTAAAGTGTTCTTTAATCAATGCAGTGAGATGCAAAATTTGCTCAGGCTTTAAGAAGGTTGGTGTGCCTCCGCCCCAGTGCATTTGTGTCACGGTATAATGCTTGAATAACGGTGCGCGCTTGATAATTTCAGCGGCTAAATATTCAATATATTGATCTGCTTTATGAGAATGGCGGGTAATGACTTTATTGCAACCACAGTAATAACAAAGCTTTGCACAAAATGGGATATGTACATATAAAGACAATCGGTCGCTTTTGCTGCCTTCGATGGCAGATAACAAATTTTGCTCGGTAAAGCTGTCATCAAATTCTAATGCTGTCGGATAAGACGTATAACGTGGGCCGCTATAGTTATATTTTTCGATCATTGACTGATCCCAACCAATTTGTGTGGGCTGCTCCAAGACGTGTACTCCGATGGTAAATTAGCAATAGACGAATTATGCAGACTAATGCATCAAATAACCTTGATCTAGGTTGTAAATTTGATATTTGAACGTGACCCGCATAGCAATAATGAGTTTTCTTGCGGTTATTTGCTTGATTCTATTTCAAAGTGCTGCCGCCCAAGGTTACGGCCTTTGCCATCGAAGCGTGTTTCATAGAAATCAATTCGGCCGAATGTGTCTTTTAAAATAATCGTGGTTGAGCGTGTACCGTATTGAGGGTGCTGGATGAAAATTGATGATAAATGCCGCTCCCATTCTAATTCCACTCCAGTATTTGGCAGTAAACTATCTTCAGGTTGGCTGGTGTCGCTCATAAGTTGTTGTAATTCATCTACATTGATTGTGTCGGTTTGGGTTATATAAGATTGTAATGCTTGTTGACCGCTGGCCATCTTTGGCCATACATCGTCCATATCGCCATTACATACGGCATGAAAACCAGGGGTTAAGGTTTTAGTTTCTGTGCTGCGACTGTTGAAGCAATGCAGTATGTTGTCATGCTCAAAAATTAGATTGAAGGGATTGTAATTAGCGTGGTGGGTTTGTAGCCATTGTGAGGTGACCGTTGGCAAGGCGGGATTGGCTAATATGCTGCTTAAAGCATTGATCACTAACTCCCCCCGTGAGCGGACACCATCTTGGGTTTCTTGAGTGCGTAAGTTGGTAATTCCTGCAAATTGACCCGCCCGATTTACCCCAAGCCAAGTTCCGCCAGCTTGTAAATCTTTGCCAGCGAGTATTTGGTTTTCTGGTGGCCAAAAGTGTGCAGGCTGAGTCGCTCTATGATGAAATTCATCACGGTTGGCACAAATGATTAATGGATAGCGCGGATGGCTTTCAATCGCAAAAAATAAAATGCACATAAACGAGTCCTATCATTTTGTTAAACCAAGGGTAATGGCTAATCATTAATGATGGTGGTGCGAATGTCCATGGCTTTGTTTGTGATCATGATGATGTTCGGGTTTGAGATTGGTGACCATACGGCTTAGAAACTTCCTTGGCCCCAAACGCAATAAACTGGCACCAAACAGTAAACTGATTATTGCTAAACCTAAAATATTAATCGATTCAGGCAATACCAAAACATAATCAGAAGTCAGTGGTATTAAATCTGCCACGATAAAGGCGCTGACTAATACCCCACCCAGCATTAAACCTTGCTTCCATGTCATTAACTTTAACTGGGCGATATTAATCACCGGAGCGGCTAATAAACTAAAGGCTACGGCAACTTGGTTCCAGCCACTGTAAAAGAGGGCTAAGGCTAAAATGGCCGCCCCTAAATTACAAAAACGCATAGGAATAAATACCAGCAACAGTATTAATACCTGTAATGCAGGATTTTCTAAAGGCACTGAAGGATGGCCAATTAAGTTTGCCAAAATTAAACTTAAGATGATCCAAGGGGCGCTACGATCAACTAAATGGGCAAAACCAAAGCGCCAGGCTGACTCAGGTAATTGCAAATGAGGGTCTGTTAATGAAGTCTTATTCCAAGTCAGTAAGCCAGCGATAACCGCCAAGCCGATAATTTGATACAAGGCAAACCATGGGCCTAACAAGGCTAAAGTAATGATTAGTGCCTCAGGACCTGCAAGGCGTTGTAACCATCGTAACCCTAAATTTTGATGTTGAGGCTGTAAGCCTAATTTGAATCTTAAAGTGGCGAATAAATAACTTAATAATAATACGGGTGAAATAGTTAGCAGCCAGCTGACAAACTGTTCTACCCCATGGGAATGTTCATGATGCTCATGGGCCTGACTACCCGTATCCATCAATAACAAAATGGCCAGTAAGCCTAAACCTAATAAACTGCCAATACCCGCTTGATATTGGTACTTCCCCTGTTTGTCAGTGGTGTGCTCACCATGGGGTTGATGCAATACCACATGTAATATCGAACCTGTGACAAATGCTTGTAAATAGACAGTGTTCTCAATGCTAAGTTGATGCAGCAGTTGCTCACCGGCAAAATACCCGACGGCCGTTAACCCCATCATGGCCACTAAGACAATACCTGCCCAGCGCGCGCCAACCTGTGGTTTAAGCAACCACCAAATAGCCAGGCCAACGGGTAATCGGTGTAAAATCACCCCTAATGCGAGTAAAGGAGAGTTTCCCTGTTGTTGTGATAGCACCATGGCACCACCATCTGTGATGGTGTGTAACAGTAAACCAATAATGCCTAAACTGAGGGTAATATTGTGGGTGATCTCTGAATAGCGATGAAAGATACGCTCACTCGCGGTAGGCCCCCAAAGGCCTAATATGACAAACAGCAGAGTCACAAATCCACCGTGTTCGAGTAGTTCAGGTAAAATATGGATGAGCACTAGCCCGCCTAAAGAGACGAATATAAAACCATCTAATCCTTTTTGCAGGCCACTGCCCGAAGAGAAGTAACGGTAAAATAAAGGACCAAATAATAAGGCAATACAGCTAGCGGCTAAATAGAGCATGGATTCCAAGCATAAATCGACAAAAAACGCTGCAGTATAGCATTTTTGTGCTCCCTTGTAGCTAGCGAGAAAACATAAGATGTGTAAATTTGGCTGGCTTTTATTATCCAAAGGGGCAAATCAGTCATCTTTGTGCTTAATCAGGTGAGAAAAACTAATTCATCTTGTAAGAAATAATACTGTGTCGCCTATCAACCATAAGACCCAGATTAGGTATACAATATGAGTTATTGTTATTGCTAAATAGATAGATTGTAATTTATGGATATTTTTTCTGCTGCTGTGATGTTGTTTTTAATTATGGACCCTCTGGGTAATCTACCCATTTTTGCGTCTATTTTACGTCACATAGATCCTAAAAAACGTCGTCGAGTGCTTATTCGTGAGCTACTGTTTGCCCTAGCCATTATGTTGCTGTTTTTATATGCAGGCGAAGCAATACTTAACTTTTTAAATCTGCGGTCTGAATCTGTCAGTATTGCGGGTGGGATTATCCTATTTCTTATTGCGATAAAAATGATTTTTCCACAGCCTGGTGGTGTCGTCGGGCTAGCTGCAGGAGAAGAGCCTTTTATCGTGCCTATGGCTATTCCATTAATGGCTGGCCCTTCAATTTTAGCAGCTTTGATTTTATTGGCTCATACCGATAGCAGTCGCATGACTGATTGGACGATTGCACTGGTATCTGCTTGGGGGTTGAGCGCCATTATTCTGATGTTTTATAAGGTGTTCACCCGTTTATTAGGAGAAAAAGGCTTAACCGCGGTAGAGCGTTTAATGGGCATGGTTTTGGTGATGATATCTGTACAAATGTTTTTAGATGGCATTTCAAATTACATGAATTCGGTTGCGCAATAACGACAACTAACAGTATCAAAACGTTGTTCAAAGGCAGCCTATCAGGTTGCTTTGTGCCATTTTGTAGGTGCAGCAACAGTGTGGTTTAACACCAGTATTGAGTATATGCATGGTTATTTGGTGACGGTCCCACTAACTTAGTGTAATGGGGATGCCGCAATAAGTGACACCTACCATGCTTCAGGTGACGATGAGGAGCCGAAGGCCGACAATACATTGTTGTTACAGCACACCGTTAGGGTAGTGATTTTACCTACGGCGGTATTTGCCCATATCAATGCCGCCTTAATCTAGGCGGTATTTTTTTATGGTTTCAGCGGCGATAGGTAAAAATATTTCGCTAACAATTAGCTCGGAAGAACCTATATGAAAATAACGACGTCTCCCCCAAAGTGTGTCATCGACAGGTTGAGATAAGCTGGTGGCAAGTTGCGCTAAACGACCGCAGGTTTCAAAAGCGGCGACTTCAATTTTACCCGGTTCAATATCAGGGCTGGTAAACAATAATTCGCCTAACGGCCTGTTACCCAAATGAATAAAGTCGTGAAGCGTATTGTCTAATAGCGCCTGAGGAATTAATGTTCTTGCGAAAACCCATGGAATATCATCTAAACTCAGTAGTACTTCACGAACCCAAACAGGCTCTGTTTGTGAAGGAAGTTCGCCCTTTAATGGCGACAATAAGTGCTCACCTAATACTGTTACGCTGAAGTTTGTACAATGTTTTTTTAGCTTTTCAGTCAAACTGCCGTTAGCTAATAGCCAGCTTTTTAGCGGAGTGTGGGGGAGTGTGGCGGCTTTTTCTGGAGAGAACCATTGAATTGATTCACCGTAAGGAAAGCTATTACTGGTCACATTCATCAAAAACTCGTTACAATATACCTAGACCGCATGAGTTTACCATGCTCAACAAGGTTAAATACATAAAAGCGACTATCTGCTTATCAATGAATTCAGGAGAGCATCACACTATGAGAAAATTTGCTTCAGCATGCCTTTTACTGCTGTTCGTGACATTTAATGCCCAAAGTGCTGATGAGGGAGCGGAAGAATATGGTTATTACGGCTTTGAACCTGAAATTGTCACTAACTATATTTCAAATCGTAAAAAGTTAGGCTTTGTGCGAATTAGTGTTGAGCTTATGGTTAAAAATCCGAATGATCTTGTTAGCATCGAACGTCATGACCCACTATTACGTGCCGCAATTGTCGAAATTTTAGGAAACCAAGCCGAAGATAAAATTAAATCATTATCTGGCCGTGAAGAAGTGCGTCGTGAATGCTACGAGATGGTTAATCGTCTTCTAGAAAAAGAGACTGGCCGAGCAATGGTCGTGAATTTACTGTTTACCAAATACCTTTACGATTAATGTCTACAAAATCAGCAAAGCAGGGCTCAAAATGTCCTGCTCCATCAATGGCAAATAAAGCCCAAGTCATCAAGTCGCTTCATCCACGTAATGTGCATAATCATGGCTATGATTTTGAACAGTTAATGCATGTATTGCCCAAATTGTCCCAATTTGTCCGTCCAAATCCCTATGGGAATTTGTCGATTGATTTTGCCTGTGCCGAGGCGGTTAAAACCCTCAATGCTGCATTGCTTAAACTGGACTATCAAATTGAAGGCTGGGACATTCCTCAAGGTTTTTTGTGTCCGCCCATTCCTGGGCGAGTGGATTACCTGCATTACATTGCAGATTTGTTAGCAGTGAAAGGAAAAGTGCCTAAAGGCGCGCGAATTCAAGCATTAGATATAGGCACTGGGGCTAACGGTATTTATCCATTGCTGGGTATTCAATGTTATGGATGGCAATTTATCGCATCGGATATTGACCCACAATCCATTGCTAACGTAGCGACAATTTGCACCAGTAACCCTCAAATTGCCGCAAAGCTTAAATTAGTTCAACAAGTTGATACCAATGCAATATTTACGGGTGTTATTGGCAAGAATGACCGAGTGGATGTCACCATGTGTAACCCACCATTTCATCAGTCTTTAGCTGATGCTATCGCCGGAAATCAAAGAAAACAGACCAATTTAGCGCGAAATCGAGCAAAAAAACATGTTCAACCCCAGCAAACTGGCGCTAATTCGACACTCAACTTCGGTGGTCAAAAAGCCGAGTTGTGGTGTGAAGGTGGTGAAAGGCAGTTCTTAACCAATATGATTAATGAGAGTCGTATTTTTAAGCATCAGGTACTTTGGTTTACTTCGCTGGTATCTAAATCTGAAAATCTTAAACCTTGCTATAATTTGTTGGCCCATTGCGGTGCGGATACGGTTAAAACGATTGAAATGCAGCAAGGTAGCAAGCAAACACGTATTTTAGCGTGGAGTTTTTTAAGCCCCACACTCAGAGAACAATGGACAAAATGTCGACCTTAACCCCCCTGTTTTAATTCAACCCTTTTTTGATAGCGCCACTATTTTTGTTTGGCATCATAGCTGATATTTTCAACACCATTGTAAACCAAAAAGTGGCGTCCTTTGGCGCGGGCGATAAGGGTAATTCCTAATTGTTGTGCCAATTCTAAACCCATTTGTGTGACCCCACTGCGAGATAATAGAACCGGAATACCCATTTTTGCCACCTTGATAATCATCTCAGAGGTCAGTCGTCCTGTGGTATAAAAGATTTTATCGCCACCTGTTTGTTGCTCCATCCACATATCGCCAGCTAAGGTATCGACCGCATTATGGCGGCCAACATCTTCTACAAACGCCAGAATTTGATCATCAACACAAATACCACAACCATGCACAGCACCGGCATTTTTGTAAGTGTCGTTATACGCACTGATGTTTTTTAATAAGCTATAAATAACCGATTGTTTTAATTGTGGTGTTGGTAAATGAATTTCATCTAATCCTTGTAAAAAACTGCCGTAAACCGTGCCTTGTCCACACCCCGAGGTAACCGTTTTTTCCGACAGTTTTTCCGTTAAGTCATCGATGTTTTCTTTGGTAATTACCGCGGCAGAATTAACCTCCCAATCAACAATGACCGACTCGAGTAAATGAATGTCGCTGATAAATCCCTGATTTTTTAAATAACCTAATGTAAGTGACTCAGGTTTTGCCCCCAATGTCATTAACGTCACAATGGGTTGCCAGTTTAAATAGACTGTAAGTGGGCGCTCGCAGGCAACAAATTTATCTAATGCTTCACCTTCTTCGTTATAGGCTACTACTGGTAATGTAAGCGGCACTTCCGTTTGGGTTTTAACAAATTTCACCGTTGGTTTTTGAGTCATAAGCAAGATTTACCTTTGGAGTTTTGGGCTGACATTACCGCTATAAAATCATAATGACACGCCAAATACGAACAGCTGCAATGAACTTCTTTAGGCTCAAGAATATCAATTTTTACCTTACCGACATGCAGATGTTTGGTATTGCGTGATCTAGCGCATGTTTTGTTTATCGTCGCTATTCAAACGTGTACTTATGTCCTACTGTTACATCAGCTTTGGACAAATTGTCCCTATGTGTTGAGGCTTTTGCGATCCACCTCAAACTTATCCCTATAAAACATGTTGGCATTATTATTGCTCTACCAAGGGTAACTGTAGGGTATTTACAATTCGATACGCATGTTAGATCAAGTATTGAGTGGTTAAGTGGAATGAAGGTGAAGTACCGCATGCAACATACCGAAAGCGTTTGGCCAATGTATGTCTCGTTAAAACAAGTGACAAAACAAGTAGGCCGCTGGACAACTACAAAGTGGGAAATGGACCAAATGGTTCCCGCTACCGAGCCTATGCCAGAAGGTGCAAGGTTAATTCTATTAGAGCTGCATCGTGATCAACGTGGCAGCTACCGTATCAACCTCGATATGGATAATGCCATGCTGTATATCGTGTGTGATGAATTATCTGATGGTACTTGGGTGCCCGCGATGATCTCAGCAGATCAAAATGTGGGTGCAGGTTGTTTAGAGTCTGATACGCCAGTGTTCAACGTGCTAATGCCCAAAGCGATTGCTTGCTGGATTGAAGCTTTCATAACACGCCATGGTGAAGTTGAGATCAGTGCTCACCGTCGTAAGCATGTTAATCGCCGCACGAATGATGGCCCAAGTGCGAATCGCTCAGGAAAAATGCAATGAGTGGATTATTAAGCCGTTGGAATCAGCGCCGTGAAAATGTTGCCAAAGAAGCCGAGCAACAGGATGCTGAACAACATGAATCTAGTTTAATTAGCCAGACTGAATCGGATGATACCGCTGCATTAATAAGCCAAACTGCAGATGTGGATAGCAAGGTGCAGCAAGATGAGCAAGCTGCAACAGATACGGTGCTGCAGGCGGATGACTTGCCTGATCCAGACTCGATAGAAGTCGGTGGTAGTTTTGCTAGCTTTATGGCTAAAAATGTTGACCCAGCAGCAAAAGCTGCAGCGTTACGCGCGCTGTGGAAACAGCCGCAATACGGGCATATTGATGGGTTACTAGAATATGCGCTTGATTATACTAATCAACCCAAGCTGTCTGCTGAAGTATCAGCCGAGTTAGCAAAAAAAGTATTTAAACACGTTATAGAGAAAGAAGAAGCGCCAGAGGATGAAACACAGGAAACCAATCAGTCTGATGAACTGAATGATTCCAGTGACCATGCCCCAGAAACCGATAGTGTTAGCGCAGAAACTCAAGAGTTAAGCAGTACAGATTTGGAAAATGTCGATGCTAACCAAGCATTAGCCTCAATGGAAGCGCAGCCTGATGAGCTGCAATCCCATTCTTTTACTGGTGATGCGGTAAAAGCGAGCTGATTGTTGGTCGCTAATGATTAGCGGATAGCAATGAATCAATATCGCAAGATATTGCGAGTGGGCAATTAGCTCACTTAATAATAAAAAATTTAGGAACGCAATGAGTATGAGACAATCTCAGTCTGAGCTTAAAATCGCTCGGCAACAAGTGATGGCGAGGACCCAAATTCTGCAGAATTTGATCCCGCCAACTGTCAGTTATACCACTCAAGGTCATGTGTTAATTATTGGGCCTGAAGATTTAGCGCGTTTGGCCGCAGATAGCCTGTCAACGATGGCAAGTCGAGTCGTTTTAGCTAACGAGTCTATTACTAGCCAAGATGAAGCACATCTTGAAAAGGTGATGAACGCTGCAGAAGGTGTAGACAGTTTTTACAATAAACTAAAAAGTATTAAAGGCTTTTTAGGTCAATTTCAGGTCAGTGTTGAGTCCGATGCTGGGGGCGTGGCTGAGCTAAGCGTTGTTGCGATCCGTCAAGCTCACTTCGACATCATTCTCGATTTAAGTTCAACGCCTTGCATTAACCTTGAAATGCTGCCTGCAGGTTATTTCTATGTGGGTCAAGATGCTAACAAATTAGCCGATGCCATTGAGCAAATACCTGATTTAGTCGGAGAGTTTGATAAGCCCAGATATGTCAAAGTAAACAGTGACATTTGTGCCCACCATCGAAATGGTATTAATGGCTGTAATCGCTGTTTGAACTTCTGTCCGGCGGATGCAATCAGCAGTATTGAACAGAAAATCGAAATAGACCCTTATCTTTGCCATGGTGCTGGCAGTTGTACCAATTTATGTCCAACGGGGGCTATCAGCTATGATTTACCTACGCCAAAATCTTTGCACTCCTATCTTGAAAAATTAATCAGTCGTTACCGTGCTGAAGCACAGGTCGCGCCAGTCATATTATTTCATGACAATATTCTCGGCAGTGAGCTGATTACAGATACGTTATCGGGTGATGTGCTGCCAGTCGCAATGGAAGAGATTACCGTAGCCAGTATTGATCATTGGTTAGCCGCATTGGCCCATGGTGCAAGGGAGGTGTTAGTCCTTAACACCGACGCGACCGCGCCGACATTGACGCAAATGCTTCAAGGTGAATTAACCTTAGCTAATCGTATTCTTGATGAAATGGGTCAGCCGCAACGCTTACGCCTTATTTCGGCATCAGACCTTGCTACGCTTGAACAACCTTTAGCCATCAGTACAACTTGGCCTGTTATTGTGCCAATGACAGTGATAACAGATGCTGGAGCCAGTAATGCCAAGCGAGACATCTTGTACCAAGCCATTGACCATTTAAATAGTCAGGCTGGTGCAATTCAAACTCAACTTGCTTTGCCAAATGTGCCTTATGGTCAGGTGAAGTTAAATGTTGATAAATGCACCCTGTGTATGTCGTGTGTCTCAACCTGTCCGACTCAAGCCTTAAAAGATGGTGGCGAATCGCCAGCATTACGCTTTGTTGAGCAAGATTGTGTGCAATGTGGTTTATGTGAAAGTTCATGCCCTGAAAGCGTGATTAGCTTAGTGCCACAAATTAACTTTGACCAACAAAGTCGCCAAGGGGTTACCACCTTAAAAGAAGAAGCCCCATTTGAATGTATTCGCTGTGGTAGTGCATTTGCGACACAATCAATGGTGCATAAAATGGTTGAAATGGTCGGTGCGCACAGTGCATTTAGTGCCAACATTGAAAGATTAAAAATGTGCGGTGATTGCCGCGTAAAAGATATGTTTGAAGACATTCTTCAAGATCCAGAAAAGCAATTGCGATAAGAGATCCGCTATGACCCAAATAGAAAGAGAAATCAGCGAAAACGATCAACTAAGAGCCGATATTTATCAGCTATTAGCCGCATTGCTACGTCGTCATCCAAGCGAAGAATTATTACAATTTTTAGCGAATTTAGATGTAGAAGCCGATGAAGGCAATGCAATGAATCAAGCATGGATTGCTTTAAAAACAGCAGCAAAAACCAGTGATGTGACTACACTTGAAGACGAGTATTTCAGTATTTTCCTAGGTGTAGGCAGTGGTGAAATTATCCCTTATGGTAGTTGGTTTATGACTGGCTCATTAATGGATAAACCGCTAGCACTGTTACGTAATGACCTAATGCAAATGGGGTTTGAGCGTGAAGAAAATGTCAAAGAGCCTGAAGATCATGTTGCAGCATTATGTGAAGTTATGGGGATTTTGATTTTAGAAGCCCCAGGTTATCGCCAGCTGGCATTTTATCAACGTCACATTGGCTCTTGGATTAATCGTTTTTGTGAAGCATTGGCGAAAACACCCAGTGCCAAGTTTTATCTGCCCGTAGCGCAATTAGCCAAAGCGTTTTTTGAGGCAGAAGTAAATGAATTTGACCAACTGAGTTTGAATATACCGGTTAACTGCCCAGGCAGTGAAGAACTTGAACCGGTAACAGACGAGGTCGTGCAAGTAAACTAATGGTTTATGGCATCACGCCAGTATTAAGCCATTCATGCCCTAAGTGATTAGGGCGATTTAAACAAGGAGAAACTATGAAGAAGCAAGCTTCCGACATGGGACGCCGTCAAATGCTAAAAGCATTAGCATTAGGCAGCGCCGCAGGCGCGGTTGCCAGTGTGAGTGCCCCTGCATTAGCAGCCTCACCAAAAGCAACTCAAGCGTCTGAAAGTAACAACTATCGTGAAACAGAGCATATTCGTAACTACTATGCTTCGTTAAGCAAATAACTTATAGGAGAGGGTGAAATGCGATTAACCCGTAAATCTGACACGGTCGCAAAAGCTGAAAAGCCAGGCCTAGGTCTTAACAGACGTCAGTTCCTCAAGTCAGCCAGTTTGGCGACAGGTGGAATTGCAGCAGCGTCAATGTTAGGTGCAGGTATGATGCGTAAAGCTGAAGCCAAAGATGTACCACATAACGCGCCAACAGAAATTAAACGTACCATTTGTTCTCACTGTTCAGTGGGCTGTGGTATTTATGCTGAAGTTCAAAATGGGGTGTGGACAGGTCAAGAACCTGCATTCGACCATCCATTTAACCAAGGTGGTCACTGTGCTAAAGGTGCTGCATTACGTGAGCATGGCCATGGTGAAAAACGTCTAAAGTATCCAATGAAGCTGGAAGGCGGAAAGTGGAAACGTTTATCTTGGGAACAGGCTATCGAAGAAGTCGGCAGCAAAGCATTACAAATCCGTGAAGAGTCAGGTCCTGATTCTGTGTATTTCATGGGTAGTGCGAAATTCTCGAACGAGCAAGCTTATTTATACCGCAAATTTGCAGCGATGTGGGGCACTAACAACGTCGACCATTCTGCACGTATTTGTCACTCTACCACGGTAGCCGGTGTTGCAAACACTTGGGGTTACGGTGCGCAAACTAACTCGTTCAATGATATCCGCAACTCAAAATGCATGATGTTTATCGGCTCTAACCCATGTGAAGCGCATCCTGTTGCGATGCAGCACATATTAATTGGTAAAGAGCGCGGCGCAAAAATCATTGTTGTTGATCCACGTTTTACCCGTACCGCGGCTAAATCAGATGAATATGTCCATATTCGTCCAGGTACTGACATTCCATTTATTTATGGTTTGTTATGGCACATCTTCGAAAACGGCTGGGAAGATGAAAGCTTCATCTCGCAACGTGTATACGGCATGGAACGTATCAAAGAAGAAGTGAAGAAGTACCCTCCTGAAGAAGTTGAGCATGTTGTGGGTGTGCCAAAAGCACAAATGTACCGCGTCGCTAAAATGATGGCTGAAACTAAGCCTGGCACCATAGTATGGTGTATGGGTGGTACTCAGCATCACGTGGGTAACGCGAATACTCGTGCATATTGTATTCTTCAATTAGCCCTTGGCAACATGGGTGTTGAAGGTGGCGGAACAAACATTTTCCGTGGTCACGATAACGTACAGGGCGCAACTGACTTTGGTTTGTTATTCGATAACTTACCAGGCTACTACGGCTTAACCTCTGGCGCTTGGGATCACTGGGCAAATGTATGGGACCTAGAACCAAGCTGGATTAAACAACGTTTTGATCAAACGGCTTACTTAGGCCAAGATCCACAAACATCAGCGGGTATTCCATGTTCACGTTGGCACGATGGCGTGTTAGAAGACAAAACCAAAATTGCGCAAAAAGACAATATTCGTCTTGCGTTTTTCTGGGGACAGTCAGTAAACACTGAAACCCGTGGTCGTGAAGTGCGTGAAGCATTGAACAAAATGGACACAGTAGTGGTTGTCGATCCATTCCCAACTATGGCGGGTGTCATGCACCAACGTCAAGATGGTGTTTATCTATTACCTGCAGCGACTCAGTTTGAAACTTATGGTTCTGTGTCAGCGTCAAACCGTTCATTACAGTGGCGTGACCAAGTTATTGAACCACTATTTGAGTCATTACCTGATCACGTGATCATGTATAAACTGGCGAAAAAATGGGGCATTGCTGAGCAATTG
This sequence comes from Shewanella sp. ULN5, assembly GCF_030731885.1. Taxonomy (NCBI): domain Bacteria; kingdom Pseudomonadati; phylum Pseudomonadota; class Gammaproteobacteria; order Alteromonadales; family Shewanellaceae; genus Shewanella; species Shewanella sp. ULN5. Next base: position 21,058 of record NZ_JAPJEE010000018.1, read on the forward strand.
TGTAAGCATATTGCTGTTAATAACGATGAGCCAAATGTTGAAGACGTCACCCGTGAATTCAACAAAGGTATGTGGACCATTGGTTACACAGGCCAAAGCCCAGAACGTTTGAAAATGCACCAACAAAACTGGGGCACCTTCGATGTGGATTCACTTGAAGCACCAGGCGGTCCAGCTAAAGGTGAAACCTATGGTTTACCTTGGCCTTGTTGGGGTACACCAGAGATGAAGCATCCTGGTACGCAAATTCTGTATCGCACAGGTCGTGAAGTCAAAGACGGTGGTGGTAACTTCCGTGCACGTTACGGTGTTGAGCATAACGGCAATAATATTCTTGCTGAAGGTTCATTCTCTAAAGGTGCTGAAATTCAAGATGGTTACCCAGAGTTTACTGCCGACATGCTAAAACAGCTTGGCTGGTGGGATGATTTAACCGCTGAAGAGAAGAAACACGCTGAAGGTAAAAACTGGAAAACTGACATTTCTGGTGGTATTCAGCGTGTGGCAATCAAACATGGTTGTATCCCATACGGTAACGCGAAAGCGCGTTGTATTGTGTGGAACTTCCCTGATGATATCCCACTACATCGTGAGCCGTTATATACGCCTCGTCGTGATTTGGTTTCTAAATACCCAACTTATGATGACCGTATGGTTGCGCGTCTTCCGACTCTTTACAAAACCATTCAAGACAAAGACTTTGCTAAGGATTATCCATTAGCACTGACATCTGGTCGTTTGGTTGAAATGGAAGGCGGCGGTGAAGAAACACGTTCGAACCCATGGCTTGCTGAATTACAGCAAGAAATGTTTATCGAAATCAGTCCTGCTGATGCAGCTGATCGCGGTATTCGCGATGGTGATACTGTATTTGTACATGGCCCTGAAGGTGCGAAGATCACTGTAAAAGCAATGGTGACGCCTCGTGTTATCGCTGGTGAATGTTTCATGCCTTACCACTTCGCTGGTGTGTTTGAAGGTGAAAGCCTTGAGAAAAACTATCCAGAAGGGACAGTCCCGTATGTGATTGGTGAGTCAGCTAACACAGTGCTGACTTATGGGTATGATGTTGTGACTCAGATGCAAGAGACAAAAGCCTCTTTGTGTCAGATCAGCAAAGCCTAACTTGATGAGGAGATAAGCCATTATGGCAGTCATGAAATTTTTGTGTGACACCAAACGCTGCATCGAGTGTAACGGTTGCGTCACAGCATGTAAGAACGAAAACGACTCTGCTTTAGAGTGGGGTATTCAACGTCGCCGCGTGGTGACAATTAACGATGGTCAACCAGGTGAAGCGTCTATTTCAGTGGCATGTATGCACTGTACCGATGCACCTTGTATGGCTGTTTGTCCGGCAGATTGTTTCTACCGTACAGAAGATGGCATTGTGCTACATGACAAAGATACTTGTATCGGTTGTGGCTATTGCTTCTACGCTTGTCCATTCGGTGCGCCGCAGTTCCCTAAAAAGACTGCATTCGGTAGCCGCGGTAAAATGGATAAATGTACTTTCTGTGCGGGTGGCCCAGAAGAAAACCATTCAGATGCTGAGCGTCAAAAGTACGGTGCAAACCGTATTGCTGAAGGCAAGCTACCAATGTGTGCTGAGCTATGTGCAACAAAAGCACTGCTTGCGGGTGATGCTGGTGTGGTATCTGACATTTATCGTCAGCGTATGGCACAGCGTGGTAATCCAAATGTTATTTGGGGTTACAACCCAAAAACAGGCGAGATGATCTAAACCCAAAGTATGGGCTGCGTTTTTTGCAGCCCAATGAGGAGTGACAATGTTAAACACATCGTTAAACAAATCACTGCGGATGATGTTTGCTTTGTTAGCGCTGATAATGTCTATCGGTTTAGTTATGCCGACGGCACATGCAGCGGATGAACAATCGAGTAAACAACAAACAGCTACTACCAGCGATGCAGATCTCTGGCGAGCAGTGAAGGCGGGTGAGTCAGGTTACAGTACTGATAAAGCACTTGAAGCCAATGTGTTAATTAATAAAGCCGGTAATCAAGGTAAAGAAATACGTAATACGTATTTAAAACCTGCCATCGTTGTCGCAATATTTGGCATATTTGGTGCGTTTTTATTCTTTTATCTTGTTAACGGTCCAGCAAAACTTGCCCATGGCTTTTCGGGTAAAATGATGGAACGTTGGACCAAGGCTGACATTAAGTTGCATTGGATTATGGCCATTACGTGTTTCATATTAATGTTTACCGGCGTATTTATTATGCTTGGACGACATTTTATTGAACCCTACGTTAGCGAAGGTTTATGGGCAGGTATTATTGCTGCCAGTAAATTCAGCCATGATTGGGCAGGACCGGTTTTCATCGTGTCTTGGTTAATTTGTATGATCAAGTGGATGCCATTACAAACCTTTAAGATGTATGACTTAAAATGGTTTTTAGTGGTGGGTGGCTATATCAACTTTGGCCCGTTTAAAGGCAAGCATCCCGATAGTGGTTTTGCCAATGCGGGTGAGAAAATGTGGTTTTGGACCTTAGCGATATTTGGTCTATTTATCAGTATTTCTGGGTTGATTTTAGTTTTACCACTGCTTGACTTACCGCGTGAAGCCTCAATCGCGACATTGTTGGTTCATGGTATTTGTGCTGCTATTTTAATCGGTTTTACCATTGTGCATATTTGGATGGCAACGGTACTGAGTGAAGGCGGTATGGAGTCGATGATTTCCGGCTATTGTGATGAAAACTGGGCTATTCAACATCACAACTTATGGTATGACGAGTTGAAAGCAAACAACGCGATTAAATATCAAGATTGATTGAATTGAATGCTTGATTGATAAACACCTCAAAGGCAACTTTGGGGTGTTTTTTTATCCAACAACTCAACGGAAGGGAAACAGTTTCACAACCACTGCTTTTCAGTTATTTAACATCCTAAGTCACTGAAAAATAATTTGATTACTCATTTATGATTTCAGACATTAAGATTGTGATCTAATAAGCATTTTAGGTTTTTTTACAAATAAAAAAGCGTTAAACCCCCATTGTGATCAACAAATCGACTTGCATTTATCTCTACTATCTCCCCCGACATTAAACGATACGTTAAAACGTTCGTAAGCCAGTGTTTCAACTATAAACGAGCACTGATTCGACTTTATCTTGAAAGCAATGCCTTTCAATTGGAGATGATATGAGTAAACAACAACCAGATCTCAATCGCAGATCTTTGTTGAAAGCCTTAACCCTAGGTGGGACTGCAGGCGTGGCTATTGCAGCGACCGGTATTAAGGTTGCCCATGCAACAGAAACCAAAACAACTACATCCAACACCCAAGGTTATCAAGAAACCGCGCATGTTCGCAGTTACTACGATAGCTTACGCGGTTAGTTTAGGAGCAAGTAATCGATGAAATTAACTCGTAAGTCAACTATCGCCCCTACTGCAGACTCACCAAAGCTTGGCATCAATCGTCGCCAATTTATGAAGCAAATGGGTGTGACTACAGGTAGTATCGCCGCAGCGTCAATGCTCGGTGCGGGTATGATGCGTCGTGCCGAAGCCAAAGATGTTCCACACAATGCACCGATTGAAATTAAGCGCACGGTTTGTAGCGCATGTGCTGTGGGATGTGGTTTGTATGCTGAAGTGCAAAATGGCGTGTGGACAGGGCAAGAGCCAGCATTTGACCACCCATTCAATGCGGGTGGACATTGCGCCAAAGGTGCTGCTTTACGTGAGCATGGCCATGGTGAAAAACGTCTAAAATACCCAATGAAATTGGTAGACGGTAAGTGGAAAAAACTTTCTTGGGAGCAAGCTTTTAACGAAGTTGGCGACAAGATGATGGAAATCCGTGAAGAGTCTGGTCCTGATTCGCTTTACTTTATGGGTAGCGCTAAGTTTTCAAACGAAGGCTGCTACATGTATCGTAAATTTGCAGCCATGTGGGGCACTAACAACGTCGACCACTCTGCTCGTATTTGTCACTCTACCACGGTAGCTGGTGTTGCTAACACCTGGGGCTACGGTGCGCAAACTAACTCTTTTAACGATATTCAAAATGCCAATGCGATTTTCTTTATTGGGGCTAACCCAGCAGAAGCGCATCCTGTGGCTATGCAGCATATTTTAATCGCGAAAGAGAAAAACAACGCCAAAATTATTGTTGTTGATCCTCGATTCTCACGCACTGCTGCGCACGCGGATCTGCATTGTGGTTTACGTCCAGGTACCGATATTCCATTCATCTACGGTATGTTGTGGCACATTTTTGAAAATGGTTGGGAAGATAAAACGTTCATCAAAGAACGTGTTTTCGAAATGGAAAGCATCCGTGAAGAAGTGAAAAAATTCCCACCTAAAGAAGTCGCAGACATTACTGGCTGTAGCGAAGAAGAAGTTTATCAAGCTGCTAAGTTAATGGCTGACAACCGTCCAGGTACGGTTGTTTGGTGTATGGGTGGTACTCAGCATCACGTTGGTAACGCCAACACACGTGCTTACTGTATTCTGCAATTAGCCTTAGGCAACATGGGGGTGTCGGGTGGTGGTACTAACATCTTCCGTGGTCATGATAACGTCCAAGGCGCAACAGACTTAGGGTTACTGTTTGATAACTTACCCGGTTATTACGGTTTAACCTCAGGCGCATGGGATCACTGGACCAACGTGTGGAGCCTTGATATCAATTGGGTTAAATCACGCTTTGACCAAAATGAATATCTTGGCCGTGTGCCTATGAATACTCCGGGTATTCCTTGTTCTCGTTGGCATGATGGTGTGTTAGAAACACCTGAAAAGCTCGCGCAAAAAGATCGTGTACGCATGGCCTTCTTCTGGGGACAGTCGGTTAACACTGAAACCCGTCAATCAGATGTACGTGATGCACTCGATAAAATGGATACGATTGTTGTTGTTGATCCTTTCCCAACAATGGCGGGTGTCATGCATCGTCGTCAAAACGGGGTTTACTTGCTACCAGCATCTACTCAGTTTGAAACCGAAGGTTCAGTGTCTAACTCTGGCCGTAGCCAGCAGTGGCGCGAAAAAGTGATCGAGCCGTTATTCGAATCGAAAACCGACCTAGAAATCATGTACCGTTTATCGCAAAAGCTTGGCTTTGATAAAGAGTACACCAAGCGTATCGCTAAAGACGCAAATGACATGTTAGTGATTGAAGACATTACTCGCGAAATTAACCGCGGTATGTGGACTATCGGTATGACAGGTCAAAGCCCTGAGCGTATTAAGTTGCACACCCAAAACTGGGGCTCGTTCAGCAACAAGACACTTGAAGCAGCAGGCGGCCCTGCGAAAGGTGAAACCTACGGTTTACCTTGGCCATGTTGGGGTACACCAGAGCAGAAGCATCCAGGTACCCAAATTTTATACAATACAAGCAAGCACGTTAAAGACGGTGGTGGTAACTTCCGAGCACGTTACGGTGTGGAATATAACGGTAAAAACATCCTTGCTGATGGTAGCTTTTCAAAAGGTGCTGAAATTGAAGACGGTTACCCAGAATTTACCGCTGACATGTTAAAACAACTTGGCTGGTGGGATGATTTAACCGCTGAAGAGAAAAAGCATGCAGAAGGCCAAAACTGGAAAACCGACATTTCAGGTGGTATTCAACGTGTGGCAGTCAAGCATGGTTGTATTCCTTACGGTAATGCTAAAGCGCGCTGTATTGTTTGGACATTCCCAGATCAAGTGCCTGTTCACCGCGAGCCGTTATACACGCCGCGTCGTGACTTAGTGGCTAAGTACCCAACTTATGATGACATGCAAGTGCATCGCCTACCGACCTTGTACAAGTCTATTCAAGAGAAAGACACTGCGGCTAAGTATCCATTAGCACTTACCTCAGGTCGTTTGGTTGAGTATGAAGGTGGTGGTGAAGAGTCTCGCTCTAATCCTTGGTTAGCAGAGCTTCAACAGCAAATGTTTGTTGAAATTAACCCTGCCGATGCAGCAGATCGCGGTCTTCGTGATGGCGACACAGTGTGGTTAGAAGGCGCTGAGGGTGGCCGCATTAAGATTAAAGCTATGGTGACACCAAGGGTTAAACCAGGCGTTACCTGGATGCCTTATCACTTTGCGGGTGAGATGCATGGCGAAAGTTTAGCGCAAAATTATCCCGAGGGCACAGTGCCTTACGTTATTGGTGAGTCAGCTAACACTGCAATGACTTATGGTTATGATCCTGTCACGCAGATGCAGGAAACCAAAGCATCGCTTTGTCAAATTGAAAAAGCGTAATTGCAGTTTAAGCGAGGAGAAATGCCAACATGGCTACAATGAAATTTTTATGTGATACCAAGCGCTGCATCGAATGTAATGGTTGTGTCACTGCATGTAAGAACGAAAACGACTCTGCATTAGAGTGGGGTATTCAACGTCGTCGCGTTGTTACCATTAACGATGGTGTACCAGGTGAAGCCTCTATCTCAGTGGCTTGTATGCACTGTAGTGATGCGCCTTGTATGGCAGTGTGCCCAGCAGATTGTTTCTACAAAACAGAAGATGGCATCGTACTGCACGACAAAAATACCTGTATCGGCTGCGGTTACTGTTTTTATGCTTGTCCTTTTGGGGCACCTCAGTTCCCACAAAAGTCAGTATTTGGCGGTCGTGGCAAAATGGATAAATGTACATTCTGCGCCGGTGGCCCAGAAGAAAACCATTCAGATGCTGAACGTAAGCAATACGGTTCAAATCGTATCGCTGAAGGTAAGTTACCTATGTGTGCGGAGCTATGTGCAACTAAAGCGCTGCTTGCAGGTGATGCTGGCGTCGTGTCGGATATCTTCCGTGAGCGTGTTGCTTCTCGTGGGTCTAACAAGGCAATTTGGGGATAATCCCTCATTGTGGCGTTAGTCCAAATGTGCGCCTAGGTGTTTGCTTTGCAAACACCTAGTGACTCAAAAGGATGTAGCATGAAAAAAATACTTATTGCATGTGGTGTGGCGATTACCTTGTTTTTCAGCGTGATGGCATTAGCTAATGCAACAACTGAGGTTGAACAAGGCGCGACAGAGGGTCAAATTTGGTCACAGTTGAAAGATGGTGCTCAAGGTGTGACAACATCGACCGGCCAAGCACATAATCAATTGATCAATACCTATGATTTACGTGTGTTTGAGCTGCGTAGTGATTTATTGGCGCCAGCATTAATGGCAGCGTTATTTGGAATGATCATCATATTTGTGCTGTTTATTAAAGTAAATGGTATCTCAAAATTGCACGGTGGTTTTTCTGGTAAGTTAGTCTATCGCTGGTCTAAGTTTGATGTATCGATTCACTGGTTAGGGGCAATACCCTGCTTGCTGCTCATCTTAACGGGCTTAACCCTATTGGCTGGACGCTTTTTCTTCCAACCTTATGTGAGTGATGGTGTGTGGGCTGGCATGATCAACGCTGCTAAATTGATTCACGACTATATGGCGATTCCCTTCGTTGTAGGTTGGTTTCTAATGACCGCGTTGTGGGCTAAAAACCAAATGCCGAAAATGTATGACCTCAAGTGGATGCTGGTGGTTGGTGGATACATTAACTTTGGTCCGTTTAAAGGCAAGCATGCTGATGCAGGTTTTGCTAACGCGGGTGAAAAAATGTGGTTTTGGGCGTTTGCATTATTTGGCCTAGTCATTTCTGCATCAGGTATGTTGTTGTTATTTCCAAACCTGTTTGAACCTAGCCGAACCATCAGCTTAATCGCGTTGGTACTGCACTCAGTGAGTGCCATTATTATTACGGCGTTCTCTATTGTACATATCTTTATGGCAACCGTTATGTCTGAAGGTGGTATGGAGTGTATGGTGTCGGGCTATTGTGATGAAAACTGGGCAAGTCAGCACCATAATTTATGGTATGACGAGATCAAAGAAAACGGCACCTTAAAATACAAAGAGTAATAAACAGAGTTACTTAATATTAGGGTAAACGTTAAACACCTTGTTGGCATGCTAACAAGGTGTTTTTGTTTACATCAATCTACCTTAAGGCTCACTTAAATAGACCTTTTAGGTAAATTGGCTTCCACATGTGACGAGATAAAATTTTACTCGAATGGGGATTATTCGGGTAAAATGCCTCCCCCCTTATTGAGTATTTATTTAGGCGAATTTTTAATGCAAGTTAACCGCATACTGCTGACCGCGATAGGCAGTGTTTTACTGGCGATGATCACCATTCAATCTGGTGCGTCTTTAGCAAAGCAGCTTTTCCCGTTAGTAGGGCCAGAGGGCACCACCGCATTGCGTTTGGGCTTTGCTGCAGCAGTGCTTTGGTTGGTATTTCGTCCCTGGCGAGCTTTGCCTCAGGGGCGAGATTGGCGCAGTATTATCGTCTATGGCTTGTGTCTAGGTGGTATGAATATTCTGTTTTACCTTTCCATCGATAGGATCCCGCTAGGAATTGCCGTTGCGCTTGAGTTCACTGGGCCTTTAGCCGTTGCCTTATTCGGCTCGAAACGTAAAACCGATTTATTTTGGGTTGCCTGTGCGATTGTGGGAATTTTGCTGTTGATGCCCGATATGTCCAGTGCGCAAGGGCTGGATATTACAGGGGTTATTTTAGCGTTGGGAGCGGGTGCGTGTTGGGCGGGCTATATCCTGTTTGGTACCCGCACCGGAAAACAAGCCTCAGGCGGTATTACTGTCGCCTTAGGGATGACTGTTGCTGCCATTGTTTTAGTGCCAGTTGGAGCCATAAGCCAGGGATTAGCGTTAATCAGCTGGCAAGTTTTACCGCTAGGGTTACTGATAGGCATATTGTCGAGTGCCTTACCTTATTCATTAGAAATGATCGCCCTAAGAAATATGCCTACACAAACCTTTAGTGTGTTAATGAGTCTTGAACCCGCGATAGCGGCATTGGCAGGTTTGGTGATTTTAAGTGAGCAATTAACTTTGTTGCAGTGGTCAGCCATCGGCTTAGTGATTATCGCCTCATTAGGCAGTAGCTTTACCCCTAAAAAAGCCGTTGAAATGGGAGTGTAGCGCTGAAACTGTTTAATCAAAGTAATGTATGCAGACGTCGTTTAAAGCCATAGGATTGAAAGAGATATGGTTGTAACTATTAGCAGACATGTAATTAAATTCATTCAGAATGAAATTTTCTTAACTATATGAATTAATATCGATAACAGCACCAGTGTCGGTGGTGAATTAAGCTACACTGGGTGTTGAAATAGTGAAAAGGATTTTCATATGGGCTTTTCGAACAATGGTTAAATTATTCTTCCGCGCTAAATGTGTATGTGTCATTTTGCTGTTCTGTGGTTGTGTGCCTTCGGTTTATGCCACAGATCACTTCATTACCAATCATCCAGAATCCACAAAGGATGCTCGGTATCAGTATACCTACGAACTATTACAGTTAGTTATTGAGGCCACGCAGGCTGATTTTGGTGACGCAACGTTGACGGTTGCGGATATGACAATGAGCCGAAATCGAGAGCTAAAAGCGTTAGAGCAGGGCGAAATGATCAATGTGATGGCAGAAGCCAGCAACATTGAATGGAATAATGCATTATTGCCAATTTATATCCCCATACGTAAAGGTGTTCAAGGTTTTAGGTTATTTATCATCAATCAAGATGATGTCGCTAAATTAAAGGCTGTTACCTCTTTAGCGCAATTCATGTCTTTACCTACAGGATCGGGTAGTCAGTGGACTACCAAGATTGCGATGCAACAAGCGGGTTTTAAAGTGGTAGAAAATGTTCACTATGAAAACCTGTTTAATATGTTGTCAAAAGGGCGTTTTATCACGTTTGGCCGCGGGGTAAATGAGGCTTATCAGGAGATAGCTGCTTATCACCAGCTTTACCCGCAATTGACGGTTGATGAAAGCCTAGTGCTGCATATTCCATTAGCCACTTACTTTTATGTTTCACCTCATCATCCGCGATTAGCTGACCGCATTAAAGTGGGCCTCAAACGCATTATCGACAATGGGCAATTTGACGCCTTTTTTTATCGCCACAATTGTGAATGTTTACTGAAAAGTCAGTTGAATAGCCGCTTAGTGCTTAAAATTGAGAATCCATTAGTGTCAAAGCAGCAAATGACCTCAATTGTCGGGGCTGATTTTTTACTTAATCCTAAAAGTGATTTTGCTGCGTTATGTGCGCAATACCAGAAATAGCTAACTTATGACGCTATTAAGCTGTTTGTACTTAGCGAGTGTTCAGTTTACTTAATCGCCCTAGGTAAAGCTGTTTTTCTGATTCATTTAGTGTGTGGCAGGATTATTGCTCAACTTGATAGCGCATGACTTGATAGCCATTGAACAAAGGCCATTTTTGGTCGCGTTAGTTAAGCTCAGTTTAGCGCGCTGTTGAGATAATGAAGGCTTAGCAAGCCGATGGTAACATCGATACCCGTATGACTTTTTCACTAGATGGTTTGCAATAGGCTAGCTGTGGCAAGCGGTGGCGTCTTAGTATTTTGGCCAAGTTCAAGCTTGATTTATCGCTGTTGAACCTGGCCACCTTACCCTTACTTGAGTTAACTATTTACTCAAGTTGAGGCTGGTCAAAATCTTAGTACGACATTTCTAAAATTTTACGGCTCATGGCTAAATCCACTTTGCCGGTTTCAGATAATGCTGTCATACCATGGGCGTCAAGTGCGTTCACAACGCTGTCAATTTGAGATAACTCAACACCATGATCACGTAAGCGCGTTTTTAAACCAACCTGTTGGAAAAATGCTTCTGTTTTTACTATGGCTTGCTCAATGCGGCTGTCTTCATCACCTTCGGTAATGTCCCATACACGCTCTGCATATTGCAGTAACTTAGCGTGTTTTTGTTGTTTCAATACTCGCCAAACTGACGGCAACACCACGGCTAAGGTTTGTGCGTGATCAATGTTGAAAATGGCGGTTAACTCATGACCAATCATGTGGGTCGTCCAATCAAATGGGACTCCAGCACCAATCATGCCGTTTAAGGCCGATGTGGCGCTCCACATTAAGTTAGCGCGCGCTTCATAATTGGTTGGCTCTTCTACAGTAATAGGGCCTATCTCAATTAAGGTTCGCATAATGCCTTCTGCGGTGCGGTCTTGCACTCGGGCATCAACAGGGTAAGTCGCATATTGCTCAAGTACATGTACAAAGGCATCGACAACCCCATTAGCCACTTGAATTTTAGGCAAGCTGAAGGTTAACTCTGGGTCTAATATGGCAAAAGTTGGGTAAACATTAGGGTGGTTTACAGGGAACTTACCGCCTTGATAGCTAACCACAGCAAACGCGTTCATTTCTGAACCCGTAGCAGGCAAAGTCGCAATCACGCCTAATGGAATCACTTTATCTTCAGCAACAGGTACTGGCGCAAAACCATGATGAAGTAGGCTAGCAGTGTCACCTTCAAACTGGATAGCTAGGGCAATAAACTTAGTGCCGTCCATTACTGAACCGCCACCCACAGCCAATAAAAAATCGATTTTTTCACTACGTGCCACTTCAACGGCTTGCATTAGCGTGTCGTATTTAGGGTTGGCTTCAATACCACCAAACTCAATCACTGTGCGATTGCCCAGTGCTGATTTGACTTTATCTAGCGTCCCAAAACGGACAACGCTACCGCCGCCATACGTGATAAGTACTTTGGCATTCGCGGGTACCAATTGGTCTAATTCAGCGATACGGTCTTTGCCAAAAACAACATGGGTAGGGTTACGGTAATTAAAGTTAAGCATAGAGATGTCACCTTATTTGGTTGCACCAGCCACAAGGTGTCGGTGCATGAAGTTAAGCGTGTTTTCGTGACAACAGTCAGCGCCTTGTTATCACAATTAAATTTGATGAAACGATCATAAACCTCTGACACCAAATAAACAGACACATAACTATTGTGTTTGTGCCTATTCCTACTTATTTTTATGTTATATGGCTTATTTATAGCTTTTTTTATGCATTTTTCTGCTTTAGTGGTAATCTGTTTGAATAGTGTGTAACGAGTGATCGCAATGACAGATATCGCAACATTAATGGCTGCATTAGCGCCAAAAGAAGGCGTGAACCCAACTCACTTAAAAGGTGTGCATGTTTTTAGAGGGTCGCAATATGGTGCACGTGGGCCTATGTGTTATTCGCAGGGGATGCTATTTGTCGGCCAAGGTAAAAAGCGTCTGTATTTAGATGAGCAAACATTCGATTATGACAGTCAAAATGCATTAGTGATGACAGTTCCTTTACCGGTGGAGTGTGAAACCTTTGCCAGTGAACAAGAGCCTGTATTGGTATTAATGGTTGATATAGACCTAGTGCAGCTGAACCATATTATTCGCTTACTGGATGAGCATCATCAAATACCTAAAGACTTGAATGAATCGCCGCAACCGGGATATTTTGTGGCACCGACCACAGAAGAGATGGATTGTAGTGTGTTTAGGTTACTGCAAGCTTTACAATCGCCACTCGAAGCTAAGGTGATGGGTGAAGCACTCGTGCTTGAGCTGTTGTATCGATTACTTGATAGCCCAAATGCCGCCCCTTTGTATGCTTTGTCGCTTAGTCATACGCGGTTATCTCGAGTTGAAAAAGCGTTAAGCTATATCCATCGGCATTATGGTGAATCAGTTGAAGTGGATACCTTAGCAAGCCTCGTTAACATGAGCCCATCGGCATTTCATCGTTGCTTTAAAGAGGTGACATCTTCATCACCTATTCAGTATTTGAAGAAAATTAGACTAACACGCGCCAAAGAACTACTCCAAGCGCAGCGGTTAAAAGTAAAAGACGTGGCCACGCAAGTGGGCTATGAAAGCAGCGCGCAATTTAGCCGTGAATTTAAACGTTATTTTGACCAAAGCCCCGGTGAGTGTGCTCGCCAATAACAGACAAAAGGCTAAAATAATGATCCCAACCAGCATCACTTTTTTTGAATACTTAACCCCACTGGTAGCCAGTGGCGCTAAAACCATTACCATTCGAGACGCATCTGAAAACCATTATGTGCCCGGTTCGCAAGTGGAAGTATTCACCCTTGAAACCCATCAAAAGGTGTGTGATATAACTATTTTGTCAGTTGAGCCATTGGCGTTTGATGACATAAATGCGTTTCATGCGCAGCAAGAAAGCCTGCCTTTAGATGAATTAAAGCAGATTATTCAGAAGGTTTACCCAAACCAACAGTCATTGTTTATGATTTCATTTGAGCTGGTTAAGTGAGTGGATTAGTGAGTTTTCTACTTCCAATAAATTTCTGAAGTGCAATCACTCTGGGTCAGATATTAAGGGGCAACCCAATGTGCAGATAATCCAGCGAGACGCAGCAAGCACATCCTTGTGAGCTTAACCAAAACCAATAACATCCCTGTTAAAAAGCCAGTTCGGCATCCATGCCTCTCGCTCAGAAATGTTTCACTTAGTGAAACTTCGCCTTGTTTTGGATACTCGCTGGCTCATCTGCACCTGAATTTTTGTTTCTTCGATTTAGCTTCATTGATGATTGTGGTAAAAAGCTATATAAAGCAGGATAAAAGCTGAACGGTTAATTTATTTTTATAAAGTTTACCCTGACCCAACTAAATTGCATTTTGAACCCTAAAAATGGCTGTTTTTCTTTAAAAAGAGAAATTCTACAGCCTCAACGCCTTGCTAAGCGGACTAAAATTGTGGGTTATAATGTGGAGCGAAGCGAAACGTAACCCACTGTTTTAGTTCCGTTTAAGCAACTTGTTATGTGCATTTAGTCAGTTTTTCCAAATTCAGGAGATGCTACGCTTTTCCAGTATTCGAATTTAGGTCTAAAATCATCGCACTTCATCATCCAATATTCAGCTTGAATTAACTGTTTATCAAGGAGGTTCAAATTTAAACTTAACCAATTACATGCTTGCTGAAAATCTTCAATCGTTTGCTCACCAGCATTAATTTTAAGTCCAGTGTCAGTGTTTATTGGATATTCTCTGTTTTTGATGCACTCTATAACTTTCTCAACATATCGAAGTAAAGTACTGCCAGAAAATGGGGATAATGGTGCACAAATATCATGTCTTAAATTATATTCACGGCGAACTCTTTTGGGATGAGCAATGTAGCGAGCGGCTAAAATTTCACAACGCTGTTCGTAATGTTTAAGTATTTCTAGATCCATGTATTGTTTGGTTGAAGATAATAACTCATTATAGTTAACTAGCGAAATATTACTATTTTCAGCAGCTTGGTGCGCCCCAGACTGGAAACCTTTCTCTGAAATTATAAAACCACGATCAGCACCAATATCTTGCACGATAGTTTGAAGAGCTAAAACCTTTTCTTTGGGAACATTAGATTTCCATTTTTTAGCCTCGATAATCCATGTTATATCACTTCCAAGGAACTTAGATTTAACTAAAACGTCAATATCATGATTAGCTCGAACTCCAGATACTTTTACGTTAGTTTTAGCATCAGTACCCATTGACTCAAAGTGTTTCTTAATATCTTCTTGGAATATATACCAATCAGAATTTTCTCTTTTGCTAGACATCAAAACTCCTGAAAATTAGTGTAATGCACAGGCACATAACGAGCCTGTAGAATTTCTATTTTTATAAATTTGGCCATTTCCTAGACCTCCTGTATCGCTTTCTAAGCGATTATCTCGCACTAAGCAATGCATTTGAGTCCCCTAAAATCACCTAAAAATTTGACCAAATGAGTAATTCTACAGCCTCAACGCCGCCTTAAGCGGTGAGTAATAGTTGGCTAAAATGTGAAGCGAAGCGAAACCGAGCCAACTGTTATACGTCTATTTAATCCAGATTGAGTAGTCTAGACGACCTAAGCTTTTCGAAAGATTGGCGATAGCTATTGCTTGGCCAACACTTGTTAAAGTTACCTGACCGCCTTTACTATCTTTATCGAATTCTTCAAGTAACTTTTTGGTTGATGGGCTGAACTGAGCAACATCAGACTTGAACTTTTCTTTATCAGTGTATCCTAGACTTTTAAATAAAGAGTTGATCCAGCCGTCATAAATATCTATATGCATCATCGACATAATCGAGCAAGTTCCAGCAAACTGAATATGACGTTTTTGGGAATCCGATAAGCCAAAGCCTGCAGAAACAGCGTTTAATGCCATAATTGAGAAAGGTTCTAGTTGAGATACATGTTGCAATCCATTACGACCGCAATGTGTCATATAATGGATAAAAGATAAATATGATATCTGCTCTCGTGTAAGCTTAGGAACCACATTAACTGCCTCAGACAATACGATATCTTTAAAGTCAGAAGATGAAACCGAAGCTCTCTCGGAGATCAAATCGACAAGAACACTTGTATTTGCTTTTTTTCCGCGTCTTGCACTTGATTGCACCGCATCATTGATTGCCGCTTGCACATCAGGATCTTTAAATTTTTCCAATGTAATAAATTGCGCATTTTGAACAATTTTTTGTTCTAACTCCTGTGCAAATTCTCTAACATTACCCTCGGCTTCTCGAATAGCTTCTTCTCTTAAAGCTGGAAAGTTATCCTTCAAAAACAACAAACATAACTCTTTAACCTCGGCAACAGATAGCCCATTGTTAACTGTTACGTTTCCAGTAGCTTGAATAGCAGTGGAGTTTTCAGCAACTTTCTGATCTTGGCTTTTCCCTAACATTAACCTTCCTTACTCGAATTATTTATAGTCACATTTCCGCCAGCTTGGATACCTGTTGAGTTCGACGACACTTGCTGATTTTGGCTTCCACTTTGCTCGTTCTTGCTGTTGCCAAAAACAAATGACGAGATTAGAGCCGAAAGAGAAACAACTGATGTTAATAGGGGTTCAAAACTTGGCTCGAAAAACAACCAACATAGAGAAACCGCTAATGCTAATGCCGATAAGATTTTGATGATTAATTGCACGATACCTCCGACGTTTAAACGCCTTGTTAGGGTAACTTACCAGTGTACTCTAAGCCTGTTGATTCAATAGAGTCTTTCAATAAGTCATCTTCAAAAATGTATTCGTCATCAAAAACTAAATCATCGAGAAAACGTTCACCAAAAAAATGATTCATCAATGGGTCTATAACTAAAATACAAAATCGAAATACCAAGTCATTAAAATCAGCATCAGGGACAGCTAAGTGCTGTATACGATTACGTTGCTCACCGATTTCTCTAAATATATCTAACTCTGTAATTTCGTAAGCTGTAGCAGCCCATAATAAATCTGGTAATTTACTATATTGAACTGTTTTGGCTTTTGCCATTAACTGCTCTGTTGTTAATTTCTCTTCTTTAATTTGAGATAGTCTAGGTAAGTCTGTAAAAATTAATAATGGATGTTCTTTAGCTATTGCTGCTTTTATCAATATTTCAGCGGCTTGAGCAACATGTAAAACTCCCATCGCAGACCAAAAAGGATGACGCATTCCTGTAAAAATAACGTGTTCTATTCCATGACCTAATAGGTACTTTCCAAGATCAAACATATGATTTGAAATTTTTCTTACTTCGTTATCCATGCAACAACCTCATTGGTACCCTAACGCCTTTAGCAACGGAAAATTACGGAGCCGAAGGCGCAGTAAGTTTTCCGATTGCCTAAACTTGTTACATGCTTATTTGGCAATGAACTCTCCAAGAACTGAGCCTACATAACCAAAAAGCAGATTAATTACATAAAGGGCTATAGCTACAACCAAACCACCAATTACAGTTTGAATCAGCCAGTGCAGCTTTTCTTTACCTTTGCGCTCAAATCTTATATTTGGGAAGAAATACCCTATGCCATTTAAGATCTGTTGGCTTAGATACGTCCAAATATTGGAGAACACTAAAAATGCAAATAGAAAGCTTACGACAAATGCGCTTTCTACAGTTAGGTGAGGTGTTATTTTCATTGCAGCCCACAAGCTCAAAATAAACCCTGCAACAACTCCTGATATTTGTACTGTAAATGGAGTCCAGCCATTTCGGATAAAGCCATTCTTGTTTTTTAACTTATTTATAAGCTCGCTAATAGTTGAGTAAGTAGATTCTACCCAATCGCTGTTTTCACTAGAAACAGCTAGGCTGCAATTTCTTGTGTCGTTGATGTCGAATCGTACCTCGAGATGAGTTCCGAACTGTCTATTCGATCGGATGCTTTCGGTGGACTCCATCGTGATAATAATACGCTCAACGGCTTGTGCCACGCGATAATGCCTTAGAACATCGTCTATATGATAAAGGCGATATCCTTTGTTATCGAAGCGGATGATAAAGGTAACAATTTGTTGTTGATCGTGGTTTTTCCCCGCCTCAGGAAGAAGCTGGTTAATAGCATTAGCTCTCATTAGCATTTCATCGCTAATTAATGTCAATGCTTCCTCATCTATTGATAAGTTACTTACTATTTCATCCCTTAAAAATCCGCCCACTTACTTATTCTCCTGGCAATGTGGTTTGAGCATGTAACAGCTTATTGAACGGCGCATCATTCAATGTCGGCCGCTTAAGTTATTGATTAATAACATCCTACATTTGCTATCTTATTGATTTGAAGCACTTTTCATTTCAAGAAATTAGTGGGGTCAGAGTAAACATTAAAAAGGGAGTCGAGCGGTTCATGTTATTGAATGGCTTCTTCTTCCCTAAATGGCGTGCTCGATGATTATGTTCGAGATTGCCCAACTCTGTCCTTAAGTCTTTATAACTTAACCTATTTTGTATTTAAAATTCAATCAATTACTTATTTTTTGTTGGTTAAGTCACAATCGGACATAACGGTCATCCAATTACCTTCAGCAGGCGTACCAGTAGCTGACATTTTCGTATCAGCCAAAGATCTAAAGGCTTTATTACCAATGCAGCCTAATCAAAGATATAAATTATTAGGTGTAAGCGCGGATGTGACCGTCGATGGCATGGAGAAGTTTCATCTTATGAAACGCTATGAGCGAGAGGCATGGATGCCAAACTGGCAGTTAAACATGGATGTTGTTTAACATCGTTGAGCTTACAGGGACGTACTTGCAGCGTGTCACAGAAGTGTTTACACATAAGGTTGCTCCTTCACATGGTCAGTGATGTTCCGGACATCACACTGACATTTCCCATATTCCTATAGGTAAGATGTGAAAAATCGGCCCTTTTCAAATCTAATACTCAAACATTCAAACGCTTAGCCAATAAATTGACAGCTTAAAATTTTACTCAAGACAATACCTCTAGTCTTTGTGCCTAACGTTAACAAAATTAAAGTTATGCTAATTTAATAAGACCTCTTATAGTTAAGTGTAATCATGATAGGTTTAGTTAGGTAACGGCAGAAAAATTCGCTGAAGCAGGGCTCGTGTTTACCATCATTTAAAGGTCAATAATAGAATGAATAATGAGAATAATCGGCTCAACCCACAAGTGAATCGAATGGCTAAACCATTAGGTTATGTGGTGTCGATTTTATTGCCCTTGTTGACGTCCAGTATACAAGCCAAAGATCTTGAAATCGGTGTCAGCTTTTCAATTCCTCCCTATGTCATTCAAGAAACTAACAGTGGTCTAGAACTCGAATTGCTTAAAAGTGCCCTTGCCGTTAAAGGTCATAGCGTCAACATACAATACCTGCCTTTAGCACGTACTTTTCATGCACTTAAAGAAGGCAAACTTGATGGCATCATTAATACTAAAGAAAACATGCTCGAAGGCGTGTTTTATTCAGATGTGGCCATTCGTTTTCAAAATTGTGCGATTAGTCTTAAAAAGAATCAATTCAATATAGAAAACGTAACCGATTTGCAAGATAAGAGCATTGTCGCCTTTCAGCAAGCCTCTATGCTTTTAGGTAATAAATTCAATGAGATGGCTGCACTTAACAGTCGGTATAGAGAACAGGCGAAGCAAATAATACAAGTGAAAATGCTGATGAAGCAGAGAATAGATGTGGCCGTGATGGATAAGAATATCTTTATTTATTATCTAAGGCAGTCCTACCTCACAGGCACACTCACTAAAGATGAAGTACAACAAGAGGTGATTTGCCATAAAGTATTCCCTCCTACGCCTTACCAATTCGCATTTTTAAGCGCCGATATTCGCGATGACTTCAATTATGGCCTAGCGCAAATCAAACAAGATGGCACTCGACTCGCTATTGAGAACAAATACCAGCAAATGTTATCACTCACCTTAGATGATGATGTCACTATACGCTTAGCCAACTCCACCGCCCACTAGAATGAGTGCCTAAAGGGCCAAAGTAAACATTCCAATGGGAGTCGAACCGCACGTGTTATTGAATGGCTTTTTATTCCCTTTTCGGCCTGTGCAGGGGAGCCCTGCGAGGTTGATTTATCTTTTAACGAATATCAGAAAGCAGTGCCTCAATTTAGATGAGCTTATTTTTTATGGCTTGCAATTAACAACTTACAATCACACTTTTATCGCCCATTATATTAATAATGACTAAAACATGATCTGCTTAACAAATAATCATTAAAAATCCTGATAGTTTACATAGCGTCGTCTACTTCACATTTTATCTATATCTAAAGTGGTACTTTTAAGCTCCGCTTTGGGATATGTTTTTTACTGCTTTGTAATCAATGATTTTGCTTTCAAGCTTTGCTCACTAGGATTTTTAATGTCTTCTATTATTCAATCAACATCCGATGCGTTGATTACGCCTTATCAGTCTAATATTACTGTGCCAAATTGGATGGTCAGTTCGATGGAAAAGGTCATGCAGTTTTATGTCGATAAAAACCTGCGTCTAGACACCATTTCAACCGACCGTATGCCTAAACCAGTGGAAGGGCGCAAGTACATGCTGTATGCGCACATTCCGTTTTGTCATACCTTGTGCTCATTTTGTACCTTTCATCGTTTTTTATTCCGTGAAGACAAAGCGCGTGAATATTTTGTTGCACTGCGTAAAGAAATGCAGATGGCTAAAGATTTAGGCTATCAGTTTGACTCTATGTACATTGGCGGCGGTACAACCACGGTATTAGAAGATGAGCTTGCGCGTACGATTGAGCATGCCAAAACTTTGTTCCCCGATATTAAAGAAGTGTCGTGTGAGTCAGATCCACAGCATCTAGCTAACCCTGAGTTTAAACAACTTAAAGGCTTAGTTGACAGAATGTCGATTGGCGTACAAAGCTTTGATGACGGCATCTTAAAAATGACTGACCGTTTAGATAAATTTGGCACGGGCCAGCAAACTTTTGACCGCATTATGGCGGCAAAAGAATTGTTCCCGATCATCAATGTTGATTTGATTTTTGGCTTTCGTGGCCAAACCGATGAAATTATTCAGTCGGATCTTGAAATGGCATCAAAGTTAGACCCAAGACAAATTACCACTTACCCGTTGATGATCACGCATCAAACCCGTAAAAGTGTAAAGGGCACACTTGCTGCGCCACACGGCGAAATGATTAATCAATACCGTCAAATTTTGAATAAGTTGACAGGGCAATATACGCAATTGTCTGCTTGGGCGTTTGGTAAAACCAATGATGAAGGTTTTGATGAGTACGTGATTGATCATGATGAATACTTAGGCGTTGGTTCAGGATCATTTAGTTTTTTAAATGACACCTTGTATGTAAACACATTCTCATTGAAAAAGTACCAAGAGCGTATTGCCCAAGGCCGTATGGCAGTTGAGCAGCAAAAGTATTATCACAAGAAAGAAGTGATGCAATATCGTTTTTTATTGGGCATGTTTTCAGGCCGATTGTCTCGCAAATATTTCCGCGATGAATTTGGGGTAAACCTAGATACCGCATTATTTAAAGAGATGAGTTCAATGAAGGCCATTGGCGCGATTAAAAACGATCCAGTACATCCAGACCGCCTTATCGTAACCGATAACGGTAAGATGATGGGGCTGCTGATGATGAAAGAGTTTTACTCAGGCATGGATAATGTCAGAGCTCAGCTGCGTAAACCATTAACAGACTTGGATATGTAGCCTAAGCTTGTTTAGATGGTATTTAGGTCTTCAACCGCAAAATTAACGGCAACTTAGGTTGCCGTTTTTTTTATAACGAGTACTCTTAAATTACTTCAATTAAGTAATTGTGTATTTATCATGGCGAATATTTTATTACTGGCGAACATCAATTGTGACCGCATTCTCAGGTTAGATAAACCGTTGCAAACGGGTGGTCGTTTTCATTATCAAGATGGTGGTTTACGACTTGGCGGCGGTGGCGCTAATACCGGTCTAGGGCTAGTTTGGGCGCAGCATAATGTGTCGCTGGTGAGTCAGGTCGGTACAGATGAAATTGGCGACTGGATTGTGGCGCAGGCCAGCACTCAAGGATTAGATTGCCGAATGGTACAACGCTTTAACGGTAATACCTGTGAAATGCTGCTCGTCATGACCCCTGATGGCGAACGCACCATTATTAGACCTCAAAGACCTATTTTTACTTTAGCTAAACAACCAAATTGGGCTAATTGGGATGCATTTTATATTAATACGTCAGCATTAGGAGCTGATACTTGGGCGCTTGCGGCCATGGCGCAGTCTAAAACCCTAGTCGTCGCCCAGTTAGCCAAAGATGAGCGTCCAAGACCTTGCCATGTATTAATTGCTTCTATAACCGATATGCAAGGTCGTTGCGGGCAAGATTTGTGGGCGTTTGCTCAATCTATTAGTGGCGATAACTTACAGTATTTTATTGTGACAGATGGCGAGAATGGCGCCAAAGTTTACCAGCAATCAGGTTACCAACATGTGCCCGCCATTTCGGCTGATGTGATTGATACTACGGGAGCGGGGGATAATTATGCTGCAGGAGTGATTCATGGCTTATGCAGTGGTGCAAGTATCACTGATGCAATGACAGAAGGGGCTCGCTGGGCTGCATTTGCTGTGGCTACCCCGAGTTCGGTTCCTGGAGATAAATTAAAAAATTATCTTGCGGGCTAAAGTTGTCACCTGATTGTCACAGAGTGTGGGTAAAGTGTTGCTTGTTGAAGCGTTGATTGGCGCTTTACAGTCTTAAGCGTTTTCGTTCTGACTCTATGCATGTTGAGCCTGAACTCCCCCTTGTTTTATATTCTGCCTTACCATTTGTTGGTGAGGCTTTTTTTTTGGTGTTTTTTTAGGTACTTTGATGCTTTAAAGCAGATCTTGTTCAGGGATGTACTGAGTGAAAAATCGCATAGTAAATAAAATATCGGCGTTGTATTTGGGTGATCAGGTACAAATGCACAGTGGGGTTGCCAGTTGTATTAACCAAAAACATGCCGCGCCAAAACTGGCTGTGCAATTTGATCGTGTTGTGGGTAATGCAGAAGCAGACCCTAAGCATCACGGCGGTTTGGACAGAGTATTACATCATTTTCCGCGTGAACATTATGGTCAGTATCGCCGTTGGGACATGATGGCATCGTTTAAAGATGCCCCCGCAATGGGTGAAAATATCAGTACTGTTGGTTTGAATGAGTCACAGGTCAATATTGGCGATATTATGCAAATTGGCGATGTTACCTTGCAGGTTACCCAACCTCGCTCGCCCTGTTTTAAGCTTAATTTACAATTCGGCCATCCAGAATTTGCGCTTGCGATGCAAAAAAGCAAAATGTGTGGTTGGTTTTACCGAGTATTATCAGAAGGTAACATTGCCAGTGATGATGCGATTTATCGCGTTGATCGCGTTTCTGATATTAGCGTCGCTCAAGCCATGCACATCTATTTTCTACCAGAGTTTGATGCCGAGCAATATCAGCAACTATTGCAATGCCCTGGATTGGCAAAAACTTGGGTTGATTCATTAACTCGTCGTATCAGTCATCAAGCGATTGAAGATTGGCAGATGCGCTTGTATGGTAAAGCTTAATTATTACGAAAAGGACATTTCATGGAAGATTTACAATCCACTCATCAGTCAAATAATCAAAAGCAAGCTCGCGATATGGGGGTGTTGGTGCACGCATCCAGTTTTGCGGGGTATGTAATACCCATGGGCAGTATTTTAGGGCCATTAATTGTGTGGTTGATGAAGCGCGATGAGTTTGACTTTGCTAACCAGTGTGGAAAAAACTGCCTCAATTTTAAAATCAGTTTGTTTATTTATGTGTGTATTTCAGCGGTGTTAATGTTCGTAGGTATCGGCTTTATTTTGCTAGGCGCCTTGGCATTGTTGGATATCATTTGCACGATTATCGCGATTATAAAAGCCACCGAAGGCGTGGCATACCAATACCCGTTATCGATTAAATTTTTTAAATAAACGTCAAATTTCAAGCAAATAAAAATGCCGCAACCTGATTTCAGATTGCGGCATTTTAGCCTTTACTCACTGACGCTATACTTTAAAGCGCGCCACAAGGGTATCTAGACGGTTAGCAAGTTGATTCAATGCTTTACTTGCCTGCGCTGCAGCCTGAGCCGTTTGCGCAGTACGTTGGGTAATGTCGTTGATTTCGGTGACGTTACGGTTAATATCTTCCACTACCGTAGACTGCTCTTCCGTTGCCGCAGCAACTTGAATATTCATGTCACTGATTGAGGCAATTTGCTGACTAATACCGCTAAGTGAATTACTTGCTTCATCAACGGCTTGTACACCTTCGCGTGAGCGATTACGAGATTGTTCCATGGCAGTTACTGCGCGGCTGGCTTCCGATTGCAATTTATCAATCATACTTTGCACTTCGTTAGTTGATGCTGCAGTACGTGACGCGAGGTTTCTTACTTCATCGGCAACCACAGCGAATCCTCGACCTGCCTCACCTGCTCGAGCCGCTTCAATAGCCGCGTTTAATGCCAGTAAGTTGGTTTGTTCTGAAATCGCGCGGATCACGTCTAAAATACTGCCAATTGATTTAGTGTGGGTCGCTAAAGACTCAATCACTTCGCCCACCTGCTCAACATCTTTTGATAGTTGATTAATGGTATCGCGTGCGCGCGTCACAACCTGCTGGCCTTCTAATGACTCTGTGTCGGCTTCTCTAGCGGTAACGGCGGCTTGCGCGGCATTACTGGCTATTTCATTCACCGTTGCACCCATTTCATTAATGGCCGTTACGACCATAACGGTGCGGTCTTTTTGCAAATGGCTGTCTTCTAATGTTTGGTGTGCTTGGTTAGAGACATCTATTGCTGACTTACCTAATTGTTCACTGGTTTGTGCCACTTCAATAACAGAGTCTTGGATTTTACTGATGAAACTGTTAAATCCGCGTGCAAGTTGTGCGATTTCATCTTCACCATTAACGGGTAGGCGTTGACGTAAATCGCCTTCGCCTTCACCAATATTGCGAAATAGCTCTGCGACTTGGGCGATAGGGCGGCTTACTGAGCCGGCAACGGCAATAGCAATGGCAATAAATAGTGCCGCAATTATGACGGTTGAAATGAGAATTTGATATGACGACTCTTCCAATAGCGCAAACACTTCTGCTTCAGGCACCTGAGCGACTAAATACCAGCCCATTGACGGTAAATAACTACTGGCGATCAGCATTTGTTGGTTATCAGCTTCGGCTTTGATTAGGTTGAAGTCATTTTTATTTAACAACTGCTGCACGTTCACATTAGGATAAAGTTGGCTTAAGCTTTTTTTACCCATTTGGCTTTTATCTTGGTGCAGTTTGACTTGGCCTTCTGCGTCGACAAGGTATACAAAACCTGTGTATTCAATTTTGAACGACGCTAAAAGATTAACCATATCATCCAGTGATTTAGCTAATCCGACTAAACCTCGGCCGTTGGGCTGTTGGTAATTAATAAACAGCTTCACTTCACCATTACTTTCGGTAAAGACATTGAGCATTTTTTCTTGGCGGCTGTCGCGATAATCAAAAAACCAGCCATCTTGCTGCGGGGTTAATTCCCGTAAAAAACCATCTTGCGTATAGTAAGCGGCAGTTTGGCGGTCGGCATAAGATGCTTGTGCCAGATCATATTGACTGGCAATATCATTTAACTGCGCCACGACAGCGCTTTCTTCACTGGCTGGGCGACCTTGCTCTAACCAATTAAGCAGCATTCGGCTGTTGGCGAGTTGCTCGGCTGCGTTCATTAACGAGCTGATGTCCAAATCAATCTTGTTACGGATTTGCAGTAATATGCTGGGCATTTCAGACGTTAACATACGTTCTTCAACCACATTTTTTGCGCTGCGCTGGCTAAGCACCCCGACTAAAACTGTTGAAAGTAGCACCGCCAGTGTGACGGTAAGCAAGATTTTCTGCTTAATGGTTAATTGACTAAAAAAGTTCATGTAATACGCCTTGTTGCTGTAATTAATCTTTATCGGTCAGATGGGAAAAAACTTAAATAAGCTTAGTCCATTAGACGAAAAAAACGCACAAATTATTGTGCGTTTATTGTTTCTGGCCAATTCCAATAATCAAACAAGATTACATGTTTGGATAGTTTGGACCGCCACCACCTTCAGGTGTTACCCAAGTAATATTTTGACTTGGGTCTTTAATGTCGCAGGTCTTACAGTGAATACAGTTTTGACCATTGATAACAAATTTTTTGCTTCCCTCTTCTTCAACCACTTCATAAACTCCTGCAGGACAATAGCGCTGCGCGGGTTCATCAAATTTTACGAGGTTGATTGCAATCGGAACACTCTTGTCTTTCAAACGTAGATGACAGGGTTGGTTTTCTTCATGATACGTGCTTGATAAGTATACCGATGAAAGCTTATCGAAACTGAGCTTTCCATCTGGTTTTGGATAGTCAATTTTATTGTAATCGCTGGCTAAACCCATATTGGCATAATCTGGCGTTTCATCTCTGAAAGTGACAGGGAATTTGCCTCCAAACCAATTTTGATCGATAAAGTTAAATGCGCCACCGATTAAGGTGCCAAACTTATGTAATGCAGGACCAAAATTACGCGATTGATATAACTCTTCATGTAACCAGCTTTCTTCAAAGCGTGCTTGGAAACAGTCTAAATCTTTACCGCCAGTTAAGCCTGCAATTAAGCCTTCACCTAAGGTTTTCGCGGCAATTATGCCACTCTTAATGGCGGTGTGTGTACCTTTAATTTTGGCAAAGTTTAGCGTGCCAGCATTACAGCCAATGATCAGTCCGCCAGGGAAGCTCATTTTAGGTAACGAGTTTAACCCGCCTTTAGCGATCGCTCTGGCACCATAAGATAAGCGCTCACCACCCGTTAAATATTGCGCAATAACCGGATGGGTTTTGTAGCGCTGAAACTCGTCAAACGGACTTAAATGTGGGTTTTTGTAGTTCAAGTCAACTATTAATCCAACAGCAACCTGGTTATCCTCCATATGGTACAAAAAGCCACCACCAGAAGAGCCATTGTTTAATGGCCAGCCGCCGGTATGAACCACTTTACCTTGTTGATGTTGCGCTGCTGGAATTTTCCAAATTTCTTTAAAACCTAGGCCGTAATGTTGCGGGGTTTTACCATTGTCTAAATGATATTTTTCAATGAGTTGTTTACCTAGGTGGCCTCGGCAGCCCTCAGAGAACACGGTATATTTAGCATGTAACTCCATGCCGGGCATGTAACTGTCTTTAGGTTGACCGTCTTCACCCACGCCCATGTCGCCGATTAAAATGCCTTTGACGCTGTTGTCATCATTAAACAGTAATTCGCTTGCTGCAAACCCCGGGAAGATTTCCACGCCCATGGCTTCCGCTCGTTCGGCTAACCAACGAGCTAAATTACCCACGCTGATAATATAATTACCATTATTGTGCATGGTTTTAGGGACTAAACTGTTGGGGATTAAGCGTGACTGGGTATCTGAATTAAATAAATAAATGTCATCATGGGTTACTTTGGTTTTTACTGGCGAGTCTGAATTGCGCCAATCGTTAAATAGCTCATCTAACACATCTGCCTGAAATACCGCACCCGAAAGAATATGCGCGCCGACTTCTGAGCCTTTTTCAACCACGCAGACGGTGATCTCTTTGTCAGCATCTTTTGATATTTGCATTAGACGACATGCGGTGGCTAATCCTGCAGGACCAGCGCCGACGATTACTACGTCGAACTCCATTGATTCGCGTTCCATCTTATCACCTTTAAATTTCCCGTTTTGTCGGGTTTTTTGTTTTTATTACGACGAATAAACGATCGTTTTATCTTTTTACTAACCTTACCGCAAATTTATCCGGTAGCCCAGTATTTCAATCGATTTGATCATCGTGAGCCGAGTCACAATTCACTGTGGAACTTGCCTTGATTATCGACAAATTGAATAAAAGGACTACTTGTCAGTGGCGTTTTAAGCCTATAATCAGGGCTGACGGTTCTCCGAGCTTTTTATCCTACGTCACCAGATATGGGTATTTAGCCGTGGTAATAATGCCACCGGGGTGGGCAAAGAAATGCACTCACCTCCCACACTTGGAAAGGTTAACATGTCCCAACTACAAGACAGTTTTGGTCGAAAATTTCACTATTTACGCATGTCAGTCACTGATGTGTGTAATTTCAAATGCACTTATTGTTTGCCTGATGGCTATCGTCCCGATGGTAAGCCAAGCTTTTTGACGTTACCAGAAATTGAAAATCTGGTTGCGGCCTTTGGCGAAGTCGGTACCCAAAAAATTCGTATTACTGGTGGTGAGCCCACACTGCGTAAAGACTTTACTGACATAGTGCGCATAGTTGCTGATAACCCTAATATCCACACCGTTGCGACAACGACCAATGGTTATCGTTTAGAGAAAAACGCTAAAACTTGGTACGACGCGGGCTTAAGGCGAATTAACGTGTCGGTGGACAGTTTAGATCCGCGAATGTTTTATCAAATAACGGGTGAAAACAAGTTTGATGAGGTGATGCGTGGTATTGATGCCGCATTAGAAGCGGGATTTGAACGTGTTAAAGTCAATGCGGTGTTATTGAAAGATTTGAATAGTAAAGATTTACCGCGTTTTCTACATTGGATAAAGCACACCCCCATAGACTTGCGCTTTATTGAGTTAATGGAAACCGGTTTAGGCCATGATTATTTTAAGGCGCACCATTTGGCTGGGGCAGATATTAAAGCGCGTTTGATGGCTGAGGGGTGGTTGCACGATAGGCCTAGTGTTGATGACGGTCCAGCGCAAAACTTTAGTCGCCCAGATTACCAAGGTCGAATCGGCCTGATTATGCCCTATGCAAAAGACTTCTGCGCTAGCTGTAATCGTCTACGTGTATCCGCTAAGGGTAAGCTGCATTTATGTTTGTTTACTGAAAACGGTCTAGATTTGCGTGATTTATTGCAACATGCGGATCAACGCCCAGAGCTGATTGCACGTTTGCATGGCCAATTGGCTCAAAAAGAAGAAACCCATTATTTACATCAAGGGATCACAGGTGTGACTCAACATCTGGCATCTATTGGTGGTTAGTTTATTCTCCTCTCAAATATAAAGGCTTTAATTCATGAGCAATGCATTTACCCACATTAATGCAGATGGCAATGCCCATATGGTCGATGTCACTGAAAAAGCGGTTACCGAACGTGAAGCGCGCGCGGAAGCATTTATTGAAATGGCACCAGCAACCCTTGAAATGATCATGAGTGGTAGCCATCATAAAGGTGATGTGTTTGCTACTGCGCGTATTGCGGGTATTCAAGCGGCTAAAAAAACTTCAGATCTTATTCCCCTATGCCATCCATTAATGTTAACTAAAGTGGAAGTTGATTTAGTGGCTGAGCCTGAGTTTAATCGTGTGCGCATTAACAGTTTATGTAAGTTATCAGGTAAAACTGGGGTTGAAATGGAAGCGTTAACCGCCGCATCAGTTGCCGCATTGACGATTTATGACATGTGTAAAGCCGTGCAAAAAGACATGGTGATTTCACAGGTTAAGTTACTGGAAAAGCGTGGCGGTAAATCCGGCCATTTCAAGGCATAGTGTTAAGGTTGGGGCTTGATTAAAGGCTTGACCGAGTTGTATTCAACAAGTTATTACACAGTGAAGAGAAACCCTATGATCCAAGTATTATTTTTTGCTCAGGTTCGTGAATTATTGGGCACAGCTAAACTTGCATTTTCAGCAGAAGATATCACTACCACTGAATCCTTAAGAGCCGCATTAGCAGCACAAGACGACAAGTGGGCTAAAGTTATGGCCTCAGACAAGTTATTGGTTGCGGTTAATCAAACCATGAGCCATTGGGATACCGAAGTGGCTGATGGTGACGAAGTGGCATTCTTTCCTCCAGTAACGGGAGGTTAATTGTGATGAAAACGGCAAACATACGTGTGCAAACGGCAGATTTTAATGTTGCTGAAGAATATGCCCTACTTGCAAGTGACAACAGTGACGGTGCTGTGGTTAATTTTGTCGGTAAAGTGCGTGACTTTAATGATGGTAACCCCGTCACTGATTTAACCTTAGAACACTATCCAGGTATGACTGAAGCGGTACTGCAGCAAATTACTGAGCAAGCTCATGCCCGCTGGCCATTAAATTATGTCACTATTATTCACCGTGTTGGCACTATGGCTTTAGGTGAGCAAATTGTGTTTATCGGCGTGACCAGTGCCCATCGCAAAGCGGCATTTGCTGCATGTGAGTTTTTGATCGACTTTTTGAAAACCAAAGCGCCTTTTTGGAAACTAGAAGCCGGCGACAAGGGTAGCCATTGGGTTGATGCCCGTGACAGTGACGAACAAGCTGCCAAAATGTGGCAGTCATAACCTTGTATGATGTTTCTATCTGATATGGCTTATGGTTTTTTTGCGCAAAAATTTGCTTATGCAAAATCGTTAATTCAACTAAGCCCCAAAATAGCCATATTATTAATATTTACAGGCTGTTTAATGCAGCCTCATTTTGCATTTTCCTCTTCAAATCCCCCCATTGCTGTTGCGGCTAACGTTAAGTTTGCTATGGATGATATTGCGGCCCAATTTACCCAAGATACGGGCATGACGGTACGCTTAAGCTATGGCTCATCGGGTAATTTTGTGTCGCAAATTCAACATGGTGCCCCATTTGAGTTATTGCTGAGTGCTGATGAGTTTTATCCTAATCAATTAGTTAAAGCGGGGTTAACCCAAGACGCAGGTCAGATTTATGCGATGGGGCGTTTGGCCGTTGCGGCTTCGAAAGGCTCATCATTAGTGTTAGATAGCCAGTTACTTGGGGTAAAGGCATTAATTGAGTCGGGTAAGCTAAAGCGTTTTGCTATCGCTAATCCAGCCCACGCCCCCTATGGTGAACGGGCGCAACAGGTGTTAGAAAAACAAGGTTTGTGGCAGGCGGTTGAGCCATATATCATTCTCGGTGAAAATGCCTCTCAAGCGGCGCAGTTTGCCGTGAGTGGTTCGACTCAAGGCGGTATTATCCCATTGTCTTTGGTATTAACACCAAACTTTGAACGCATTGGCCAATATGCAGCCATTGATGACGCACTTTATCAGCCAATTCAGCAACGAATGGTGTTAATGAAACAGGCCTCTAAAACGGCGGTCGCTTTTTACCATTACATGCAAACTCCAGTGGCACAAACCATTTTAATTAAATACGGTTTTCATGTGCCTGAAGCGGTATTAGCCTCTGAAACCAATCACACATTATTTGCGCCAGAAGGGGGTAAGTAGTATGGATTGGCAGGCAATGTGGTTATCGGTCAAACTCAGCAGTGTCACGGTAATATTACTGATCCCGCTGGCGTTGTTTGTTGGTCGAGCATTGGCTTATCATCAGTTTAAAGGTAAGTCTTGGGTTGAAGCGCTGATTATGGTGCCACTAGTGTTACCACCAACTGTGGTAGGTTATTACCTGTTGGTGGGTATGGGTAATCAAAGCTGGTTAGGGCAATGGGTTGAGCAGCTGACTGGGCAGCAACTGGTGTTTCACTTTTCAGGTTTAGTTATCGCCTCTATTTTGGTTAATATTCCTTTTGCGGTGCAGCCGATTCAGCGCGCTTTTGAAACCATTCCTAAAGATGTACGAGATGCCGCTGCATGTTGTGGTATGAGTAGATTCACACTGTTTTATAAAGTTGAACTGCCTATGGTTTGGCCAGGTGTATTAACAGCATTAGTTTTGTGCTTTTCCCATGTGCTTGGCGAGTTTGGCGTAGTGTTGATGCTAGGCGGCAATATTGCAGGCGAAACGAAAACGATCTCAATTGCTATTTACGACAGTGTACAAGCGTTTGATTTTGATGGCGCTGGGACCATGTCGTTAGTGCTGCTATTGTTTGCAATCAGTGCATTGGCTCTGACAACTAGTCTCTCGCGGCGATTAGGAGGCCATCTTGGTCACTCAAGTCGCTAATCTGAATTGTCACTTTTCACAGCTATCGCCTATTCCGTTAGAGGCGGACTTTCATTGTAAAGCGGGTGAAATGCTGGCGGTTGTCGGCCCCTCTGGTGGCGGTAAAACCACATTACTGAGAATGATTGCCGGGCTAAGTCAGCCGCAATCAGGAAAAGTCACTTACGGTGACAATGTCTGGTTTGATAGTCAGCAAAAAATTCATCAAACCCCACAGCAGCGTCATATTGGCTACGTGCCGCAACATTTTGGCTTGTTTCCGCATTTAACAGTAATGCAAAATGTGATGGCGGGATTAGATCATGTGCCAAAGTCGCAACGTAAACAGCGTGCCCTAGAGTGGCTTGAGCGGGTCAATCTTGATGGCTTACCCGATAGGTTACCGGCAAACTTGTCTGGTGGACAACGGCAGCGAGTGGCTTTAGCCAGGGCATTAGCTCGAGAACCTTCAGTGTTACTGCTTGATGAGCCTTTTTCTGCGGTAGACAGAGAAACCCGTGAACGTTTATACATTGAATTAGCGAGATTAAAATCGCAGTTAGCCATCCCGGTGATCATGGTGACCCATGATATTCATGAGGCACAATTATTAGCTGACCGGATGATTTTAATCAGTCAGGGACAAATGCTGCAGCAAGGTCGACCATTTGAAGTGATGTCGCACCCTCGAAATGAAGCCGTTGCTAGACAAATGGGGCTTCGTAACATTTTTGATGCCACGGTTGTTTCCCAAGAAGAGGGGCGAGCAATGACATGGCTGACGTTTGGGCATAATCAAATTGCAACTGAAAATGCGCCAAAGATGTCTGTTGGGCAACATATCCGCTGGGTTATTCCTAACCAGGGGATTCGATTTAACGCTATCACTAGCGGTCGATTATGCAAAAGCATCAATAAGCTGGATGTTGAAATTGAATCTTTGTTAGTGATGGGGGAAATGGTGCGAGTGATAGCAAGAATAGCAGGGGTCGAACAGGTTATTAATGCCGACATACCGCTTCATCTTTGCCATAAATTAGGATTACAACAAGGTCAAAAAACCACGCTGGCATTGAAGTCTGACCAAATTCATGTCTTACAGACTTAACTTCAGCTTACCACTTCACTTATCTACACGAATTTCTTTTTACTAGTAACCCATAATCGTCTGTTCATTACATTGGATGATCAATTATTAATCTTAACTTTCTTGGGTCTTGAGTAGGACTTAGGTAAAGTATAAGAGTACGCATTCTTTTAAATTTGAGGCTTAAAATGGTTCGGTTGCTTGTTGCGCTGTGCTTGTTCCCATTGGTATCTATGGCTGCACCATCGATACAATCATTAGTATCCCAGGAAGGCCTATTAACGCCGATATCTGTTATGGAGCATTGGGAACAGCAAGAGCAGGGCACCTTGTGCGGTTTTGGACTTGAGATCGACAACGAACAATTAGTTTACTTACTGTCAGCCATTAATACCGAGTCAAAGCGACTTTATCAATTTGAATACAGTGCGCTAGATGGGGCTCTACTAGATGAAACTAGTCAGCCTTACGAGGGCAATAGCATTGAACAATTGCATGCTGTTAGCCTTATGCGTGAAAAAAATATTTCATTCTCGTCTTTAGTCAGTTTGGCTATTCAAAATCAAAATGGTTTTTTACTTCAAGCAGACTTAGACCACGACTTATCAATAAGTTATCTAGAATTACAAATGCTCAGTAATGAAGCTAAAAAAGTTATTGCCTTTGATATTGAGAATCTCCGTCCATTACCACTACTTAAATGGGATTAATTGCGACTATGACTATGCGTATTTTGATCGTAGAAGATGATGCCACAACATTGAAATATGTGGCTGAAGGATTTACCGCGCAGCAGTATAGTGTTGATAGTGCAACCGATGGCCAAGAAGGGCTAACGTTGGCAAAACACAATCAATATGACTTGATTGTGTTGGACCGCATGTTACCAAAACTTGATGGCTTAACTTTGCTTTCTGCACTGCGAACCAGCGGAAATAAAACACCGGTATTGATTTTATCGGCCTTAAGCCATGTAGATGAAAGGGTAAAAGGTTTACGGGCGGGCGGTGATGATTACATGACCAAACCTTTTGCGTTTGCCGAGTTGCTTGTAAGGGCTGAAAAACTGGCGCAGCGTAATGTTATTGAACCCGCCACTACCGATATTGAAGTGGGTGGACTGAAAATGGAACTGCTAACTCGCAATGTAACCTTAGATGGTAAAGAGTTGATGTTGCAGCCTAAAGAGTTTCAGTTGTTGAAATTTTTAATGGAGCATCCAAATCAGGTCATCAGCCGGACATTATTGTTTGAAGCGGTTTGGGACTATCACTTTGACCCGCGTACTAATGTGATTGATGTGCATATCGCAAAACTACGTCGCAAGTTTGAAGAGTTAGACCATGGTGAGCTAATTGAAACCGTAAGGGGTGCTGGATATCGTCTTTGCAAAGGGCATTAAGCCTTACCAAAGCAGTGCTTGGCGCATCACGTTAATCTTCTCAACACTAGTGACGATTTTGATTGTCATGCTTATTTCTAGCTTGTATAGACAACTGATTATTGAGCAAGAAAATCAAGTGGATGCGCATTTGTCTGCAGAAATGCAGCGGTATCAACAGCTTGCTTTGACGGTTAATCGACGCAGCTTTGCTGCGCAAATTCAGGCCTCAGATCCAAAAACAGCTTTAATTGCCTGGAAAAACAGTGTCGATATGGTTGGGGCATTAACGTTTTTACCTGACAATATGCCGCTTTTACCTGAAACAAAAGAGTTTCCCATTTTTACTGGCGGTCCTGATAAATTACATATCTTGACTGGCGGGTTAGCCATGACCAATTATGGTCCTGTGTTGATTGCCACCCGAACAGATCAATTAGCCATGTTGATTGAAAAGTTTGTTAATGCTGCATTTTGGGCGGTGGCATTTACGCTAGGGTTAACTTTAGCCTTGGGATATATTTTTTCTAAAGCCATTCTTCGTCGTTTGGTGCAGTACAACCAATTAAGTGAGCAAATTGAGGCGGGGCATTACAACACTCGTCTGCCCGTTAGCCGTCAGCAAGATGAATTTGATATGTTGGCGCAGCAATTTAATCGTGTACTTGATACCTTGGAGCAAAATTTACGCGCTGTTCGTGGCGTGACAGATAACATTGCCCATGATTTACGCACCCCATTGTCGCATTTACGGATTGGTATTGAGCAGTTGTCCGAAAAGCCCCAAGCGGAATTAGAAGATGCGCGCGCCGAATTATTGGAAGAGCTAGATGATTGTTTGGCAACCTTTGATGCCATGCTGTCATTAACCCGTATTGAAGAAGGTCAGCAGTTATTGGATTTACAGCCTATTCATTTACAAGAGATTTGCCAGGACTTGTTTGAAATGGCTGATGTCATTGCTGAAGCTAAAGATCAAGTATTCACGATTGATTTAAAAGAAGATGCAATCATACAAGGTGATAAATATCTTCTGTTTCAGGCGCTGTTCAATTTAGTGGATAACGCGATTAAATATTCGCCAGAAGGCGCCAAAATTCATATCGAGCAAGATAATAAATGCATTAAAATTGCTGATAATGGTCCCGGTATTGCCGATGAAGATAAAGAAAGAGTATTTGAGCGCTTGGTTCGACTAGATCCAAGTCGACACTACAAAGGTACAGGATTAGGGCTTTCAATGGTGAAAGCCATTTTATCTCGTCACCAGGCCAGTATAGAATTAACTGATAATCATCCCGGTTTGCTTGTGAGCATCCACTTCAAATAAGTGAAATAGTACATTGACCAGTGCGTACCAAATTGTCAGTCAGCAGGATGATTTTATTATTATTAATAAAGCGGCCAATGTGCATTTTCATAGCCAAGATGGCACAGCGGGAGTGGTTGCCCAGGTTGAAATCGATCTCGGGGTTAAGTTATTTGCCGTGCATCGGCTAGATACACCGACATCAGGGTTACTTATTCTAGCCAAGACATCCGAAGCGGCCAATCGCTTTACGCAGATGTTTACCGCCCATCAGGTACAAAAATATTATTTGGCCATTGCGACCGGTAAGCCGAAAAAAAAGCAAGGGTGGATTATTGGGGATATGGCCAAGTCACGTCGCAGCATGTATAAACTGCTGCGAACCAAAGAAAACCCTGCAATAACCCATTTTTTCTCACTCACGATAGGTTCGGGTATCAGGGCTTATCTGCTGAAACCTTTTAGCGGCAAAACCCATCAATTGAGAGTGGCTTTAGCCAGTGTTGGGGTGCCAATATTAGGTGATAATTTATATGGTAAGCAAACAAGTGATCGTTGTTATTTACATGCCTATCAATTGAATTTTTGTTACTTAGAGCAAGAGTATCAGTTTACTCAATTACCGACTGAAGGCGCTTGCTTTTTAACCGAAGCCATGCAGCAATGTGTTCAAGATAATTGGTCTTTACCTGCACAATTGGATTGGCCGCAAAAGCCGTAAATCTTGTGATTTAATAATCTGACCAGAGCAGTATTATTGACGTAACTCGTCTAGATTGCATATTAGGTTGTTAAGTTGTCGTATTCTGCGCAGGCGTTAAGGTACTGATAGTGTTTCGTCCTTGTTGCTTGGCGCAATACATCCCCTCGTCGGCAAGCTGTAATAACTTCTCAACAGATAAGCCTTGATCAATGGTGGCATAACCAATACTGACTTGAACCTCTATGGTATGTTGTTGCCATTTTAGAGCGCTTTGGTTAATTTGAGACTGTATTTTTTCAGCCACAAAATACGCTTTTTCTGCATCGGTTGCTGGCAAGATGATCAGAAACTCTTCACCACCGAAACGACAGATAAAGTCTACTTTTCGCAGCGACCTTTGTAAAATTGCCGCTATATGTCGCAATGCGGCATCGCCACCTAAGTGGCCATAGGTATCGTTGATACCTTTAAAGTGGTCTAAGTCCATTAATAACAAGCTGTAGGCTTGTTTATCTCGCCGCCAAAGTGCGTCGACCAAGTCTAATCTTGTCATCAAAGCATGGCGATTCCACAAACCGGTCAGTTGATCTTTTTTAGCCAGTTTATGGATCTTATACACTAAGCGTGTTAATGCGTTACCAAATAACACACAATTAATACTCAAGATAAAGCCGATGTAACACCACAATACGATGGGTGATTTTAATGTGGTTAACGCTTCAATAAGGGCAAGATTATTGGCAAAAATCAGCAGTAAAAGAAAGCGACTGACAAAAAATAGTGTGGCCAACATATATGGCAGTGTCAGCATTACAGAATATGTTATTGATAGACTTTTTCGCATGGCTTTGAAATTGTCTTTGGTGATAAAGAAAAACAGTAAGCTTGCGCCAAAGCTTGCTACAACCATTAAGTAAGGTGCGTAAGTTTGCTGAGGGGGAATGAGTAACATCACTAAAATGGTGACACTGAAAATAATCATATCAGTTTGATATGTCAGTTTCTGTTTAAATAAATGTAATCCACCCCAACGTAGCAAACAGAAACCGAAAGTAAATACCATATCGGCAAAATACCAATGCCAATAACTGACGGTATCAGAACGATAATAAAATAACGCCATAGCGAAAAACATACATAAATTCGATAAGGCGAATAGCCGGCTGGCTTTAGGAGCAATACGAATTGGAGACGTCATTAGCCCCCAAGCAAATGCTCCAGTAATGGCAATCACGCCAAAAAATTGTAAATAAATAAAACTAATCTCGTTTGGCATCAGCTTAGATTGGAGTATCTTTTTTATTATAGTGTTTTTAGAATAGTAGGCTTTGAACCTATAAGATAGCTTTTTGTAGTGGCTAATCCTTATTTTGGTGTGTAAGCTGATGACTTGTATAAATTTGTTAAATTAGGATGTGACAGAACATGGACACAAACAAATTATTGTTAATCATTATTGCGATTTTACTTCCTCCTGTGGCGGTGTTCCTCAAAAAAGGTGCCGGTAAAGATCTACTGATCAATATCTTATTGTGTATTTTCTTTTTTGTACCAGGATTAATCCATGCAATATGGGTTGTGATACAAGAATAGGAATGGTGTGTTTGACTGCTTGAACGGGTGAAGCCATTAAAGTTCAAGCAGCAACCCTGATGAATGATTCAGTAAACAAGTGGTATAATGATTTATTGCAATTTGAACTGACTGAATATGAATCGTAAAAAGAAGATTAACCAAACACTTAAGTCAAAAGCCAAAAAAGCCAATAAAAAGTTACTGACTGGCAATAAACCTCAATATATATCTAAAGCGGAACGAGCATTACTTGCAGAAGCTGCGGTAGAAGCTGCGGTAGAAGCTTTACCTCCTACCGAACCATCAAACATACCAATGAAAGACGATTAGTTTGCTGGGCTACAGACTGAACATTTAGGCTGTTTTGTTAGCTTCATTTCTCGAAATTCCATGGTCATCGCATCAACCATTAGAATGCGCCCAGAGAGATTGTGTCCCATACCGGTAATCACTTTGATGGCTTCAGTAGCTTGAATACAGCCTATTAATCCAACTACGGGAGCAAGAATACCTGATTCTACACACGTTAATTGTTGCTCTCCGAAAAGTTGGCTATAACAATGGTAGCAAGGGCTGTTAGGCTGATAATCAAATACCGTGATCGTACCCTCCATTCTAATTGCAGCGGCAGAAATAAAGGTTTTTTGATGCTTTAAGCTGCTTTGATTAAGTTGTTCACGAATCAACACGTTATCGGTGCAATCTAATACCAAGGTGTGTTGCGCGACAAGCTCATCGATTTGATCTTCATCAAGTAGCGCATTAATAGTATTAATGGTAATGAGTGGATTAAGCTGACTCAGTGTTTGCTTGGCTGAGTCAACTTTAGCTTGACCAATATTGGCATCCTGATGCAATACCTGGCGTTGTAAATTTGACAACTCAACGGTATCAAAATCAACCAGTGTCATCTCACCAACACCCGCTACGGCAAGATACTGACTGGCTGCACAGCCTAAGCCTCCAGCACCAATGATCAACACCTTTGCCAGTTTCAACTTTTCCTGTCCGTCGATATCCATTGCTTTAATCGATATCTGACGGCTATAACGTAACATTTCGTTATCTGAAAGAAGCTCGTCAGTCGGCTGAATATCGCTAGCTTGACTCATACTTGGCTCCTAGCTTAATACGCTGTGAAAGGGTTCAACATTCACTATCGTGCCAGCCTCAACATCGGCTTGGAATTGCGCAAGATTGATAAAGCAATTCGCGATACTCATAGAGGTTAACATGCCTGACCCTTGGCCTCCGGTCACTGCCACCTCAAGTTCACCATGTGCATTTTGTGTAAGCACACCTCGTTGGTATTCTACTCGGCCAGGCTGTTTACGAATGGCGGTGGTTAATTTTGCCTGATAGGTTATGGCAGCCCTATTTGGTAAGCCCTGCATTTTGTTCAGGATAGGCCACACTAACTTATAGAATGTCACCATTGACGACACTGGATTACCTGGTAAACCACAAAAAACTGCCTTGCCTAACTTACCAAATGCAAAGGGTTTACCGGGTTTTATTGCCAATTTCCAAAAGGTAATTTGGCCTTCTTCAGATAAGATTTGTTTAGTGTAGTCTGCATCACCCACAGATACCCCACCCGAAGTGATTACCATATCAGCTTGAGATGCCGCGTCTTTAAAAGCCGCTCTTATGGCTTCTTTATCATCTCGGATCACGCCTAGGTCAATCCATTCGACATTCGCTTTGGCCATTAGACCTTGAATGGAGTAACGGTTTGAGTCGTAAATTTGTCCCGGAGCGAGTTCAGTGCCGACAGGGCGAAGTTCATCTCCGGTAGAAAAGAAGGCCACCTTAATCGTGCGTACAACTCTGATTTGGCTGAGGCCTATTGTGGCGATAACGCCCATTTCAGCAGCTCTAATTTGGGTGCCTTTGTATAAGACTTTTGTACCCGCGCTTAGTTCTTCACCTCTGGCTCGAACATTGGCGCCTTTTCTTGCTGGATGACCAATGCAAATAACCTCGCCATTGGCGGTGCACTTTTCTTGCATTTGCACTGTGTCGTATCCCGCAGGCACAGGAGCTCCCGTCATAATACGAATACAGGTATTTTTTTGGGCTTTACCACTGAATGGGTGACCTGCAAACGAGCTTCCCACTAACGTTAGATGAGTTTCTTGCGCTTGAGCATCTAAATCATCAAAGCGAAATGCATACCCATCCATAGCGGAATTATCAAAAGGTGGAAGGTCGATACCTGATGTCAGATCTTCAGCCAGTACACGACCAATAGCATGACTTAAATCAACGACTTCAGAATCATTTGTGGCATCAACTTGGGCAAGTAATTGAATAATGGCATCATCGGGATGCAATAACGTAGGTTGAGCACAAGGGTCTTGAGTTGATACCATCAGAAATTCCTTTATAAGCCAGTTGTTTTCACTTAAAGGTGACAAGATAAAATTATGGGTTAGTATGCCATGATAATCGCTGTGTTTTATGATCCAACTTAAGATTTTTATAACCTATGCCACAAAATAAATCAGCAAAGCCATGGTTTCTGTACATAATTCAATGTGCGAATGGTCACTTTTACACAGGGATCACCACTGATATTGCTCGACGATTTTCTGAACATCAAAGTAGCGGGGTTAAAGCGGCCAAATATCTCAAAGGTAAGGGGCCATTGCTGCTGGTTTATCAAGAGTCGTTACCCTGTCGTAGCACTGCCACCAAGCGTGAAATGGCTATAAAAAAGCTTTCAAGGGATAAAAAAGTGAGTTTGATTACTCAGGGCGGTTGCAGTTAGCGGTTAAAACCAATTAAAAAGTTATTTTAATTAAGGCGATGTAATAACAGTATTAATTTATATGCATTTGAAGAGTTAAATTTAATCAGTACACTATACTATACCAATATTTCTTTAAGGCATAACCGCATATGATATTCCTCAGGTTAATCGCTGCATTTTTGCTGTCCATGTTGGCGTTGAGCATCCAGGCGCAGGATGTGATTCGCATTGAAGCTTCTCAATCAGAGGACAATGTAAGCCATTCGTTTTACCAGGATTTACTTGCAGAGGTGATGGCTGAAACCGAAGACGAGTATGGCAGTGTGAATATTGTTAACCTTGATCTGAATGTATCCCAATCACGAGGGTTGCAGTTACTTAACTCAGATATGCTTGATGTTTTTTGGGCGGGAACCAGTATTCAAAGAGAAGAAAATTACGCGGCAGTCCCGGTACCATTAACCGCTGGGTTATTAGGCATTCGTGTGCCAGTCATCAAAAAGCACAACTTAGCGGTATTTGAAGCGATTAATACCCCCGAACAACTCAAAAAACTTAAAGCATGCCAAGGCTCTCAATGGCCTGACTCTGACATATTAGAGTTCAATGGTTATGTTGTAGAGCGGGTTATCAGTTTTAATTTGATGTATTCGATGCTCAAACAAGACCGCTGCGATTATTTTCCAAGGGGATTGAATGAGGTTTATGCCGAACTCAGTGCGCCAACGAATACCGAGTTTATTCCGTTTGAAAAAGTACTACTGCGTTATCCATTACCTATGTATTTTTTTGTTAAAAGAGAAAACACCCAATTACAAACACGTATTCATCGTGGCCTTATTCAGTTAATTGATAGCGGCAAGTTCGCATTATTTTTAAAACAACATCCTATTACTAAAGATATTTTTCCGCTCGAACGTTTAAGCCACGCCCGTATATTTGAGTT
Organism: Shewanella sp. ULN5; assembly: GCF_030731885.1. Classification (NCBI taxonomy): domain Bacteria; kingdom Pseudomonadati; phylum Pseudomonadota; class Gammaproteobacteria; order Alteromonadales; family Shewanellaceae; genus Shewanella; species Shewanella sp. ULN5. Next base: position 61,959 of record NZ_JAPJEE010000018.1, read on the forward strand.
GGTAAACCCACATTTACCAGCTACTACGCCAACCAATAATGCTCAATTATGGTGGCGCATTCCTGTTGTGGACACTGGTGTAGAAATTCAATAAATTGTTTGACTGATGTATTTATTGCCAGCATGAGTGGATGATGGCAAAAATAACACTGCGATTAGAGTAAGTTACTGTTTTATAATCAGTTTTTATGTCTGCCTGAGGTTAGTTTATCTCTCTCAGCACAGGGTAAACCTGATATTGTGTGTCATAATATGGGCTACGTTCATAAAACCAACGCAATCTTGCTTCGCTGTTTTGCGCAAAATCTTTATCCTGTAACGCCAATGCAAACTCTGCTTTTAGGCTTGGATTTTCGGCCAGCATTTTTACCGCTAATGGCTCAACGGCATAATCTTCAATGTACTCGGTACGCGTGAAAATTGTGTTGAAAAAACCCCAGTAAAATAAAGAATCTTCTGCTTGTGGTTCAAGTAACAATATCGCTAAATCACCCAAAGATTGGGCTGTGCTGACTTTAACCGTACCCGCAGGAACAGTGATGTCAATCAGGCTTGCATTCAGTTTCGCGGTCACGGTTTGGCGACTTTCATAATCGGCTTGGCCAAATTGAGGTTGTTCAAACTGATATTGTTCTGCGCGAATGTTCACTGGTGTGGTTAAGGTGCTGATTTCAATTCCATGTAAGGTTAATTTATCAATAACTACCGCCCATTGAGCAGGAATGTAATAAGCCTTTGGGCGTTGGACTTGAATATCCGCTTTGGTATTACCTGTCACCGGTAAAGCGGCATATAATTTGGAACGTCCGTTCCAACGAACCACATCTGCACCGCTAATCTCACTTTTTTCGATACGGTAATCTATCCCTTTAAAATCCCAATTGGATTGAGGCTCATTTTGCCAAGTTAACGTTATTTGTGGTGATAGACGTTGCTGATCTTGTTTGATCGCCGCGGTTAATGTATCTGCGTGGCTTGCAACCGTTTTCAGTGTTTGTTCTAGCATGACATAAGTGCCTAAAACACGTTGTTTGAATGGTTTTAGGCTGTGATTTTCTATTAAAATTGTCGGCAAATGACGTGCATCACCATAACCGTTTGAGTAACGCGGGCTCGGATTCCAATACGAAAGCCCTTGGCTCATATCGGCATTGTCGTTAGCAAAAATCAGTTTTCCAGGAATATGATCATTTTCCGTTAGTGCCGACTCCACTTGCGGGCGATAGGTATTTTCTAACCAGTTAAAAATACTAGGGCTGTAACCTTGTTCTACGTTATAGCCAAAGGTGACATCATATTGATAATCAATGCCGTCGGTAACATGCACATCAATGTACAAGTCTGGCTGCCATTGATTGATTACGTGAATAAGATGCTGCATTTCTGGCGCATCTGCTTTGGCATAATCACGGTTCAAATTAAGGTTTGTTGTAGTGGTGCGCCACCCCATATTGACTGGACCGCGTTGATTCACTCGGTTGTATTCAGTGCTGCGCTCATGACCATCGACTGAGAAGATGGGGATAAAAAGTAAGTTTACGTTATCGAGTAATGACTGTTTGGTCCCAAAAGCCATATCCCGTAATAACATCATGCCAGCATCTTTACCGTCGATTTCACCAGAATGGATCCCAGCCTGAACCAGTACTGTGGCTTTATTATTCTTGTTTAATTGTTGCGGTGACGCTGCGCCATCCTTTGAGGCGATAATCATCCAAATATCTCGTCCTTGCGGACTTTTGCCAATACTCACTTTTTGTAAGTTTGCACTACGACTAACCAGTTTATCTAACCATTGCATGGTGTGCGCATAATCAGGGCTTGTGATGTATCCTTGTTGCTCAAATGGCGTTACCCACGGGTGATCATGGCTTACTAACAGTGCTTCACTTTTACCTTGCCAGGCCTGAATGGGCGGCAAAATCGCGTCGTTGATAAATTGATGGCTTGTTGGTGTTTGAGCAAAACTAGCTGATGAAAGTATGATTGAAGTAATACAGGTTGATAAAGCGATTAGGCGCATGGTGGCTCTCTTAATATTATTATAAGGTCGATTTGAAAGAGATAATTAATGACCCATAGTAGCAATATTTTGCATCGAAAAAAGCGGATTTAAAAACTTGTTACAAACTAGGGTAGAGCTCTTTGCTGGTGGGGATTTGCTCTAAATAAAAACGAATTAAGCGTCACGACTGGAGTGCAGCCTTGCGATCTCAGCAAAATTCACTGAGCAAAGTGAAATTGATTTTTAACATCATCTTTGGGCAGTGCTTGTTGAACATTTTTACCGCATTAGCGCTTTGGCTATATACCCTGAATTTTACTTATGTTAATCCATAACCGCACAAAATTTCTGTTTAGTTACAGATGCTAACAGCATACTGTAAAAATAATCGTTAAGGCTTCACACTCCTAGTGTGTTGCCTTAACCTCATGTCTTTTACCTTAAGCATCATGATGTGAGTATTGGTGTTGATGAATTGAATAAGGAACGACCCCATAAAAAATAAGCCCTAACAAAGTTAGGGCTTACAAACGGTTAAAATGTTGCCTTAAAGCAAGGGGAGTTAAGCTTTAGGGCCAGCATTTTTAATCGCGTCTGATACATCGTACTTTACAAAGTTTGCCGCAAATTCTTGTGCAATTTGCTGGGCGTACTTGTTGTATTCAGCTTTATCCGCCCAAGTGTTTACTGGGTTAAGTAATTTGCTGTCAACGCCAGTCACTGCCACAGGCACATCTAAGTTCAGCTTATCAATATGCACAGTTTCAACGTCTTTCAATTCGCCACTGACAATAGCATCTACGATTGCGCGCGTGGTTGGAATGTCAAAACGCTTACCCACACCGTGCGGGCCGCCAGTCCAACCTGTGTTAACTAAGTAAACACGGCTGCCAAAAGACTCGATACGCTTCATTAATAATTCAGCATACACGCCAGCTGGGCGAGGGAAGAAAGGGGCACCAAAACAGGTAGAGAAGGTTGATTGAATTGCGGCCGTTGAGCCCATTTCAGTCGAACCGACTTTCGCGGTATAGCCTGATAAGAAGTGGTATGCCGCTTGTTCTTTGTTTAGTATCGAAACCGGTGGCAATACACCAGAAACGTCACAGGTTAAAAACACCACAGAGTTTGGCTCTGCACCGCGGTTTTCTTCTTTACGCTGAGCAATATGCTCAAGCGGATAAGCCGCGCGGCTGTTTTCGGTTAAACTTGTGTCGGTATAATCAGGTACACGGTCTGCATCTAGCACGACGTTTTCAAGCACAGTACCGAAACGAATCGCATCCCAAATCACAGGCTCGTTCTTTTGACTTAGGTCGATACATTTGGCGTAACAGCCGCCTTCAATGTTAAATACGCCACCAGGCGCCCAACCATGTTCATCATCACCAATTAAGAAGCGCTTTGGATCGGCTGATAAGGTGGTTTTACCCGTACCTGATAAACCGAAGAATAAAGTGGTATCACCATCATGTCCTACGTTTGCAGAGCAATGCATTGGTAACACGCCTTTGGCAGGTAAAAGGAAGTTCTGCACTGAGAACATCGACTTTTTCATTTCGCCTGCGTATTTAAGGCCCGCTAACAATACTTTACGTTCTGCAAAATTCAGGATTACCGTAGCTTCAGAATTGGTGCCATCACGCTCTGGTACACAAACAAAACCAGGTGCGTTAATAATTTGCCAAACATCTTTGTTACCACGGTTGAAGGTTTCTGGAGTAATGAATAAATTACGTGCAAAAATCTGGTGCCATGCATATTCAGTGGTGACCTTAATGGGTAAATAATGGTCATCATCTGCGCCAACTTCTAATTCAGACATAAATAACTCTTTGTCTGCTAAGTAGGCTTCTACACGCCCCCATAATGCATCAAATTTTCCAGCATCAAATGGACGGTTTACATTGCCCCATTCGATTTCGCTTTCTGAACCTGATTCTTTAACAATAAAACGATCATTCGGGGAACGTCCTGTTCTTTCGCCCGTTTTTGCCACTAATGCACCGTTTGCGGTAAGTTGACCTTCTCCACGAAGAAGCGCAATTTCTACAAGTTGAGCTGTTGTTGGATTAAGGTGAACGCGGTTTGATACATCCGCCATAGTGTAAATCTCCAAGTTTATAGGTCGTTTTCGCTCTAAAGCTTCAAAAAGAGGTTTTCTGAAAGACTATTATTGTTGGACAAGCCTGTATGTCATTCAGTAACTCGATTGTAACTTATGTTAAGGGCTGGGTAACGAACAGTTTGGTAATTTTTTTGAAAGTTTTTCAGGTTTATCTGTTTTTTGTTGCGAACAAAGACAAAAAAGGCGCTAAAAGCGCCTTTTTTAATGTAACTCTTACAGGTTGTGTAACGTTGTAAGGTTATTGAGGGGTATCGTTGCTTGGGCTGACCGCATAAATAGAGGCGATGTCGATGCCATCAAAGGTATACATGACGGAACAATATTCGCAGCCCATCTCAATTTTACCTTCTTCCGCTAAAATCTGTTCCACTTCTGCTTGTGGAATGGTGCGGATAGCTGCGGCACTGCGCTCGCGTGAACAGCGGCACTTAAACGTCACATCAACAGGGTCAAATAACCGAACTTGCTCTTGGTGATAAAGGCGGTGCAGAACTTGTTCAGCTTCTAGGGTAAATAACTCTTCGGCTTTAATCGTGGCCGTTAGGGTTGATAAATGCTCGTAATCTTCATTTTTTGCTGATTTAGACGGTAAAACTTGTAATAACATGCCTGCAGCCTGTTTTCCGTTGGCAAACAGTTGAATTTGCGTAGGTAACTGTTCTGATTGATTAAAATACTCTTCTAAACATGCTGCAAGGTTTGGGTGCTCTAATGACACTATACCTTGGTATCGCTCACCTTCATCAGGAGTCAGCGTGATCACCATGTAACCTTTGCCTAGCATCTGCTGCAAACTTGCGTCATCAGCAATGTCACCATCCCAACGAGAAACGCCGCGCATTACTTGCTTGTTATTACCATTGATAACCGCAAGAGATACTGGGCCATCACCTTGTAGCTGCACGCTAATATCGCCAGTAAATTTAATGGTTGCGGTGAGCAATGACGTAGCGGCCATTAACTCACCTAATAAGTGTTGAACCGCTAATGGGTAATCATGAGCAGATAACACTTGCTGATAACTGTCTTGAAGCTGAACAACTTCACCACGGACATCTGCATCATCAAATAAGTAGCGGTGTAACATATCGTGAGTCATAACGTATCTCTTCTATAAATCGATGGTTGAGTCATCGATGAATTCTATAAGTCTTTAAAACGCAGAAGTTGTCTGCGCTGTTTTTTATCTGGCTTATGATCTGGTGCCGGATTGTTTAATATATTTAGTCGCCTGGCTTCGGCATTAAATTCACGTTTAGTGATGCTTTGCTCGGTTTCTTGGTAAAGTGTTTGTGCTATCGCTGCGCTTTGGCGTTGTTCAGATAACCTAGTGATAATCACTTCGCGATCATCATGCCCCTGGCGTATGCGAATCTTTGCACCCAGTTCGGCATTTTTACTGGATTTACTGCGCTGGCCGTTATAGTGTACTTTGCCGCCATTAATCATGTCTTTGGCTAAAGCACGAGTCTTGTAAAAACGGGCTGCCCACAGCCATTTATCTAGTCTAACTGAGGTTTTATCTGGATTATCGATTTTCAAAGCACCTCCAAAACAGGACTGAGTTCACAAGCTGAGTCATTTTACCGTCATGTCGATAAAGTATCATTGCAAAAAGAGGTACACCTCACAGCCTTTTCAGGCGCGCAAAGTTAGCATATTTTGCTGTATTTCGCCAATTGATCTGCTCTGGGCTTGTTGCTGATTGCAGTGTAGGTTAGCATGAGTAGCTATTGCTAAATTAACAACATAAACAGAGGCCTGTACTGTAAAAGTATAGAGGGTCCACAAGACTATGGATTTATTAGATAAACTGATCGCCAAAGCGGCTATTATTCCACATAAACAAGTGAGTAATGTCGTTTTTTGGGTGGGTCTGATTGTTGCGTTGCTGCTTGCGGCGCAAATCACATGGAAGTTAATGCCGACGTCTGATAGCCAGGCTACATGGCAACCATCCCCCATATCTTCATCCACCGCTAAGCGTGTGGAGCTTGATGCTGTGCGCGATTTACTGTTATTCGGTAAAATGGACGCCGCTGGCGGCAAGCCAAAGGTTGAAGTCGTTGAGCAGATTACTGATGCACCTAAAACCAACTTATCTATTCAGCTAACCGGTGTTGTTGCCTCCACATCGGAGCAAAACGGGCTGGCGATTATTGAATCTAGCGGCAACCAAGAGACTTATAGCTTGGGTGATAAAATTAAAGGGACTTCAGCGTCACTCAAAGAGGTTTACGCTGACCGTATTATTATTACCAATGCTGGACGTTACGAAACCTTAATGCTTGATGGCTTAAAATACACAACCCAAAGCGAAGTGAATCAGCAGCTTCAACAAGCCAAAACCAATCAACGCAATGTGCAACAAGTGGACCGCCGAAATAGTGAGTTTTCAGCTGAATTGGCTAACTCACGTGATGAATTGTTAGCCGATCCCAGTAAAATTACCGATTTTATCGCTATTTCACCCGTGCAAAAAGACGGTGAAGTGGCAGGGTATCGCTTGAATCCAGGTAAAGATGTTGCTCTGTTCAAACAGGCAGGTTTTCAACCGAGTGATTTAGCGAAATCCATTAATGGATTTGATTTGACCGATATGGGTCAAGCATTAGAAGTGATGGCGCAATTGCCAGAGTTAACCGAAATGTCAGTTATGGTTGAACGCGAAGGGCAATTGGTCGAAATCATGTTTAGTTTGCCAGAATAAGTAGTGGCATTAGGGGAATAAGAAGAATGAATAATAAAGGACTTCGACACAAGATTTTTGCTGGCATGCTAGCGGGTGCTGCAATGCTTGCTTCTCATGGCGCTTGGTCGGAACAATATGCTGCTAATTTTAAAGGCACAGATATTCAAGAGTTTATCAATATTGTGGGTAAAAACCTCAATAAAACCATTATTGTTGATCCCACAGTGCGCGGCAAAATTAACGTCCGCAGTTATGATTTATTAAGTGATGAACAGTACTACCAATTCTTTTTGAACGTTCTACAAGTTTATGGTTACGCCGTGGTTGAAATGGAAAACCAGGTCATTAAAGTCATTAAAGATAAAGATGCGAAAACCGCAGCAATTAGAGTGGCTGATGACTCATCTCCTGGTTTAGGCGATGAAATGGTTACCCGTATCGTCGCACTGTATAACACCGAAGCCAAGCAGCTTGCGCCACTGTTACGTCAGTTAAATGATAATGCTGGTGGCGGTAACGTTGTTAACTACGACCCATCGAATGTTTTAATGATTTCAGGGCGTGCCGCTGTTGTGAACAAGTTGGTTGATATTGTTCGCCGCGTTGATAAGCAAGGTGATACAGCTGTACAAGTTGTTTCATTAGAGTTTGCTTCAGCAGGCGAGATAGTACGTATTATTGATACCCTTTATCGTTCAAGTGCCAATCAAGCGCAATTACCCGGCCAAGCGCCAAAAGTGGTTGCAGACGAGCGCATCAATGCCGTAGTGGTTAGTGGTGATGAAAAAAGCCGTCAACGCGTTGTTGAGTTAATTAAACGTCTTGATGCTGAGCAAGCCAGCACCGGTAACACTAAGGTGCGTTATTTACGTTATGCCAAAGCAGAAGATTTGGTTGAGGTATTAACAGGATTTGCGCAAAACCTGCAAGGTGACAAAGATGGCGCGCAGCAACAAGGTGGCAGTAAGCGCCGCAATGAAATTAACATCATGGCCCATCCCGATACCAACGCGCTGGTGATTAGTGCTGAACCTGACCAATTACGTACCATTGAAAATGTCATCAGCCAGTTAGATATTCGTCGTGCCCAAGTATTAGTTGAAGCCATTATTGTTGAGGTATCAGAAGGTGATGATGTTGGTTTTGGCATTCAATGGGCTACCGAAGCGGGTGGTGGTACTCAGTTTAATAACTTAGGTCCAACGATTGGTGAAATTGGTGCGGGTGTATGGAGTGCGCGCGACCAAAAAGCTTCGCAAACCTGTAGTGGTGCTGGTGATAACCAGACTTGTACCGATAACCCAGATACACCGGGCGATATCACTTTACTGGCGCAAGCGTTAGGCAAAGTGAACGGCATGGCATGGGGTGTCGCCATGGGCGATTTTGGTGCCTTGATCCAAGCGGTATCAAGCGACACCAATTCAAACGTACTAGCAACGCCATCGATTACGACCCTAGATAACCAAGAAGCGTCATTTATAGTGGGTGATGAAGTGCCGATTTTAACCGGTAGCCAAAACTCAAGTAACGGTAACTCTAACCCATTCCAAACCGTTGAACGTAAAGAAGTGGGTGTAAAACTGAAAGTGGTGCCTCAAATAAACGAAGGCAGCTCTGTTAAGTTAACGATTGAGCAAGAGGTGTCAGGTATCAATGGTAAAACCGGCGTCGACGTTACCTTTGCAACCCGTCGTTTAACGACCACTGTGATGGCTGACTCAGGGCAAATTGTCGTATTGGGTGGATTGATTAACGAAGAAGTCCAAGAAAGCGTGCAAAAAGTGCCATTTTTAGGTGATATTCCGGTGATTGGTCATTTATTTAAATCATCTTCTAGCGGCAAGAAAAAGAAGAATTTAATGATCTTTATTAAGCCAACTATCATCCGTGATGGTATTACAATGGAAGGTATTGCAGGTCGTAAGTATAACTATTTCAGGGCACTACAACTTAATCAACAAGAAAGAGGGATTAATTTAATGCCAAATTCTCAAGTGCCAGTGTTGGAAGAGTGGGATCAAGAGGCTTACTTACCAGACGAAGTTAATGAAGTGCTTGAGCGTTACAAAAATGGTGATGGTTTAGATACTAAAATGCGCCAAACGGATCCCGCCTTAAAGAGCATCAGTGATAGAAAACAAACTGATGTTAAAGTCGATGACAGTGAGAATGCCGATGACTGATAGCGCGCTTGATCCACTCGCGCTGGCCTCACAAGAGTTAGCGCTAGAAGTGGAAGGGGATGAGGTTTTTCGCTCTAACAGTAAAGAGCGACTACCATTTACTTTCGCACATCGTTTTCAATTAGTGCTTGCTCAGGAAGATGAGCAGTTGGCGTTATTTTATACCGAAACAACGCCAATCGAAGCCATGCTTGAGGTTCGCCGTTACACTGGTAAAGAGTTACCTTTGTTTAAGTTGGAAAAGACGGCTTTTGAAGCCAAGCTAACAAAAGCTTACCAAGCTAACTCATCTGAAGCGCAGCAGCTAATGGAAGACATTGGCAATGAGATGGATTTATTTACCCTTGCTGAAGAATTACCACAAACAGAAGACTTGTTAGAAGGTGATGATGATGCCCCAATCATCAAATTGATTAACGCTTTATTATCAGAAGCCATCAAAGAAGAGGCATCGGATATTCACGTTGAAACCTATGAGAAACAGCTTATTGTGCGTTTCCGTATCGACGGGGTATTAAAAGAAGTATTAAAACCGAATCGCAAATTATCATCTTTATTGGTATCACGTATCAAAGTGATGGCGCGCCTCGATATCGCTGAAAAACGCGTCCCGCAGGATGGTCGTATTTCGTTACGCATCGCCGGTCGAGCCGTGGATGTGCGGGTATCAACCATGCCATCTAGCCATGGCGAGCGTGTGGTAATGCGTCTGCTGGATAAAAATACCGGTAACCTAGATTTACAGCAATTAGGTATGACGCCGAGCATTCGTGAAACCTTCGATCAACTTATACGTAAACCCCACGGCATCATTTTGGTGACCGGTCCAACAGGTTCTGGTAAAAGTACCACCTTGTATGCGGGCTTAACTGAGATTAACTCTAAAGATACCAATATTTTAACGGTTGAAGATCCGATTGAATATGAACTTGAAGGTATTGGGCAAACTCAGGTCAACACCAAAGTGGATATGACCTTCGCCAGAGGATTAAGAGCAATTTTACGTCAAGATCCTGATGTGGTTATGATTGGTGAAATTCGTGACTTAGAAACCGCACAAATCTCCGTTCAAGCCTCATTAACCGGTCATTTAGTGATCTCGACTTTGCACACTAATACTGCATCGGGGGCGATCACGCGTTTACAAGATATGGGTGTTGAACCTTTCCTTGTGTCTTCAAGTTTATTAGGGGTGTTAGCACAACGATTAATTCGAACGCTTTGTCCTAAATGTAAAGAGGCCCATGAGCCAGATGACCGTGAACGAGAATTATTAGGCATTACCGCCAATGACACTCGGGTGATATACCGTGCCAAAGGGTGCAAATCCTGTGGTGAAAATGGCTATCGTGGCCGTACCGGTATTCACGAGTTGCTGGTAGTTGATGACAATGTGCGTGAGCTGATTCATGGTGGCCGAGGTGAGTTAGCGATTGAAAAATATGTCCGCAAAGCGATCCCAAGTATTCGTCACGATGGCATGAGTAAAGTACTTGCTGGCGTCACCACGCTTGAAGAAGTGCTGCGTGTGACGCGCGAGGAATAATCAATGGCAGCGTTTGAATACAAAGCCCTTGATAAAAAAGGCAAACAGCAAAAAGGGGTGATAGAAGCTGACTCTGCTCGTCACGCCCGCAGTCAGCTGCGTGAACAGCGGTTAATGCCTATTGAGATCCAGCAGGTTGCAGACAAAGAGGCCCGTGCACAAAGCGGTGGCTTTAGTTTCGGTAACCTGTTTAAGAAACGCATATCGGTTGCTGAGTTAGCCCTAATTACCCGCCAAATTGCGACCTTAGTTGCGGCGGGCCTTCCCATAGAAGAAGCATTAAAAGCTGTTGGACAACAATCAGAAAAAGCGCGCCTAGGTAATATGATTATGGCGGTGCGTTCTCGCGTGGTTGAAGGGTATAGTTTGGCCGATTCAATGGCTGAGTTTCCGCACGTGTTTGACGATTTATACCGCGCCATGGTTGCATCGGGTGAAAAATCGGGTCATTTAGAAGTGGTGCTTAACCGTTTAGCTGATTATACCGAGCGTCGCCAGCAGTTAAAATCAAAGCTGACACAAGCCATGATTTACCCTGCAGTATTAACAACCGTTGCGGTTGGTGTGATTGCCGTGCTGTTGGCGGCTGTCGTACCCAAAGTTGTGGGTCAATTTGAGCACATGGGGCAAGAGCTGCCAGGTACAACCCAATTTTTAATATTAGCTTCTGATTTTGTACAAAATTATGGGGTGGTTTTAATCGGTGTATTGGTCGCATTGATTGTTATCCTCAAGCGAGTATTAATGAATCCCAGCATGCGGATGAAATTTGATACTTTATTATTGAAACTTCCAGTGGTTGGCAAGGTCAGTAAAAGTATCAATACAGCACGTTTTGCCAGAACATTAAGCATTTTATCTGCTAGTGCAGTGCCATTACTCGATGGTATGCGGATTGCCAGTGAAGTTTTGCTAAATGTGAAAGTACGTGCAGCGGTTGACGATGCAACAGCAAGAGTACGTGAAGGTACCAGTTTAGGCACGGCATTAACCAACACTAAATTGTTTCCCGCGATGATGCTGTACATGATTGCTTCTGGCGAGAAAAGCGGTCAGTTGGAAGACATGTTAGAGCGTGCTGCGGATAACCAAGACCGTGAGTTTGAATCAAACGTCAATATCGCTATTGGTGTATTTGAACCCTTACTTGTCGTCAGCATGGCTGGCGTGGTGTTATTTATTGTAATGGCAATCTTGCAACCTATTTTAGAGTTAAATAATTTGATCAGTGGCTAACGATGTCAACGTTAGCCCTGACCCAATCAACAACACAGTTTTAGAGGACGTATTTAATGCAAAAGCACAGCAAACAACGTGGTTTTACCTTACTTGAGGTGATGGTTGTTATCGTTATTTTAGGGATTTTGGCTTCAATGGTTGTGCCAAACTTAATGGGCAACAAGGATAAAGCGGATCAACAAAAAGCGGTGTCAGATATTGTTGCCCTTGAAAATGCATTAGACATGTACAAGTTAGATAACAGCATTTATCCCACAACCGACCAAGGTTTAGAAGCATTAGTACAAAAGCCGACATCATCTCCAGAGCCACGTAATTACCGTGAAGATGGTTATGTTAAACGTTTACCACAGGACCCTTGGCGCAATAATTACTTTCTATTAAGCCCAGGTGAAAATGGGAAGCTAGATATTTTTAGCGCAGGTCCAGATGGTCAACCAGGTACTGAGGATGATATCGGTAACTGGAATTTACAAGACTTCCAATAATTTATGCGTCGTAATCGTCAAGCAGGATTTACCTTACTCGAGATGTTGCTAGTCGCATTGTTAATGGGATTGGCAGCATCAGCTGTGACCTTGTCAATGAGCAGTGCAGGCCCTGAGCAATTGCTAAAAAAGCAAGCACAGCGCTTTATCGCTGCCACTGAGTTGGTGCTTGATGAAACCGTATTAAGTGGTCAATTTATTGGGATTGTGATCGATGATACTCAATACCAATTTGTGATTTACCACGACGGTAAATGGGAACCGATACAACAAGATAAACAGCTTTCAAACCATGAATTAGAACCGGGAATCACATTATCTTTGGTGCTCGATGGCATGCCATTAGACCAAGAAGACGAATCGCAGGAATCCTGGTTTGATGAGCCTTTTATTGATGAGCCCAGTGCTGAAGAAAAAAAGAAAAACCCAGTACCGCAAGTTCTATTGTTTCCAAGCGGTGAGATGACCCCCTTTGAACTGAGTTTTGTTACATACAATGAAAGTCGACAACCGATTGATGTATTAGTTGTTGGGGATGCAATTGGGCGATTGTCCATTGGGCGCTTTGATGAACAAATCTAAAGGCATGACCTTACTGGAAGTCATTGTTGCTTTGGCGGTATTTTCTATCGCTGCAGTATCAGTAACCAAAAGTTTAAGTGAGCAAATGGCTAATATGCCTGTTTTAGAAGAGCGTACACTCGGGCAGTGGGTTGCCAGTAACCAAATGGTTGAAGCTCGTTTACCTGAGACCTTTCCTGAGATTGGGTCAAAAGACGGGCAGGTTGAATTGGCGGGTGAAGATTGGTATTGGCGCAGAGAAGTGATTAAAACCACGGATGACAATTTCAGAATGATCCGTATCAGTGTCAGTAAAGATGAACGTTTTAAGCGTATTGTGGCACAAGTGAGTAGCTATGTTCACAATCGAGGATAATAAGAACAAGGGTTTTACCCTATTGGAAATGCTCATTGCTATTGCTATTTTTGCCATGATTGGTTTAGCGGCAAACTCTGTGCTGTCAACAGTGATGAAAAATGATGAAGTTACCAAGACCTTTTCTGTTCGGCTCAAGGCATTGCAACAAGGTTTTGGAGCCATTGAACGAGACTTAGGCCAGATGGTCGCTCGCACCTTGAGAGGCTTGGACGGCGAACGAAGCAGCAGTTATTTTCAAGCGGGCGACAATATGCTTGATTCAGAAACTGAAGCGTTAGTTTTTTACCGTTTAGGTTGGTTAAACCCAGATGGGATATTGCCCCGAGGGAGTTTGCAGTCTGTCGCTTATGTGGTTCAAGGTGGGCGACTAGAACGTTGGTATTATCCTTACCCAGAGCCAGCAAGCGGTGAAGAGCCGCTGAAAACCTTGATTATTGAGAATGTGTTGTCTGTTGAGTACTCATTTTATATTAATGATAAATGGGAACGAAAAGTTGATGGCACACAAATGCCTAAAGGTATAGCGATTGAAATTGAAATAGACGGTCTTGGCAAAATTCAACGCCAGTTTTTGCTGCCTAAAGGCGCATCTGTCCCCAAAGCGAATGAAGGCGATGCGAACGGTGATGATAAAAATAAAGACGGCAATGATGGTGTAGATGACAACCAAGACGAAACCGATGAAAACGGCGGTAAAGTGAGTCCTGGTGGTAATGATGGTGGGCGAGGTTGATGGGGCGTCATAAGCAGCAAGGCGTCGCCATGATTGTGGTGATTTTAATTGTCGCCATGGTGGTGATTATTGCCACTAATATTACTAGTCGCAATCAATTGTCCATGCGTCGAACTTTAAATTTAGCCCAATACGATCAAGCATATTGGTATGCGTTATCGGGCGAAGAACTGGCAATGAAGGTCTTAAAACAAGACTTTGAAGATGCCGACGGTAATACCGTTCATCGGCAACAATATTGGGCATTGGCGGATGTGGTATTTCCGGTAGAAGATGGGGTGATTGCCGGTGAAATTGATGATATGCGAGCCTGTTTTAACCTTAATGCAGTAGGTGTAGAGTCAAAAGAAGTGGAAAACGGTCAGCCGAAATTGACATTGGCGGCTAAGCAATTTCAAGGATTGTTAATCGCTTTGGGTATGGATGAGTTTGGCGCAGAACGTTTAACCCATACGTTAAAAGATTATATTGATGAAGATTCGTTAACCAGTCCATTTGGCGCTGAAGATGCGGAATACGAATCACGTAAAGTACCTTACCGCGCCGCAAATACACTTATGCAACATCGCAGTGAATTGCGTGCTGTACTGGGATTTACGCAGGATATTTACATAAAACTAATGCCTTATGTGTGCGCAATACCCGGCGATAATCGCCAGCTGTTGAACGTTAATACCATTGAAATAGAACAGGCTGCTTTAATGGTGGGCATGCTAGATAATCAGATATCAATCTCTGATGCCGAAAGTATTATTAATCAACGTCCCGCAGACGGTTTCGAAAAGATAGAAGACTTTTGGGAAAACTCGTCAGTAAGAGGCATAAAATCTGAGGCGGATTTTCGCTCAAGCTTTGTTGTAACAAGTAACTATTTTTTACTGCATTCTGGTGCCAAAGTCGATAATGCAGTATTCAGAATGGACAGTGTATTGAAGCGTAATGGTAATAACTTAGATGTGATTACCCGCCAATACGGTGGACAACAATAATAACAAACTCAACAGCATGAAGCAGTTAGAGATTGGTGGAGAATAACAGTGTCTGAAAGGCTATTTATCCGATTAGGAAAAACATCAGAACACTCATGTTCATGGCTAGTATGGTCTGAACAAGAGCAAGAGATTATCGCTTCGGGTGAATTGCCTGACGCATCAAGTCTTGCCAGTTTAACTGAGCGCGTTGGCAATAGGCCAGTTGATGTCCTTGTGCCAGCTGCAAGCATGACGTTAACTCAAATCGCGTTGCCAGAAAAGGGTCAACGCCAAGCACTAAAAGCTTTGCCATTTATGCTGGAAGAGTCCCTAGCGACTGATGTAGATGACATGCATTTTGTTGTCGGCCCTCGTCAGGGTGAAAATATTAATGTGATTGCCGTTGAGCATCAGCAAATGCAGCAATGGCTGAGCTGGCTTAGCGATGCAGGCTTGAAAGCAAAGCGTATTGTGCCAGATTGTTTAGCGTTACCGCTTGAGCAATGCCGCTGGGCGATAATGAGCTTCGGTGAAGAATATTTACTGCGCACAGGCGACGGTGCGGGGGTGAGTTTGCCTAAATCCTGGGCGTCGTTAGCCTTACCTAAATTATTAGTCGATGCCCAGCAACAAGTCACCGATCAACAAGCTATTGATGTTGCTTGCTACAGTGACAATATTCAAATTGAAACACCGGATTTAGTGTTAACGGCTAAGCCATTAGAGCTGCCAATGATGGTGCTTGCAAAGGGGATTTTGCATGCGCCAGTTAACTTACTCTCAGGCATCTATAAACCTAAGCGTGAATATAGCAAACAGCTTATTTTGTGGCGTAACGCAGCTGTCATTACTGGTATCGTGATCCTGTTAGCTCTGGTCAATAAAGGTTTAGCCATTTCTCAGCTTAATCAACAAACTGCTGAATTACGCAGCCAAAGTGAAGCGATTTTTAAAACGGTATCCCCTGGCATAAACCGTATTGTTAATATCCGTTCACAAATGGATAGCCAGCTACGCAGTATGCAAGGTCAAGGAGGCGGTGCGGCCTTTTTCGAGATGCTGGATGGGCTTAAACCAGCCTTTACTCAAGTCCCTCAGTTAAAGCCGACAACCTTACGCTTTGAAGCGAATCGCAATGAATTGAGAATGCAAGTCACTGCAGATAATTACGCGCAGTTAGATAAATTTAAAGATATCGTTGCCAAAGACTTCCAATTAGACGGTGGTGCAATGAACAGTAACGATGACAGTGTCACGAGTACCTTAACGTTGAGGAGCAAATAGTATGGAAAATTTGCGTACCTGGTGGCAAAGCTTAGCAATACGAGAGCAACAACTGGTGGGGTTTTGTGGCTTCTTCGTATTAATAGGGGTGTTATATTGGGGCATTTGGTCACCGATATCATCGGCACAAGAAGATGCAGAGCGTAATCATAAAGCCGCCCTACAAACATTAAACTATGTAAAAAAAGCCGCTAATGAAATTGCTGGACTCGCTCAAGCAGGCGCGAAGGCTAAGGTTAAGGGAAGCTTAAGTTCTATCGTCAACCAAACTGCTGGCCAATATTCATTAGAAATAACCCGTATGCAGCCACAAGGTAACAAAATTCAACTGTGGATGGATGATGTGCCTTTTGATGCGTTATTAGGTTATTTACATGAGCTTGTTGTTCAAAAAGGTTTAACGTTAGACAGCGTTGACTTATCTGAATCAGATACTGTCGGTTTTGTGAATGTCAGACGTATTCAGTTATCCCAGTAAGGAATTTGTGTGAAGTTATTTGTTAAAATTGGCATTGCCATTTTGGTGTATGTGGTGTTTTTGTTCGTATACGTCCCAGCAAACTGGTTAGTCAGTATTGCGCCATTACCCAATAGTGTTCAGCTTTCGGGTGTTGATGGCACCTTATGGCAAGGTAATGCTGACTTTATTCGAATTGATCAGCGTCAGTTAGAGCATGTCAGTTGGAAATTAAATCCTTTTGCATTGTTTATTGGGCAAGCGAATATAGATTTTCAACTGGGCAGCCGAGCAACAGCGGTTAGCGGTAAAGGCCATATTAGCTATTCATTTTCAGGGCTTAAAGCTGACAATATTCGATTTGATGCACCCAGTAGCTTTATTTTAGGCGGTAGTCGCTTACCCTTTAAGACAAGTGTTACTGGTGATGTTAGCTTAATGATTGAGACTCTCGAGCAGGGTACGCCTTGGTGTGATCAGCTAGCGGGTAAACTTTTTTTAAATAGTGCAGGTGTTACTAACCAATTTGGTGAGTATCCTTTAGGTGATGTTACCTTAGGCTTAAGTTGTCGAGATGGACAGGTGCTGTTAAACACAGATGAACAGAGCAATCAATTAGGGCTATCTGGCACCATAACCTTGGCTGAAAATAATTTGGTTAAAGTCAGTGCCAAGATAAAAACTACAGATACACAGCCAGAGGATTTACGTAAAGCACTAAGCTTTTTAGGTAAGCAAGATAGTCAGGGTTATTACCCCATTAATTACCAAGGCAACATTCCTGGTTTGTAAAGCTATTAACTTGATGCAGGTTATTGACTGTGACTAAAGGGTGCTATGCACCCTTTTTTATTGCTAATAAATGATCACTTTGACCATTTTTGACAACATTGAGGCTATAAAGTCATAAAGCTAGGTATATAAAACAGCTTTTCTACTCGCTCATCTTATTATTTTTACTCTCGAATTATTGCGATAGACTTGCTGTTGGTATGTATATTCACTTCGCTAGCAATACCGCTCTAAACTTTACTCTCAAACCTTGTGTATTGGTGTTCATAGTTCATTTATTCATTCGACATTGAGGTTAAGCAACTCATCTAACAAGTGATGGTAATCGTCGATAGCGGGAAAGTCATGGAACTGGGTATGTCCTTTTTGGCTGTCAGGATTTTTAATGCCTAACTGGAACCCTATTCCTGCTTTTTTAGATGCCTGTAAAATCGCTTCACTGTCATCAATAAATAAACATCTAGCAGGGTTCAATTGATATTTCTCTATTGCGGTTAGCCAAAATTGTGGGTGCTCTTTTGGATAACCTGTCTCGTGGCTTGATAACATTGCATCTAAACCATTCGCCAGTTCAGTATGCTCAAGTTTCAGCGCTAAACTTTTAGGGTGGGCATTGGTGAATAAAATACGTTTTTTATTCACACGTCCTAATGCCATAAGAAAAGGCATGCTGTCTTGACGCATTTGAATGCGCTCAACTAATGAGTAATGCAATGTGAGAATATCTAGTCCAAGTTGTTGCTGCCAATAATCTAAGCAATACCACTCTAACGTACCAGCCACTTTGTGGTATGCCGTTTCAACTAGCAGCTTGGCCGCATCTAGGCTAATTTGTTTTTGTTGGCTTAATTGCTGCGGCACTAAAGTCAGCCAAAAATGATTATCAAAGTGTAGATCAAGTAGGGTGCCATCCATGTCGAGCAGAACAGTATCTATCTTATGCCAAGGAAACATGAAAATTCCGGTTGTGGATTACGCTTAGGATAGTAAGATTGTAACTTGTCTTTATTCATTCGTCACATGAGGTTGCAATGACACAGCGGCATAGTAAGCCGGAAATCTTGCACACAGAAGTTGTCGCTAAAAGTCGACTATTTCAAATTGAGCAAGTTCATCTTAAGTTTTCCAATGGTGTTGAACGCCAATATGAGCGAATGAAAGGTGGAAGTCGTGGCGCTGTGATGGTGGTGCCTGTGCATGAGGGCAAACTGTTACTCGCAAAAGAATATGCCGCAGGTACTGACAGTTATGAATTAGGCTTTCCTAAAGGGTTAATTGATCCTGGAGAGGAAGCTGTTGAGGCCGCTAACCGAGAACTGCAAGAAGAAATTGGTTTTGGTAGCAAGAAACTCACTCATCTTAAAACTCTCTCACTTGCACCAGGCTACTTCTCAAGTAAAATGCACATTTTTATAGCTGAAGAGCTATATTTCAGTGAGCTTGAAGGTGATGAGCCTGAACCCATTATTGTTGTGCCATGGGCATTAGACGATTGGCAATCATTGTTAGGCAACGCTGATTTTACCGAGTCGCGCAGCGTGAGTGCCCTTTTTCTTGCGCAACAGTTTTTAGCTCAATCGGTTCAAACGACAGAATAATGGGCTTAACTGTAAGAATCGAATCTTCGCACTTTGGCTATAAGTTAGCTAAAGTTAGTTTTAATCAGTAATACATGCTTATTTCCAGCAACTGGAGTTGTAATGAAGCCCGAAATCGTCATCGAACAAGCAATTGAAATTGCCATCGAAGCAGGGAACGCGATTCGTGAAATCTATCAAGCAGGTAATTTTAAGCGCGAGATAAAATCCGATAACACTCCTGTGACGTCCGCCGATCTGGCTGCGCATAATATTATTTGTGCACGTTTGGCTGAGCTGACTCCAGACATTCCTATTTTGAGTGAAGAAGATGCTGATATTCCTTTATCGGTTAGGGAGACCTGGTCCACTTATTGGTTAGTTGACCCTCTTGATGGTACAGGGGAGTTTATTGCGGGTAGTGGCGACTTTTCGGTCATTATTGCATTGGTTGAACACAACCGTCCTATAATGGGCATTGTTTATGCGCCAATGACCGAAGTTTGTTACTACGCGATAGCAGGCACAGGTGCTTATAAACGTGAAGGCGCTGAAGAAGTGCGTATTACCAGTACTCAACTCGCGGCCACAGAGCAAAATCACTT
Organism: Shewanella sp. ULN5; assembly: GCF_030731885.1. Lineage (NCBI taxonomy): Bacteria > Pseudomonadati > Pseudomonadota > Gammaproteobacteria > Alteromonadales > Shewanellaceae > Shewanella > Shewanella sp. ULN5. The sequence goes on from NZ_JAPJEE010000018.1 coordinate 81,602, forward strand.
ACGTATTGCTGTGAGTCGTCGCCAAGACCCTCAAAAAGTACTGAATTTATTTTCAGATCCCCAAGGTTGCGAGCTAGTTGTACTAGGTGGTGCGGCATTAAAAAGCTGCTTAGTGGCTGAAGGTCAGGCGGATTGTTATGTGCGTTTAGGGCCTACAGGTGAGTGGGACACAGGTGCGGCACAAATTATTGTTGAAGAAGCTGGTGGCGCATTAGTAGACATTGATTTGCATCCTATGACCTATAATGAACGCGACACATTAGAAAATCCTAACTTTATCGTTGTTGGTACTGAAAGTGTTGCTTGGAATGCGCTATTAGTTGGTCAGTAAGGTTTACCCTTAATAATGTTGAAAACCTTAGACGTTATTAAGCATTCGCAAAACCAAAAAACGCCTCGATATTAGGCGATTTTTGGTTTTTTGGCTTTAAGAGTTCTCATCTAACCATTGGTGTACCGCTTGATGAGAGCCTTTAAATACAATTTTACTGGCTTTCTTTTCTAGTTGATATTGGTACATAGGATCATAATACTCGGCCAATAACTGGCTGATCCATGCATAGTGCCCGTCTAAAGTTGTGTGCTGTAATGCTTGTAAAATAAGTTGTTGCAACTCGTCGTGTTGTTTACCACCTAAACGTTTACGGATTTTGCTAATACTTTGCTGTAAATAATTCGCAAAAGCGTCGGCACCGGCATCGCATCCCAATTGTTGGTAATATTGTGCTTGCATATTCACCACATATTCTTGATGTAAACGCTGTACTCTTTGCTCAAAGCTTTGCTCAATGATGACGACTGGTGCCCGTTGCATTGATTGGAAAAAATTGTGGGGGATAGCGGCGCGGCCAATGAGAAAGCTTTCATCTTCCACTATTAACTTGGCATTACTAGTGAGGTGCAATTGCTGATGCGTTAATAGGGCAATGGCTAAGTGATTTTCAAAGTTAATCTGGCTTGGTTGGGCTGAAATTTGTCTGCCAAAACTCGATCCCCTATGATTGGCAATGCCTTCCAAATCAATAGCATCTTTTCGTTGATGAATAAACTCGGTTTTCCCGCTCCCCGTACTACCACTGATAACCAGAATTTGATGTTTTGAAGGGGCACAGTCAATGGTATTGATTAAGAATGTCCGCATGGCTTTATAGCCACCTAGAATATAAGGAGTATCAATGCCAGCGTTGCGTAACCATTGTTGCGTTAATTGTGAGCGTAAGCCTCCTCTAAAACAATATAGAAAGCTATTCGGGTGTTGCTGTATTTGCTGACACCAGGCATCAATACGCTGCTGTTTAATATTGCCACTGACCAGTGTATGTCCTAATTCAATTGCAGCTTGTTGTCCTTGTTGTTTATAACAGGTGCCGACTTTTGTACGCTCACTGTCATTCATCAACGGTAGGTTAATCGCTTGTGGAAACGAACCTTTGACAAACTCGACCGGCGCACGTACATCCATCAGTGGATGGTTTGTCAAAAATAGCTGTCGATATTCAGATGCGGGAACAATATTTTCCATTAGTGATGCTCTATTAAACTGATCAAACTGGCTGTTGAATCCGTTAATAAGCTTTGTTGTAACTCACCAATACAATGCACATCAATGAAGTGAGCATCAAGGAGCGCTATTAAGGCTGATTCAGATTGTGAATTCACTGCCACTAATAACCCACCACTGGTTTGGGGATCACAAAGTATGGCTTGTTGATAATCGCTTAGCATGGGGAGATTTTGCCGGTAGCTTTCATAATTTCGTCCAGTACCACCAGGAATACAGCCGAGGCTAAGATAGTGATCGACCTGTTCTAATTTTGGGATGGCATTAAAATCTAACTCAGCTTTAAGATTTGCACCTTGGCATATTTCAATCAAGTGGCCAGCAAGACCGAAGCCAGTGACATCTGTTAACGCATTCACTCCCGCTATTTTAGCAATATCACTGCCTATGCGATTAAGTTGGCACATGGCATCAATCGCAATGTGACTATGTTCAGGCTGGAGCTTTTTCTGCTTTTGTGCCGTAGTCAGTATGCCGACACCAATAGGTTTAGTGAGATACAGTTTATCGCCCGCTTTTGCTGTACTGTTTTGCTTAAGCTCAGTTAGCGGTATTTGTCCTGTTACGGCTAAACCAAATATGGGCTCAGGAGCATCAATACTATGGCCGCCTGCCAGCATTATGCCTGCATCCTTACAGGCTTGGCGTCCACCATCAACCACTTGCTGAGCCACTTCAGCAGACAGTTTATTTACTGGCCAGCCAAGAATGGCTATTGCCATAATTGGCGTCCCACCCATGGCATAAATATCGCTAATTGCATTGGTTGCAGCAATACGGCCAAAGGTAAAAGGATCATCCACAATAGGCATGAAAAAATCAGTGGTGCTGATAATGCCAGTTTGCTCATTGAGTTTATAAACTGCGGCATCGTCACGCGTGTCATTACCCACAAGCAAATTAGGATCTGTAAATTGGGGCAGTTGTGAAGACAAGATGGTGCTTAATACTTGAGGAGATATTTTACAGCCGCAACCAGCGCCATGGCTAAATTCCGTAAGACGGATTTGATCATTTTGATTCATAATGAATAACTTATTTTGGTACAAGAGGTAATGCCACAATGAGTTCATTGTGGAAGATAATTTCAAGCTTGAAAAGGATTAAATCCGCATACTGGTATGTGTGGCAGTTTTCAAGTAGCAAGGCGCCAATGTTACTCGGGGTTGGTTATTGGTTCAGCCTGCCCCAATGACGGTTGCATATTTGAAAACTACGCACTGGGTATAGTAGATAGGATTAATTAAAGATAAAAAATAGGTGCTAAGCACCTATTAATGTTTTGCAAATTTGAATGTTTCAGTGTTCATCATGGTGTGTGTATGGCTAATAACACCAATAAAACAACTAGGAATAACTTGCCGTGAGCATTTTCCATTGCTTTTGTTGTTCAAGAAAACGTGCACGTAATTCCTGAACCTGATTTTTTAAATGAGCATCAACTAATTGCTTACGTTTAGCTTCAAGTAAAATTTTCTTGGCTTGATAGTAATCCATTAAATGCTGCTTCATAAGATCGTATTCAGCTTGAAACGTATCAATAATTTCATCGCAGTTAGGTAAGTGAGCGACTTTACGTTGCACTCGTAAAAGTTGCATTTGTAATTTGGCGGCTTCAATTCGTTCTTGCGGAACTTTACGTAGGTCACTGGCGAGGCCTGTTAAGCTCATTAATTTGATTAACCACTTAGTTGGATCGTAATCCCACCATTTAATACCATTGCGGTAATCATTTTCAAAAATGTGGTGGAAGTTGTGATAACCCTCTCCATAAGTCAATAATGCTAAAAACGCATTATCACGAGCGGTATTTTTGTTAGTGTACGGCTGTTTCCCCCAGATATGAGCAAGAGAGTTAATAAAGAAAGTACAGTGATGCACAACAACCAAGCGTAACAAGCCAGCTAACAATACCATTGAAATAATATCGCCATTTAACCAGCCTAAAAATGCCGGAAGACCAATATTCATCAAAATTACCAAGGCTAGATAATGTTTATGCTGCCACATCACAATCGGATCGTTTTGCAGATCTCTTACATTGTTATAGTCGCTGTAACGGCTAGCTTGGTATTCGCGTAGCATCCAGCCAATGTGGCTGTACCAAAATCCCATTTTTGCTGAGTAGGGATCTTTATCATTATTATCAACATGTTTGTGATGCACTCGGTGATCGCTACACCAGTGTAAAGCACTATTTTGTAATGCTAAGGCGCCGCCTAAGGCAAATAGCACTCGCATCGCAGGATGGGCTTTGTAGGCTTTATGGGACCATAATCTGTGGTAACCGGCAGTAATTGATAACCCACTAGCATAAGCCAATACAATAAATGCCAACCATTCCATTCCATCAAAGCCGTGAGCAATGCCACGCCAAGGAACAAGTACTATGGCGCCAATAAATGTAATAGCAAACAACAAGGTGTTGAGCCAAATTATAGGGGGTTTTTTCATCTAATTGATTTCCTGCTAGCGTTCTAATGTGAATCTAAAATAATTGAGCGTACATATGTAAGCTAATTTATCCTTTGATCTGATTTTGGTCAAGCTCAATAGGGCTGTGTTTCTATGATAAAAGGGGTATTATCTGTTAATTAATCTTGACTAAGCGGATTGTTAAATGGGTGTAAGAGCACAACAAAAAGAGAAAACTCGTCGTGCATTAGTGGATGCGGCTTTTAATCAACTAAGCGCTGAGCGAAGTTTTTCGAGTTTAAGCTTACGTGAGGTCGCTCGAGAAGCGGGTATCGCCCCAACATCATTTTATCGTCACTTTAAAGATATGAACGAACTTGGGCTTACCATGGTTGATGAAGGCGGTTTAACCTTGCGCCAAATGATGCGTAAAGGTCGCCAGCGTGCAGAGGCGGGTGGCAGTGTCATTCGTATATCGGTCGACACCTTTATGGAAGTGCTGGAGTCGAATCCCAACGTGTTTCGTATTTTATTGCATGAGCGCTCTGGCACCTCAGCAGCCTTTCGTGCCGCAGTGGAACGTGAAATTGAGCACTTTATATCTGAGTTAACCCATTACACAGAAGCCCATGCTAATCGTCACCCAACACTTGCCCGTGCGCAAGCTGAAGCGTTAGTGACTTTAGTGTTCAATGCGGGTGCGAGTGCATTAGATCTTAAACGCAGCGAGCGAAAGCAATTGGCTGATCAATTGGTTTTACATTTACGTATTGTGGCAACAGGTGCAGAGGCATTACAACACAAAATGGATTTAAAAGCAGAGCGTCACGTTTAACGGTTTATTTGACGAGCAGAGAAACAAAAGGGCAGATTTTCTGCCCTTTATTAGTTGTTGAGTTATGGATTATTTTCGTTCAAGTAAGACACCCGACTCCATATGATCGGTGTAAGGAAATTGGTCAAATAATGCAAAACGGGTGATTTTATGTGTAGTGCTGAGTGTTTGCAGATTATCCTTTAACGTTTGTGGGTTACATGAGATATATAAAATACGCTGGTAACCTTGAACGAGTTTTAAGGTTTCATCGTCAATACCAGCACGAGGTGGGTCGACAAAAATAGTGTTGCAATCGTAACTGTCTAAATCGATACCTTCTAGGCGTCTGAAGCTGCGTTTTTTGGCCATCGCATCGCTAAAGTCTTCTGCAGACATACGGATAATTTGCAGATTATCCACCTTATTGATTTCAATATTGTACTGAGCAGCATCAACAGAAGGCTTAGCCAGCTCTGTGGCTAATACCCGATTAAAGTTTTGTGCTAGAGCGATAGAGAAATTGCCATTGCCACAATATAATTCAAGCAAATCACCTTGGCTGTTTTTGGTGCTGTCGATTGCCCATTCCAACATTTTTACCGATACCTTGGCATTTGGTTGGGTAAAGCTATTTTCGATTTGTTTATAATGCAGTGTTTGGCCATTTACCGTTAGGGTTTCAATAACAAATTCTCGGTCTAAATCGATTTTTTGCTTACGGGCACGACCAATTAAGTTCATGTTGAAATGCTGTGATAGCTTTGCTTTTAGTTGCTTAGCTTGTTCAAGCCATACATCATCTAATTGACGATGATAAAGCAAAGACACTAAAATCTCGCCGCTGAGTGTAGATAGAAAATCGACTTGAAATAGCTTATGACGTAAAGCCGGATTAGGCTTTAAATCTTCTATTAATGCTGCCATCATTTCATTGATTAATGTGCCAGCAGCAATATATTGGTCACAACGCACTTTCTCGTTCAGCTCTTTATCGAACATGTAGTAGTATAAGTCGTCGCCTTCATGCCACATCCTGAATTCGGCACGCATACGATAATGGGCTGGATCAGATGAGAATACTTCTAATGCTGGTGGAGTGAACTCAGCAAACGTTTGTTCAAGCTTAATGCGTTTTTGCTCGAGTTGCGCATCATAGTTTTTAGGATCCATGGCTGCTAAATTCATCTTGTCCACCAAAGGCAATAAAAAAGGGCGCAAATTTTATAACAAATAGCGCCGATATCCAATGTAAACATCATACTGTGATTTAGCATCACATCAAACGGAGATTATTTTGTCAGAGCCTATTCTTGTATTCGACTCAGGTATTGGTGGTTTATCGGTTCTGACGGAAATTCGTAAACTCTTATCGGGTCATGATTATCACTACGTATTTGATAATGCTCGCTTGCCCTATGGAAACTTGTCTGAAGCGGAGTTAATTAAAGGCTGCGTTGACTTGATCGTGAAGCAAGTTAAACAAAGTAATGCAGCGATTGTCGTGGTTGCATGTAATACCGCAAGTACATTGGTGTTACCGCATCTTCGAGCACACCTGACCATTCCCGTTGTTGGCGTTGTTCCCGCTATAAAACCCGCAGCGCAGATATCACAAAAAAAGCATATCGGTTTACTGGCCACGCCGGGAACGGTTAAACGTGACTATACTTTTGAATTAATCAATGAGTTCGCCGAAGACTGCAAAGTGGAGTTATTTGGTTCATCTGAACTTGTGATTATGGCAGAAAATTACTTTGCCAGTGAAACGATCGATCGCGTTTTACTTGCAACGATTTTACAGTCAATAAAAAAAGCTGACATCGATGTATTAGTATTGGGCTGTACGCATTTTCCAATGCTTGCAGAACAAATTAAGCAGATATTAGGTAATGGTGTGGCATTGCTTGATTCTGGTGCGGCGGTTGCGAGTAGGGTAAAAACATTGGTGAAGCAAAAGGACAAACTTAGTGGGACAATGACAGTGAGCTATACCAAAGACATATCAAAAGGTCTATATAGAGCATTAGTCGGCTATGGGTTTACAGATGTGAAACAAATAACCGACTAAAACTCGAAGCATTATATTAAGCGTCTGAAGAATCAGATTCTTGAGATTTAGCTTCTCTTACTTTTAAAGTGCGTTCCTGGAAAGTGTAATCGTTCAATTTACCCATTGCCTTTTGAGCTCCGGCTTCAGACATCTCAACAAATCCGAATCCCTTACGGCGTCCAGTTTTACGATCGCGAACTAAGCGCACAGAATTAACTGGACCATACTCACCAAACAACTCTTTAACTTCACCTTCATGAACACGGTAAGGTAGGTTACCAACATATAATGTCATCGTTGGGCCGACATATGGTTCATCTGATGCACTAGATTGGCTAGATGGCATAAAACTAAAAATTAATGTTGCCGTTACTACTCCAGCAATAAACGCTACAGAAGAAGCGGCATTAACAAATTGAAAGAAAACAAAAGCACCAACAAGTGCGGCAATAAGAACAATCACGAATGATTTCTGCATAAAATAATCTCTAATAAATAATGAAATGAAAAATAACTGTTAAAAAACCGCTATATGTTAATGAATAATGCAAACATTAACCAGCTTGTTGTAGAAAAAACGACCTTAAAATTAGCTTAAATATGATAAACAATGAAAATACGGCAATTTTTGCGTGTTTTGTATACGTGACAAGTTAAATAAACAGCGATCTGAACAAAAGATCATCGGTCAGTAAAAAAGATCGCGATCCCCTCTTGCACAAAATCTTAAGCTGCCTATAATGCGCATCCACTGACACGGCACAGAGCGAAAGCGAAACGCAGAGTCAGC
>NZ_JAPJEE010000019.1:0-80093 GCF_030731885.1 Shewanella sp. ULN5
GCAGGTAGCAATCAAAACACTACAAGGCTTAGTTCGGGAGCCACAAGCATGCTATTAAATTCGTGGGGATCCGTCAGACTCTGACCCAACTAATTATGTTATTTAAACGGTGATCTTCCTACAGAGGACTTTCACCTCATTAGTTCATGCCCATGTTGGGCGTACACAAGTCATTCAAAAGGATTTAAGATGATTCCAAAAATCAAGAAATTAATAATCAAAAACTTTGGTTGTATAGGAGCTAATGAAGTAACTGTAGATATTGATAAGATAGTTGTTTTAGTCGGTGCTAATAATGCTGGTAAAAGTACTATTTTGAGAGCTTTTGAAGTCGTTACAGATTGCTTAAAATTAGAACAAGATGATTTTCACAATAAACAAGTTACACCTGAATCATTTCCGGAAGTTCAGGTTTATTCTTTAGCAACAGATGAAACGAAACCTGGTGATGAGTGGTGCTTGGAACAAGATGATGGGATGTTACTTGTAAGAGAAAAATGGACTTGGAATGGGATCAATGTTGAGCCAGTACGTGTAGGCTTTAATGTGAACTTAGGCCGCTATGCCCAAAAAGGTGATGATGAAACTATGCCTTGGGGCATGAATAACAAGGCTAAATCTAAAAGGCCGAAACCTCACAGGGTAAGCACATTTGATGACCCAGAAATTCAAGCGAGAGCAATTAAATCACTTTTGAAAAGTTTACTAGATGAAGGAATTAAACAGTACAAAGAAAATGACGCTGATGAAAAGACTGTTTATGAAAAGGTATTAGATTCTTTGGACAAGCTACGAAAAGATACAAAGGCAACTCAAAACCAAAGTGTTCAAAATTTAGAGACAACTGCAAACGAAATAATCGGAAAAATATTTCCAAACCATGAATTATCAATTCTAGCTCCTGAGAGCAATTCTACTATCACAGTGGATTTGCTAGGAGATGAGTTCGACGTTCAAATGGGGGCGGTAGGTGGCGAAAAATTCCCCCTGAATAAACAAGGAAGCGGAAGTCGAAGAACTGCTTTGTGGACTATTCTCAAACTTTTAGCTGATAAGGGCATTAAAGCTAAAAATACAACATCTAAGTCGGCAAAATCTCAGCATGAAAAATTGGGAAATAATACGTCTCACGTATTATTATTGGATGAACCAGAAGTTAGCTTACACCCAACTGCAATAGATAGTGCCAGAGATGTTCTGTATTCATTACCTGAAAGTGATAATTGGCAAGTAATGATAGCTACACACTCACCAAACTTTATTGATCTTAGTAAAGACCATACAACGGTCATTAGGGTTGAGAAAAATGAGCACCGAAACATAAAAACAACCACTCTATATAGACCAGAAGATGCGAATTTAGATGATGACGACAAAGAAAATTTGAAGTTAACAAATTTATTTGACTCTCATATTTCGCAAGCTTTCTTTGGGGGGAGAGTCCTAGTTGTTGAAGGTGATACTGAATACTCAGCATTTGGTTACATTAAAGATAAAGAAGCCTCTAATGATAATTTTGAATATCATGATCTTAATATTGTAAGAGCTAGAGGTAAAGTAACTGTAGCGTCAATGATGAAAGTGTTAAATCACTTTAAAGGCCAGTACTTCGTTTTACATGATACAGATACACAAAAATGTATGTCAAAACGAAGGAATAAAGAGAAAAGCAAAGATGGTTGCATTGCATACGATGTATTTGAAATGAATAATCCAGCGTGGACAAATAATGGGAAAATACAAGCTCAGATGCAACCTGAATCAAAAGTGGTAGCATCAATAGTTAACTTTGAAGAGGCTTATTTTTCAGAAACAGTTGCAAATGATAAACCTGAAAACTGTATTAATAATATCAAAACAGATCCAGATATGTATTCCAAAATTAAGCAGTTGCTAGATGCGATTTTGGAAAAGGACGGCGTTAAGCTACCAAGTGGTGCCATTGCTTGGGCTGATATTAACGAACTTGATGTTGCGGTAACAAACTATCAAAAATCTGTTGAGCATATTCACACTGAAGACTAGCGATATAATCGGGTAGCCGGAGGTATCTAGCCTCCAGCCCCCACACCATCCTGCATGCGGCTCCGCACAGGGCGGTTCATTTAGAACACCTAACTAGCTTTCTGGTTAGGATATTGAACTGCGATCCATCCATCTCTTAGTGAGCATAAGCTCACTTTGTTAAGATAGTCATTACTAATTATAATGTGATTTGCAGGCTCTAGAGTCTAAGCACTAACTCATTTTTGTCCAAAAACGATTTAGCTTTTTATTGTCCGATTGATACCCGAAAGGTTAAATCGAAGAGATCAAATAACCAAGTGTAGATGCGGCTGAGGGTATCGAAAACAGGGATGTTTTCGTTAAGCGGTCAGGGATGACGCATAGCGTCCCGAAGCAGTATCTGCACATAAGCGAGCCGCAGGCTTTTAACAACAATGAAGATTCGACTTTAAACACAAATCCCAATTCCAACTCAGCTAAATGTTATAAGCTCAAAATGCCAACGCCTTCATTCGAAGGCCTACACACTTTTGTCCAGTTCCGAGTTATCTCTTGTGTTACCACCGCCATCAATAAAGCTAAATCGAAGAGATAATAATGCGGTTGTAGATGAGCCAGCGAGTATTCAAAACGGAGATGTTTGGGCTAAGCCCACATGGATGCTGATTTTAAAACCAAGAGCCAGCGTCTCGCTGGCTTATTTGCACTTGAAGTCAAGCTGATGCCAATCTGATGTCAATTGTAGTCACTGTGACGTCTATGAAGATTTAATTGGATCTAATGGCTTTGGGTTCATCTATTAACCCGAGCTGAGGTTAGTTAATTTCAAATAACTCGACATCAAAAATCAACACAGACCCGCCCACAATTTTGCCGGTTGAGCGGTTGCCATAGGCAAGTTGACTTGGAATGTAAAAACGGAATTTGTCACCAACAGTCATTAATTGCACACCTTCGGTCCAGCCTTTAATCACTTGATTAAGTGGAAATGCAATCGTTTGGCCGCGTTCAACAGAGCTATCGAAAACCGTACCATCTATTAGCGTACCGTGGTAATGCACAGTCACATTATTTTTGGCTGTAGGATGTTCGGTATTTTCACTTTTAGTGAGCACTTCATACTGCAAGCCAGACAAGGTTTGAATTACCCCATCACGCTTGGCGTTTTCAGCTAAAAAAGCGCTGCCTTTGGCAATGTTTTCTTTGGCGGCTTTTTGATTGTTCATCTGACTAAAAAAATAAAAAATGACTAAAGCGATTACCGCTACGGCAATGATCATGCGCATGAAAAATTCTCTTGGTTATTATCCGTTAAAATGATGCGTCAGTTTACCCTAGTTTATGCAATGGATACAGCCGCTCAGTGTTAAGGCATTTACGTTTTAAAGGGTATACAGCAGATACAAATAACTGATCCCCAGAGTAAGCATAATATTGATAACGATGGATAACCAAAACCGATATTTAAAGGCATTTTTTTGCGTTTTATGGCGAAAGTATTGTTGGGCAATAATGGCGGCTGGCCAGCCGCCGATTAAGGCGTAAAGGTATAAGGTTTTTTCACTAATACGATTGCGTTGAGTTTGGGCCGATGTTTGGTTTTGAGTCGCAATGCGCTTGTCATACCAAGTTATTATGAAACTCAACAGGTTAATGCCAATAAATAGGCTAATAACCCAGGGCGAAAGTGCATAGAATCCATAGCCGATCATTAAAAACACCAGCCAGATAACTAGCATGATTAAGGCAAATATCATCATTGTTTTAAAAACTCCGCGTAAATCTCTAGGGTTATTTCATCGCCCACGATGGGGATGTAACTGCTCATATCAAAATCAGACCGTTTAATGGTGCCTACCGCGCTGAAACCTAACGTATATTTACCTGTCATCCAGTTATCAGCCCCGCCATGAAATGTCGCGCTGAAGGTAACGGGCTTAGTCACGCCATGTAACGTTAGCAAACCTTCAAAGGCAAATTGATTATCTGAGCTGGCAGAGTTAATCGGCGTCACTTTTTGGCTTTTAAACAGTGCTTGAGGAAACTTTTTACTATCAAACCAAGTGCTATTTTGCAGGGTGGTTTCAAGTTTTTCATTGTTGACGTCAATTGAGCTGATTTGCACGCTGGCTTCTAGTGATGCTGCTTGCATGTTATTGGGATCAAAACGCAATTGAGCATCAAATTGATTGAACCGACCCACATAGGTAGATAACCCTAAATGCGCTATTTTAAAAATCAATGCCGCATGATTAGGGTCTAAAGTAAATTCACCGGGTTGAAGCTGAGTGAGTTCTGGTATCACAGACGGCGTGACCCAACTGATACAACCTGACAGGCTAATGAGAATAAACAATATTCCGAATAAATGACGGTTTTGGCGGTTAATTTTATGAGTAGTTTGCAAAAATATTCCTTTAATCAGCTGATTGAGTAATTGCTAGCGCTAAACATTTTGTTTTAGGTATTTATGCGTTTAGACAGCACTCGCATTAGGTACTCTAAGGGGCCTTGATTAAAAATACGTACATATAGTGCTGCCAGACTCAGTTGTAACACACTTAATGCTATGGCAAGTAACATATAATCGATACGATCAAACGACATTTGCCATTGTGGCATCCAATGGCGTAATAACAGCACACCTAAAATAGATTGTAGAATATAAAAGCTTAATGATACTCGCCCTAGGTTTTGTAATAAGGTTAATTTTAGCGGGTTGTTTTGACATAGTTTAACAATAATATGCCAATAAATCAGTGCGGTGGGTATAGCGCCAAGCATCATAAAAATACCTGATATTTCTTTTAACATTGCAGAACTAGACAGGCTTAATACACTGTCAAAACCAGAAAATATTATGCCTGTAACGGCAAATATCCCTAACTGTTTAGCGCTAAAGCCGCGGTGAAAATAGCCTTGTTTCATCAGGTATATGCCAATTAGCATTAACCCTGCGCCGTACCATAAAAGACTAATCGGGATGATTAACAGCATGTAGCCTACCATCATGCCTTGCATCATCACCTGGGTGGCGTAACTGCCGGTCCAAATATCTAACTGCTGCAAATAATAAGCTGAGCCGCGATAAAAGGGCTCGTCTTCAATGGTAATTGATAGTAATGCAATCACCACCATTGCAAGCAAGATAAATTTTATCGACTTGGCTAATAATGTTTTAGGGGCTAACGCGCAATATTTATAGGCCAGTAATCCGCATAAACCGTAGGTGAGTAAGATGTCTCCAGAGAAAATAAACACGCCATGAACCAGCCCAAATATCATAAGCCAATGTAGTCGTTTTTTGGCTGTGTGATGCGCCGTATCATCATTGCCGGCTTTACAAAATTGGAGCCATAAACCAGCACCAAACAACATCGAAAATAAACTGATAAAGCGGCCTTCAAATACAAAGTTACTGATAACTTCAATGACTATATCGGCCGTTTTTTCGGGGTGATGCGGTGCATAACCGTAGAAATTATTTGCCATGAAATAAATATTTAAAAACAAAATTCCCAGTAATGCAAAGCCTCGAATGGCATCTAGGTTAGCTAATCTTTCTGGGGGTGTTTTGATCGCGGGTGTGGCAATGCTTACCAGATTGTCAGGCGTTTGGGGCTCGTTGGGAAGGGGATTGCTATTAATGATTGAATTCCTTTTTATCATTGATGTTAATCACGTCATAAATAAATTAATTTGCCTAACAAATTGCTTTGAAAGGCAAAGTAAATCTTTTGACGCTTATTTACCTAATAAGCGATTTGCTACTTATTTTTTTGCACTTCTAAAAATGGAATTGTCCCTGTTGGCAACATAGTGGTTGGCAACTTCCCATCCCAGCGCTCGGCTTTAGTCAGTTCAACTAAATTTTGATTTTGAGCCAAGGCTTCTGCGCGGATTTTAATTGCTGATGCTTCAGCATCACCTTTAATACGAATACTCTCCGCTTCAGCAATGGCGCGGGCCAATTGTGAATCGGCTTCAGCTTGTGCTTGAGTGACAGCAATTTGCGCACTGACTCGTTCTTTTTCAAGATTTTGTAATTGGGTTTGCACTTCAACTTCGGCGCGCATTCTGTCTTCTACTGATTTTTCATAGGCGTTACTAAAATCAATATTTTCAATTTGCACCGAGCTAATCGTCACCGGCCCCTTTATTGACTTTGTAATAGCGTCAGTGACATCAATGCCAAACTTAACCCTTTCTTGCACCGCAGAAATCGCGGTGTATTTACCAAAGATATTTTCAACTTGGGTAGGCACCTGGCGGTCTAACAATCTTGACACCATAGAATCGATACCCTTGAAGTTCGCATAAACTTCTTCAACCCTGTCTGGCGGCACACTAAAAGTGACGGATGCTCGCAGTGTTGCAGGCTGTTGATCGCGGCTATAAGCCTGCAGCGCTTGATAACTGGCAGTATGAGTTTGAGTAGAGATTTTGACGACTGTATCGATTAACGGAATTTTAAACCCTAAGCCTGGTTCGGCTGTATCGATAATTTTACCATTGCGCAGTAATACTCCTCGTTCACCCTGATCGACCGTATACCAACTGCCATAAAGACCTGTTAATAAACTGACAAAGATAACCCCTGGAATGATTTTACTTAAATGATTGTCGCCTGTTGTTAGACCATTTTTTAACATTGTGCTTCCCTAGCAAAATTGAAGATGATTTATTTTTGTGGTTTTTCTGAAATCCATAGTTTGATATGGCCTTGAACCACCACAACACCATTGGTGTCATAAGCTTTTACGTCGACTAACATATCACCGATTTGCCATTGTTCTGGTTTTACCTCTGCGACACACAAAATATCGCTACCGGCTTTAGCGGTATAATCTACTGACATACCTTTAGGGATCCAACGAAGGTGCTTAGGAATAGAAGCCTCAGCCATAGTCCCCATTGCCATTTCAAGGCCGTTACAAATCGCAATAACATGTACAGTACCAATGTGGTTTTGCACAATTTTGCGCTTTTTGATTAAACATTCGCAGCGATTTTCTTGCAGCGAAGTGATATGAGGGTGAATTGTGCCGAAATACGGCGCCATACGGGATACCATTTTAGAAAAAATTTTATCGCCGAAAGGGTAGCGAGTAACCTTGTGGTATAACGCCATGACTTTGTTAGGTTTGTTGTTATTCATAATCCATTACTGGTGATTATTTGTCTGGTCGGATGAGGTTAGCATTATTGTTAACACTCTGCTAGTGGTTTGCCCATCAGCAAGTGGGTATAATCGCCAGCTAGATTATCGTGTTCAAACTACTGATTAGGGTTAATTTTGAAGTTATTTACAACGTATTTGAAAGGCATGGCCATGGGCGCCGCTGATGTAGTGCCTGGCGTTTCAGGTGGGACCATTGCGTTTATTACCGGTATTTTAGACCCACTACTGGATGGTATTCGTAAAATCAATCCATCGCTATTTGGGGTGATTAAATCACAAGGTTTTAAAGCGGCATTTATGCACATAAATGGGCCGTTTTTAGTCTGTGTTTTTGGTGGTATTTTAACCAGTATTTTTACCTTAGCTAAATTAATCTCGTGGTTGTTAGCAACACATCCGATCCCCGTGTGGTCATTTTTCTTTGGGCTGATTTTATTCTCTGTGGTGCATATGCTTAAACAGGTCAGTCATTTTTCGTTGCTGAAAATCGCGTTATTTGCCTGTGGTGTGGCTTTTGCCTGGGGGATTACGATACTTAACCCTATTGCTATGGATGCCACTTATATCAACTTTTTCTTTGCGGGCATTATCGCTATTTGTGCGATGATTTTACCGGGTATTTCAGGTAGCTTTATTTTACTGCTATTGGGAATGTACCCTGCGGTATTGGCTGCGGCAAAGGGGTTTGATATTGCCTATTTACTTTGTTTTGCCGGCGGTTGTGCTGTGGGCTTATTAAGCTTTAGCCATGTATTATCGGCCTTATTACGTAAGTTTCATGATGCAACTTTGATGTTCTTAATTGGTTTAATGTTGGGCACCCTTGGCAAAATTTGGCCATGGAAACAGGTGCTAACCTGGCGTGAAAACTCTAAAGGCGAGCAAGTGCCTTTATTGGAGCAAAATCTTTCCCCGTTTGATTTTCAAACCATCACTGGCGAGTCGCATCAAATCGGTCTAGCCATTGCTTGCGCCATATTAGGTATCGCCTTAGTTTGGGGGCTTGAGTTAGTCGGAAATCAGCATACGGACAAATCCAGTTAGTTGATTGATGTCATCATGTAATCCAATCACAATGAAACAGAGCCTAGGCTCTGTTTTTTATTTAGCTAAATTTAAGTTTTTCTCTTTAAATTGAACTATTTTCATTACTAACACGTATTTTTTATTAGATGTTATTTACCGCCACAGGAGTGCGTAAAGATGAGTGAACCTCAAGAATTTGTTCCGCAAAAAATCCAAATCGGTATCAGTAGTTGCTTGTTAGGCAGTGAGGTTCGTTTTGATGGTGGCCATAAAAACTCTTACTACTGCGCGAAAGAAATTGCGCCGTTTTTTGAATACACCAGTATTTGCCCTGAAATGGCCATCGGTATGGGTGCGCCACGTAGAAGTATTCGTCAAATTAAAGATGGCGATGTTTTGCTAATTCAAAGTGCTGACGGCACGTTAGATGTTACCGCAAAGCTGCACGAATTTAGCCAAAATAAAGTGCAGGAACTCGGCAATCTAGGTGGTTATATTTTTTGTGCTAAATCACCAACCTGCGGTATGGAGCGTGTTTTAGAGTATAAGAAGGGCACTAATAACAGCACGAAAACCGGTGTTGGGGTGTTTGCTAAAGCCTTGATGGATAAGTATCCCTACCTGCCTGTTGAAGAAGAAGGGCGCTTGAATGATATGGTCATTAAAGAGAACTTTTTTACTCGCGTTTATGCCTACCATGATTGGCGCAATATGATGGCATCAGGACTCACCAAGCACAAATTAATCCAGTTTCATTCACGTTATAAATATCTATTAATGGCACATAGTCCTAAGTGGTATCGCGAGCTTGGACCTGTTCTCGCTAACCTTGAAGATTTAGAGGCGTCGGCGCAAACCTATTTTGAAGGCTTAATGACGGCGTTAAAAGTCAAAGCAACCCGTAAAAATCACACCAGTACGTTACAACATATTCAGGGCTACTTTAAGAAACATTTAAATGCTCGCCAAAAAGAAGAGTTAACCGATGCCATTATGAAATACCGTCAAGGTCTGTTGCCGTTATTGGTGCCTATGACATTGATTAATCATTATTTAAAAGAGTTTCCAACTGAATATATTGAAAACCAAGTGTATCTAAACCCACACCCAGAAGAGCTTAAATTGCGTTATGCCTACTAAGTTGGAGTCGTATTGATGCAGCAAAATGTTAACTGTGTAGTATGGTTTAGGCAGGATGTTCGCATCAGCGATCATCCTGCGCTGGCGATGGCATGTACTTTTGCCAAGCAATACGGTAGCCAAGTGAAAGCGCTGTATTTTGTTACCCCACAGCAATGGGCTGAGCATGATGTTGCAGCAATCCAAATCGATTTTATTGAGCGGCACGTCAATTTATTAGCCCAGTCTTTGGCAAAAATTGGTATTGAACTAACCGTGGTGCAGTTAAATACTTTTGCTGACATAGCGCCATGGTTAAGCGAGTTTTGCGCCGAGCATGACATCGGGGTGATTTATGCCGCGAATGAACCTGAGTTTAACGAGCGCCAACGTGATGCAGCCTTAATAGATGCCAGCTTGCCGCTGCATTTGCTTGATCAAGACTGCTTGCTAGCACCTGGCAGTGTGCAAAATCAAGCCGGGCAAATGTATAAGGTGTTTACCCCGTTTGCAAAAGCATGGAAAAAACTCGCTGCAAGTCAATCTATCGTGCCGTTAGGTATTCCCAAATTCAGGCAACCGATAAATGTACCATTGCTATGCCAATTTAATTGTGATGAGTTTTATCCCCTCCGAGTTAAAAGTGATCTGTGGGCTGCTGGGGAGGATAGTGCTAGAAAACTGCTGAAACAGTTTATTGAAAACCATATAGCCGACTATCAACAATACCGTGATTTACCTGCCATTGATGGAACAAGCAAACTTTCGCCTTATCTTGCTATTGGAGTATTAAGCGCGCGTCAGTGCGTTGCCGCCATTTTATTTTATTATCCCGATGCGTTAGTTAATGATGCTAGTCCTGCAAAGACATGGCTAAACGAACTGATCTGGCGCGAGTTTTACCGCCATTTGTTGGTGGCATTTCCCAAATTATCCAGAGCTCAAAGCTTTAATGAACTTGGTCAGTTGATTCAATGGCGCAACGACAATGATGAGTTTCAAGCATGGTGTCAGGGACAAACGGGTTATCCTATAGTGGACGCTGCAATGCGACAGCTTAATCAAACGGGTTGGATGCACAATCGTTTACGCATGGTCGTGGCAAGTTTTTTAACTAAACATTTGCTGGTAGATTGGCGCTGGGGTGAACAATACTTTAGACAACAGCTGATTGATGGCGACTTAGCCGCTAACAATGGTGGCTGGCAATGGTCAGCAGGCACTGGGTGCGATGCCCAACCTTACTTTAGGGTATTTAATCCTATGACTCAAAGCAGTAAGTTTGATCCTGATGCGAGCTTTATAAAACATTTTGTACCTGAAGTTGCCGATTGGAGCTTAAAGCATATCCACGAGCCACATCTAAAAGCACAGCATATTAATTCAATGGCCGATTTATTCTCTGAACGCGCCAAGCAAGAAAAGGCCTACCCTGCGCCAATCGTTGAGCATGGTTTTGCTAGAAAGCGTGCACTTGAGGTATTAGGGGCACTAAAACGGGGTTAGCGCCATCATGGTGGCTAACTTTTTTCACTAGAACAAAAACAATCACAACAGCGTCGTTGGTCCTCGTTTCAGTCAAAATCCTTATTGCGCAAGTAACGCGTAGATCACAGTTTTAGGTAATTATTCATCATTGAGCGCTATTGTTATTGAACGAAAGCATTGATGAGCTTAAACTTCATTAAAGATTTATATTTAATGCATGTTTAAGGCGATAATAAATGTTAAACATTGATGACCCCCGTGACATTGAGCAAACACCTGCAATTTGGCGATTAGGCTTTAGACCGTTCTTCTTGGGAGGGGCCGTGGTTGCTGCTTTGTATATTCCGCTATGGTTAATGGGCTGGTTTACGCCACAATACAGTTTATTTAATGGCCAGTTTTGGGCCAATGTGCTGCCGTTATGGTGGCATCCTCATGAAATGTTGTTTGGTTTTGCACTGGCTATCGTGAGCGGATTTTTGCTTACGGCAGCACAAACCTGGACAAATCAACCGACAATGAAAGGGCCTTTGTTAGCGGTAACGTTCAGCTGTTGGTTAGTCGCTCGTTTGCTGTTATTAATGCCTTTTGATATTCCTATTTGGCTGCCAGCATCATTTGATACCTTATTTTTAGGTATTACAGCAGCCACTCTATGGCGTTGTATTTATAAAGTAAAACAGTGGCGAAACATTGGTTTTCCAATAATGATTATGCTGGCGCTGGTTGTTAACTTAGTCAGTTATTATGCCCTGTATGAACGTAATTTTTCGCTATCGACACAGTTATGGCAGGCAATGATTTGGTGGTTGGCAATGGTGATCACCGTCGTTGGTGGGCGAGTGATCCCCTTTTTCACTGCGATGAAGTTACAACATTCAAAGCCTGATCCCATACAAGCACTTGAATTAACGTTAATATTGGTTATGGGTGTTTTGTTTGTGCAGTCAGTATTTCATATATTTCCGCGTGAAATTGAACAAGGTATTTTGTTTAGCGCCGGACTATTACAATTGATTAGAGTATTGGGTTGGAAAGGGCACAAAACCTTTAAAGAACCTATGTTGTGGTCTTTACATGTTTCATATTGGGCGTTACCTGCAACCCTGCTTGCGATGGCTTGGAATATCAACAACGAGTTTGCATACCGTACGTTACTGCATTTATTTGCTGTTGGGGGGATTGCATCTTTGTGTTTGTCGATGATATCGCGCGTCTCTTTAGGTCATACTAGTCGTAATATTTATCAAGGCCCTAATATGATACTGGCCTTTTCTTGCTTGCCGCTAGCGGCAATATTACGCGCCGTAATGCCTTTACTTGCGCCGCAATATTCCTCCACTTGGTTATGGTTAGCTGGGGCGTGTTGGTTTATTAGTTTTGGTATGTTTGTGTGGTATTACGCCCCTATTTTAACTAAACCTCGATTAGATGGTCGTCCTGGGTAAAATATAAGAAGAGTGAGCTATGTTATTAAGTAAATACCATTTGTTAGTGTCAATCCTTGCTGGCGCAGGTGTGATATACGCTTTGCCTGCGATGGCAAATGTTGATGAGACTAACCAGACTAAGTTCCCTAATCAATATCAAACTTGGTTGGCGACATCAGAGCAAGCCGATAAAGAAGACATGCTAGCAGCATATCCAGCTAACATCATTTTATGGGCCGGTTCGTCTTTTGCAAAAGAGTACAACAGCCCTCGTGGGCATCAATTTGCGGTGGCTGATGTCACTCATATTTTACGTACTGGCGTGTCAGTCGAAGAAGGTAAAAAAGGGCTTTCAGCCAGTTGTTGGACCTGCAAAACACCTGATGCTCCAAGATTGATGAACGAAATGGGTATAGAAGGATTTTCTGGCGCCAATTTTACCGATTTAGGCACTGAAATTAAATCAGTGGTGTATTGCAGCGATTGTCATGAAGACGGCAGTGCTAAATTGGCGCTACCTCGTCCACATGCACAGGATGCTATGGCCAAAATAAAGCTGCCTTTCGACAAACAAAATACCAGCATGCAAGGTGCTCAAGTTTGCGGTCAGTGTCATGTGACCTATTATTTTCAGCCTGAGCGCAGTGATAAAGTCAATATTCCATGGATATTTGGCAGCACCGCCGATGATATTGAAAAGTATTATGACACCCGCCGTTTTTATGAATGGATCCATCCTATTTCAAAAACACCGATGTTAAAGGCGCGTCACCCAGAGTTTGAGCATTGGAGCCGCAGCAAACATGCTGAAGCTGGCGTTACCTGTATCACCTGCCATATGCCACCTGCAACCGATGATAAAGGTAATGAGTTTACCGATCATAAAGTCGGCAACGCACTAGAACATTTCGATAATACCTGTAAGGCTTGTCACTCTAGTCAGCAGGCGATTAGCAAAACATTAGCTAAAAACAAACAACAAATTAATACTAAAGCTCGCCAAGTTGAAGACTTACTGGTTAAAGCACATTTTGAGGCAAAAGCAGCTTGGGATGCTGGAGCAACATGGCCATTAATGAATGACGCCATCATGGGCATTCGTCATGGGCAATGGCGCTGGGATTTTGCCATGGCCTCCCATGGTTTGTACGCTCATAACCCCGAAGAGGGGAACGCTTTATTGGATAAAGCGATTGAACAAGTGACCTTGTCGCGCACTTTGCTGGCAATGATATTGAAACAGCTTGATGTCGAAAAGGTGGATTACCCTGACATCAGTACCAAAGAGAAAGCACATGCTGTAATTGGTTTTGATAAAGATGCCGCAGAAGCCGCAAAAGTGATGTTTATTAAAAATGAAGTCGATAAACACTGGCACCCAGTTGCTCGCCAGGGTTATGAAAATTAACCGATATCACAATTGACATTCGATTTTATTGATAAAAAAGCGCTTAAAATATTAAGCGCTTTTTTTGATCTATTTGCTGCTGATTACCGTATTTTTTGTAAGTGAAATAAATCACATATATTGTCCCCAAGACAATATATGTTGTTGTCATATAAGGCATTGTAATTTACTACATTGCGTTTTATGGTAAATATGCGAACGATACAAGAGAGCAGAATATGCAAAATACGTTAAATGTAACCGAATTCGCGTTACCTAACGACAACACACCTGAGATTGTTGGGTTGTTTATTGAGCTTTATCAAAAGCTTAATAAAGATAATTTACAAAAATTAACAGAAGTCTACAGTTCAGATGTGCATTTTCAAGACCCTTTGCATCAAGTAGATGGAATGGCAGCATTAACGGAATATTTTGCTAATTTATACCAAAACATTACTCATATTGAATTTGATATTCATCAAATAGTCTTGAGTGAATGTCAACATCAGGCTGCGCTATATTGGGTAATGAGCTATTCGCATCCTAAGTTAAATAAAGGCCAAACTATTCATGTAGATGGTTCAAGCTTGCTTAAATTTAACGACAAAATTTATTTTCATCGAGATTATTTCGATGCAGGTCAAATGCTGTATCAACATGTCCCGCTGTTAGGTGGGTTAATCAATTTGCTTAAAAAACGCATAGGTTGAACTTATGATTTCGCAGAGCGCAACATCATCTCAGGCAGTGCTGATTACCGGAGCAACATCTGGTATTGGCCTTGCCTGCGTCAATTATTATATCGCTCAGGGTTTTCATGTCATCGCATGTGGAAGAAATGAGTCGATCCTTAATCAATTAAATACTCACCACTTTTTGACATTTGATATTACAGCGCCCGAGCAAGTCAACGCCGCAAGTGCAGCGTTAAGCCAATACCTGTTGCAAAAAAATGTGTCACTTACGCAAGTGATACTAAATGCTGGTACCTGTGAATACATAGAAAATGTTTTCGAATTTGATTCATCACTGTTTAGTCGGGTGATTACCACCAACTTAATTGCTATTGGTTATTGTATTGAAGCCTTTTTGCCGTTAATGGCAAAAGGGGGGCAACTGGGGTTGATGAGCTCAAGTGCAACCTATTTACCCTTTCCACGAGCTGAGGCTTATGGCGCATCTAAAGCTGCTATTAGTTATTTAGGCCGCAGTTTACGTTTGGATTTAGCAGCAAAACCGAATAAAGCTATCGGTGTGAGTGTGATTTGCCCAGGTTTTGTTAAAACGCCATTAACAGACAAAAATGATTTTGCTATGCCGATGAGAGTGAGCAGTGAGCAAGCTGCCAAGCGGATTTTTGAAGGAATGGGAAAACGTCAGTTTGAAATCCACTTTCCTAAAAGGTTTACCTTTATATTGAAGTGCTTATCTTGGTTACCTGAGATGTTATTAATTAAAATACTTGCTGAA
Organism: Shewanella sp. ULN5; assembly: GCF_030731885.1. Classification (NCBI taxonomy): domain Bacteria; kingdom Pseudomonadati; phylum Pseudomonadota; class Gammaproteobacteria; order Alteromonadales; family Shewanellaceae; genus Shewanella; species Shewanella sp. ULN5. Next base: position 15,113 of record NZ_JAPJEE010000019.1, read on the forward strand.
AAGCCAACAAAATAACAACGATCTAATTGGCTGAAAAATACGTATCAACAGTATTAGCGTGAATGTGGTTGTGGAGAAAAATAATAATGAAAAAAATTGCCGTAATAGGAACCGGAGTATCAGGGTTAACCTGCGCGCACTTACTGAGCAGTAAGCATCATGTTACTGTATTTGAAGCGAATGATTATATTGGTGGCCACACTGCGACAGTCGATGTTGAAGTCGATGGTGAAAGTTATGCGATAGACACAGGCTTTATTGTATTTAATGACAGAACTTACCCTCGTTTTGAAAAGTTAATGGCAAAGTTAGCCGTGGAGTCGTTACCAACAGAAATGAGCTTCAGTGTTCACAACGCTCATACTGGCCTTGAATATAATGGCCATACTCTTTGGAGTTTATTTGCCCAAAAACGCAATATATTACGTCCGAGTTTTTATCGATTTCTGGTAGAAATCGTGCGTTTTAATAATAGCTGTAAAGCTATTTATGAATCAGACAACTACCCAGAAATTAGTTTAGGCGAGTACCTCGACAGACATCAGTTCAGTGACTTTTTCTGCGAGCATTACATTTTGCCAATGGGTGCGGCAATTTGGTCTTCAAGCATCAATGACATGCGTGCTTTTGGGTTGCGCTTTTTTATCCGCTTCTTTCAACACCATGGTTTGCTGAATATTAGTGACCGTCCACAGTGGTCTGTATTAAAAGGCGGTTCGCGAAGTTACATACCAGCATTAATTGAGCCATTCAAAAATAATATTTTATTGAATAGCCCTGTTACGGCAATTATGCGTGCCGATGAGGGGGTTAAGGTGCAAATCGCTAATGGCGAATGGCAGCATTTTGATGATGTTATTTTAGCCTGTCATAGCGATCAAGCGCTGGCGATGTTGAGCGACCCTAGCACTGATGAGCAACACATTTTATCGGCTATGGCATATCAAAATAATGAAGTGGTGTTGCACACCGACATTGGTTTATTGCCTAAACGACGTTCCGCCTGGGCAAGTTGGAATTACCGTTTAGACGGTGATGACGAAGTTGCCATTGCAGATAGACCTGCAAGCGTCACTTATAATATGAATATTTTACAGCGCTTACCCAAAAGTGCGCCGACATTTTGCGTGACCTTAAATCAAACGGACTTAATTGATGAAAGCAAAATATTACGTAAATTCAATTATGCTCATCCTGTTTTTAATGAAGCGAGTATGCAAGCTCAAGTAAAACGCAGCTTAATATCTGGTAAACGTCATACTTACTTTGCTGGTGCATATTGGTATAACGGTTTTCATGAAGATGGCGTTAGAAGTGCTGTCGATGTGTGCAATCAATTTGGGATCAGTTTATGACCGATTCTTCGGCGCAAACGCGTGATTTTAAAAGTGGTATTTATTATGGCAAAGTCAGCCATAGAAGACATGCACCCAAACGCCACAGTTTTGGTTACGATATTGCCATGATGGCGTTAGATTTAGACGAATTACCCCAACTAGTCAGTTCATCTAAATTATTTGACCAGAGTAGGGCATTATTAACCTTTAAAGCCGAAGATTACCTCAACAGCATTGATAAGCAATTTGGTGAGGATTTTGCTTTGCAATTCAAAGCAACACATTTGCCTTCGGTCGCTGCGTTAAAATTGCGTGCCCTAACCACCATAAAGCACTTAGGCGCCCAAACGGCGTGTAACCGTGTAGTGTTTTGTGGCCAAATTCGTCATTTCGGGTTTTATTTTAGTCCCGTTAACTTCTTTTTTTGTTATCAAGACGATGCTCCTTTATATATGTTGGCAGAAGTCAGTAATACTCCCTGGAACGAACGGCATTGCTATTTGGTTGATTTAGCAAATACCACGCATACAGATAAGGTATTCCATGTTTCTCCGTTTATGACCTTAGATATGCACTATTTATGGCGAATTGTGCCGCCGCAGGAGCATCTTAAAGTGACTATCGAGAATCGTAATGATCAAAACGCTAAGTTATTTGACGCCACTATTGCATTAAAACGCCAACCTTTTACACCCAAGAATATTCAACGCTTTGTATTGGGCTATCCTTTAATGACCGCAAAAATTGTTATGGGTATTTATTGGCAGGCCATGAAGTTGTTTATTAAGCGTATTCCTTTTGTTGGCAAACCCAAAGTTAAGCTGCCAACTTAAATGCTGATTTAGTTTCAAAAATGAATCCAAAATTCTTTCAGGTGCGTATTGCTAGTTGATATTAAAAATTAAAGAGTACCTTGTATTTAAATGGAGTCAGACATGGACAACATCGCAACCGAAAGCAGTATCGCTCAAGCCTCGTTATCAGACAGTTTGGCTAAAAAGATTTTACTGCGTGCTTTAGCAAATCTGGCTCAGGGACAATTGACGATAGTTGATGGTACTCAATCCCATGTATTTGGAGATCAACACAGTCCGTTACATGCCACCATGCAAGTTCAGCATCCTAGTTTTTATCGTCAGGTCGTATTTGGTGGTTCAATTGGTGCAGGTGAAGCTTATATTCAAAGACACTGGTGTAGCCCTGATTTGACAAAAGTTGTGCAAGTATTTGCCCGAAACTTAGCACTATTAGATAACATTGAACGTTATTTTTCCTGGTTGAGTAATGGTATCAATCGAGTTAAGCACGTGTTTAACCGAAATTCTCAATCGGGCTCAAAAAGAAATATTCTGGCTCATTATGATTTGGGCAATGATATGTACCAAACATTTTTAGACCCAGAAATGATGTACTCAAGTGCAATTTATCCCACTAATGATGCTTGTCTTGCAGAGGCGCAATTACACAAGTTAGACACCATTTGTCAGCGTTTAGATTTACAACCAGGACAAACTCTTTTAGAGGTGGGCACAGGGTGGGGCGCGTTAGCTATTTATGCTGCAAAGCATTACGGCGTCTCGGTTACCACTACCACTATTTCAGATGCACAGTATGACTATGCGGCTGCGCGTGTTAATAGCGAAGGTTTAGCGGATAAAATTACCCTGTTAAAGCAAGATTACCGCGAACTGACAGGTGAATATGATCGTGTGGTATCGATTGAAATGATTGAAGCGGTTGGGCATGAATATTTACCGGGATTTTTTGAAAAGCTACAACATCTGTTAAAGCCTGAAGGTAAATTGCTAATTCAAGCAATTACCATAGCCGATCAACGTTATAATAGTTATCGCAAAAGTGTCGACTTTATTCAGCGTTATATTTTTCCAGGTGGTTGCTTGCCTTCAATTAGTGAGATGTCGCGTCATATCGCTAACAAAACCGATATGGTGATCTGGTCTATTGATGATATTGGCCTAGACTATGCTCGCACCTTGAAGCATTGGCATGATAATTTTGATCATGCTAAAGAAACGATCACAGAGTTAGGTTATGGCGATGATTTTATCCGCATGTGGAAGTTTTACTTAAGTTATTGTGAAGGTGGTTTCTTAGAGCGCACAACCAGCACAGTACACTTAACCGCCGTTAGACCAAGCTATCGATGCTAATAAACGAATGGGGTAATACCACTGATATTAAGGGGGGTAGATGAAGCCTACATTATCCCCCTCGACCTTGTCTGTCGTGTTTAACGCCCTCAGTTTCCAATGTATTTGGTGGCTTGGGGTGTTGTACCAAAACCAATTTATTATCATTTCGATATTATTAGTCTTACTTCATTTTGTGGTATCAAAAAACAGAAAAAGGGATTTTTGGGTTGTGCTAGCCGTGAGTTCATTGGGTATTTTTGTTGATATCTGTCTGATTTACTTTGGCGTGTTTGAGTTTTCTATCTCACCTTGGTGGCTGGCATTATTATGGATTTTTTTTGCACTGACCTTGAACTCTAGTCTGGCTTTTGCACATAAATTACATCTACCTTTACAGGTGATACTCGGCGGTGTATCGGGAAGCTTAAGCTATCTGGCTGGTGCTAATTTTGGCGCTGTGGTACTTCCGTTTGGCACCGTTTATTCAGCCTGTATTCTTGTTGTGATCTGGTGTGTGTTATTTCCCGTATCAATGACTATAGCAGCACGATTGAAGTCATCATTAACGATAGCCAATCATGTATAAGTTAGCGGAGCAATGAGATGCACATTGAAACTAAATGGCGACTAGGGCAAATAATTTTACTCACATTATTAGCTGTTCCTCAGGTTGTATTGGCACAATATCAAAGTTCGATTGATGATAAGCAGCCCAACCAAGATCAATTTGAGCCGCAGACTGCTGTAAATCAACAGTCGTTAGGTTCTTCAGTACCCCATGATATGCCTTTGAAACTTATCCAAGTCGGCGAGGCCGATATGGATGTGCTTTGGTTTGATGTGTATCTGGCAAAGTTATACTCCTTGGATGGTGTTTATCAACCACAGCGCTTTCCATTAATGCTAGATATTGAATATCACCGTGATATTTCAGCGCAAGAGCTTATCGATGCCACCATTGAGCAATGGCAAAAAAATGGTATTGCTGCTGCCGAAATTAACCAAATTAAATCGCACTTAATCTCAGCCTGGCCGGATGTGAAACAAAATGATCGCTTAAGTTTTATCATTCACAATGATCAACAAGCTGAGTTTTTATTTAACGATAAACCATTTTATCAACTAGCAGACCAACGTTTTAGTGAAGCATTTATCGGGATTTGGTTGTCAGAAAAAACAACGCATCCTAAGCTACGTCAACAGTTAATTGGAGCAAATAAATAATGAGGATTTTGTTAAAATCAGCTTCATCAGCTACTCGATATTCTGCTTCTCGTTTATGGCATGTTAAGTGGCTAAAAAAACTTGCAGTGATTGCGGCTTGCATTAGCTTATTCTCTTGCTCATCGGCATCCATCGAAGATTATGCTAATAGCAACCCCACATTGAATTTAGCCGCATTTTTTGATGGTGAATTAACCGCTTCTGGCATAGTGCAAGATTACTCTGGTAAGGTAACTCGCAAGTTTACCGTGACCATGACAGGTAGCTGGCAAGGTAATAAAGGTGAGTTAAAAGAATGGTTTATTTATGATGATGGCGAAAAGCAAACGCGCATATGGTATCTCACTGATTTAGGTAATGGTCAGTTTGAGGGGCGTGCTGATGACATATTAGGCGTCGCTAAAGGAGAGGCTAACGGTAGTGCTCTTCGTTGGCGCTATGATATGAAATTACTGGTTGATGGCAGCGAGTATGAGGTTGAGTTTGATGATTGGATGTTTTTAGTTGATAACAAAACCATTATTAATAAAAGCGATATCAACAAATTTGGCATCAAAGTGGCTGAAGTCACACTCGTGATTCAAAGAAAATAACCTGAAATTGAAAATGATATCAAGCTCAGGTTATCTTTTGATAACTAGCCAGTAAAAGCTCAAGGCTTACTTTGAAAGCGTAAATAGCATTATCCTTTTAGCTTTGAATTGTCGATGTGCTTTTGATCATAATATTCAAAGGGGAATATATTTCTGATTTGTTGAGTTAAGTTATCACCGACATTAGCAGAGACATGCAACCTAACCTGATTATTTTTTTCTGCGCGAACAGTACATGTCAGTTTATGTTCTTTGGCAAAGGCGCGACATTCTCTCTCAAATTTTTCCGGAATTTTACCTTTGTGCTTATTTAAACGCCCCTGTTTGAAATGCATTTCAAATAGGGTTAATCCACGTTTACCAGAAAAAATTAGTTTGTAAGCAAGAAAAAATAACACCGCGATAAATAAAATTTTGAATACAGTTTCTGTCATGTTAAGCGTCCTTTAAGCTTTGTTATTCTTATATTTAAGATACGCTTGATTATCCTTGGTGCAATCTTTTTTTACTAAAAAAGTGGCTTGTAGCAAAAATATTAATATCACTCATTGGCGCAAACATAAAAGCTGTGTTACATTTTTATTACATCAGGTTTTATGTTTTTATTGTTGTGACTCAATCAAACACGGTTGACCTTGATCAGGCGCTGTAAATGGATTTTAATCTCATTAAGGATAATGTTATGTCGATATCAAATGCTAAGCGTTGGAATGAATTGTGCGAATTACAAATTATGACAATGAACAATCTTGCTAACCAATTTCCTGAACGTCGTGAACACCTTTCTACTATTTCGAGCGGTTGGCGCAGCATGCAGCAGCAATTACTGCAAAATAAAGTGCCTTCATTGAAGTAATCACAACTAACGTTATCTCACTGCAGTTCAGTTTGTACACGACTGTCAAAATGCCTTACTTTTCAAGTAGGGCATTAATTTTTGTGGGTTTTGTTATCTGAAGTACAGGAGTTTTAGACGATTCCTGCAACCAATGCTGCCTGAGATGTACTCTCTAAGGTGATGTAAATCCAAATGATTAAAAAGCAAAGCATCATCAGTAATGCGACAAGTCTGAATACTTGGGCGTATTCCATGACAGAAGTAAAGTAGCGCTTTTGGACGGCATTCGATAAGAATGTGCCGACTAAAGAAAATACACACAAATACATGGCTGCGTATTGGGTAGAGCTTGACCCATAGATTTTTTCATAAATCAAAATCAGCCCGACAATTGTCAGCACTGTGATTCGAAAAATACGTTCGGCTTTATTTGATAAGTTCCATCTAGGCAATCCCATTGCCGTCACCTCTCCATTACTGCTTACTTGTTTATATGTCGAGACAATTGATTGATGCTAAAGGTAGATAAAGGTATGTGTATTGATAGTTATAGTGACAACTGATTATTTTTTCAACTTTTTTGTGGTGATTATGTTAATTGTGATCCGGGTCTACACACAAAACGAGGAAGCAGTTTTTGCAGAGCAAGGGCCGACAAGATAAATCCAAGACCAAGATAGGTTGCTACTGCAATATTTTCTTTTAATATCCAGGTGATAAAACCAACAGATAACACCGGTGTCAAAAAAACCATGGTGCTCATGTTCGCTGCTTTATCAGTCTTTTTTAATGCGATTAACCACAATACAAATGTCACGCCCATTTCAAACAGTCCAACATACATACCCGCAAATAGGGCTTCTGCAGTTAATGTCGGTAGTTTATCTGTTAATAAAAGCGTAATAACAATAAACGGCAATCCTAGCGTAAAACTAAGCAGTAAGCTGACAATGGCATTACCATTATCTTTCGTGTTGAAAATCCAATATAGACACCACAAAACAGTACTCAACAAGGCAAGTAAAATGCCTATTGGACTCTCAAAACTCATGGTGGTGAAATTGCCGCCTGTCGCAATAATGAACACTCCAACATAAGCAATCATCGCAGCAATCATGTCGGTTTTACTCAGCGAGTGCCCTAAAAAGGGAACTGACAATATAGGTAATAAAATCGCCCAAGTGTAATTCAAAGACAGAGCTTGTTGTGCGGGTAATAAATCATAAGCAGCAAAAAGAACATAATAGTAAAGAAATGGGTTTAACATCCCGCTGATGAGATAAAATGTCGGGCGCTGTAAAAACTGGCGACTCACTAAATTGAGCTTACCTTGCATCAACAAGATAATACTCAGTGTTGCGATAGACGTTAGCACGGCCACTAAAACAAGTTGTAAGGGAGTAAAGTAATCCAGCGCAACTTTAAATGCTGCGGCTACCGTAGACCATAATAACACGGCACCTAAACCATATAGGTAGGCTATTTGGGTTGAGTTCACGATGACATCCTCAAAGATTAATAGTAACAATACTGCACTGCTGAAAGCGGCAAATATCATCTCGGAAAATTGCATGCAATATCCAATTTGTATTTTTCCATAACTCATATTAGGAAAACAGCATAAATTTTTAAGTTTGCCCCTTGTAAATGAAATTCGCGCCCCTATATACATTGGTAAGAAGGATTTGGGCGGTAAAAAAGCCAAGATTTTAAAGTAAAAAAATGCTTGAAATCATCTCAGTGCCCCCCATATCAATATCAGACAACAAATTTATGACGAATATCGTCAATTTTCGGAGGACCTCATGGGCAAAATTATTGGTATCGACTTAGGCACAACAAATTCATGTGTGGCTGTCCTTGATGGCGGTAAAGCACGCGTGATTGAAAACGCAGAGGGTGATCGTACAACCCCTTCTATTGTTGCTTATACCGATGATGAAACAATTGTAGGCCAGCCTGCAAAACGCCAAGCAGTGACAAACCCTGCTAATACTTTCTTCGCAATCAAGCGTTTGATTGGTCGTCGTTTTAAAGATGACGAAGTTCAGCGCGACGTTGACATCATGCCTTTCAAAATTATCGCTGCAGATAATGGCGATGCATGGGTAGAGCAACGTGGTCACAAAATGGCTCCACCACAGGTTTCTGCTGAAATCTTGAAAAAGATGAAAAAAACCGCAGAAGACTTTTTAGGTGAAGAAGTTACCGAAGCGGTAATTACTGTTCCTGCATACTTTAACGACTCACAACGTCAAGCAACAAAAGATGCTGGCCGTATCGCGGGTCTTGAAGTTAAACGTATTATCAACGAACCAACAGCAGCGGCATTAGCTTATGGTATTGATAAAAAACAAGGCGACAACATTGTTGCGGTATACGATTTAGGTGGTGGTACATTCGATATTTCAATCATCGAAATCGACAGCAATGACGGTGACCAAACATTCGAAGTATTAGCAACCAATGGTGACACTCACTTAGGTGGTGAAGACTTTGATAACCGTTTAATTAACTATTTAGCAGACGAGTTCAAAAAAGACCAAGGCTTAGATCTACGTAAAGATCCTTTAGCAATGCAACGTCTAAAAGAAGCGGCTGAAAAAGCGAAAATTGAATTATCAAGCACCAACTCAACTGAAGTTAACTTACCTTACATCACAGCTGATGCAACAGGTCCTAAGCATTTAGTGGTTAAAATCACTCGTGCTAAGTTAGAGTCATTAGTTGAAGACTTAATCCAACGTTCTTTAGAGCCGTTAAAAGTTGCTTTAGCTGATGCCGATTTATCAGTATCAGACATCAACGAAGTTATCTTAGTTGGTGGTCAAACACGTATGCCTAAAGTACAAGAAGCGGTAACTAACTTCTTTGGCAAAGAGCCACGTAAAGATGTTAACCCAGATGAAGCTGTTGCCGTAGGTGCTGCGATTCAAGCTGGTGTTCTTTCTGGTGAGGTGAAAGACGTACTTCTACTTGACGTAACACCGTTATCATTTGGTATTGAAACCATGGGTAGCGTAATGACTAAGCTTATCGAGAAGAACACCACTATCCCGACTAAAGCGAGCCAAACATTCTCTACTGCTGATGACAACCAAAGTGCGGTGACCATTCACGTGCTACAAGGTGAGCGTAAGCAAGCTAGCTACAACAAATCTTTAGGTCAATTTAACCTAGAAGGCATTGAGCCAGCACCACGTGGTCAACCACAAATTGAAGTTGCTTTTGACATCGATGCTGACGGTATCTTAAAAGTGTCTGCAACTGACAAGAAAACAGGTAAAGCGCAAAACATCACCATCAAGGCTAACTCTGGTTTGTCTGATGAAGAAGTTGAGCAAATGGTACGTGATGCAGAAGCTAACGCAGATGAAGATGCCAAGTTTGAAGAGTTAGTTCAAGCGCGCAACCAAGCTGATGGTTTAGTACACTCTACTAAGAAACAAGTGACTGAAGCTGGTGATGATTTACCCGCTGAAGACAAAGAGAAAATCGAAGCTGCAATGGCTGAAGTTGATGCTGCTGTTAAAAGCAATGACAAAGAAGCCATTGATAAAGCGACACAAGCATTAATCGAAGCTTCTGCTAAGTTGATGGAAATTGCTCAAGCTAAAGCACAAGGCGGCGCAGAGCAAGCAACTGATGCTGGCAAGCAAGCTAACCCTGCTGACGATGTTGTTGACGCTGAGTTCGAAGAAGTGAAAGACGACAAAAAATAATTAGTTACTTTTGATAGCGAAAGCAACTAGTTAGTATAAAGCGGGCGTTGAGGCTTACCTCTAACGCCCGTTTGCACAATCATACTTAATCAATTTTAAGCAAACCTTCGAGAAGCAAAACACTATGTCAAAGCGTGATTTTTACGAAGTTCTTGGTGTCGGTCGTGATGCCAGTGAACGTGAAATTAAAAAAGCCTACAAGCGTTTAGCGATGAAATTTCACCCTGACCGCAATCCTGGTGATAAAGCGGCAGAAGCGAGCTTTAAAGAAGTTAAAGAAGCCTACGAAATTTTAACCGATAGCGATAAAAAAGCGGCTTATGATCAATTTGGTCATGCGGGTGTCGATCCTAATCGTGGCGGCGGTCATGGTGGACAAGGCGACTTCGGTGATATTTTTGGTGATGTTTTCGGTGATATCTTCGGCGGTGGACGTCGTGGTGGTCAGCGTCAAGCAGCACGTGGCAGTGATTTACGTTACAACTTAGAGTTATCTCTTGAAGAAGCCGTTCGCGGTTTAACCAAAGAATTACGCATCCCAACACTCGCTGCTTGTGATCTTTGTGATGGCAGCGGCGCGAAAAAAGGCACGCAAGCAACCACTTGTGGCACCTGTCATGGCCAGGGCCAGGTACAGATGCGTCAAGGTTTTTTTGCTGTTCAACAGGCTTGTCCAACGTGTCATGGCCGCGGCAAAATCATCAAAGATCCTTGTAACAAGTGTCATGGTGAAGGCCGAGTTGAAAAGAGCAAAACCTTGTCGGTTAAAATTCCAGCAGGTGTTGATACCGGCGACAGAATTCGTTTAACCGGAGAAGGTGAAGCAGGTGAATTTGGTGCGCCTCCAGGTGATTTATATGTTCAGGTTAGTGTACGTGAGCACAGTATTTTCACCCGTGATGCCAATAATCTTTATTGTGAAGTGCCAATTTCTTTCAGTAAAGCAGCCTTAGGCGGCGAGATTGAAGTGCCAACACTTGATGGTAAAGTCAGCCTTAAAATCCCAACAGAGACTCAAACGGGTCGTATGTTCCGCTTACGTGGTAAAGGGGTTAAGTCAGTACGTAGCCATGCAGTCGGCGATCTTCTGTGTAAAGTGGTTATGGAAACTCCGGTTAACCTAAATGAAAAGCAAAAAGAATTATTACGTGAATTTGAAGCCACGTTAACTGGCGAATCAAAAAAACATAGCCCAAAAGCAGAAGGTTTTTTTGATGGCGTGAAAAAATTCTTTCAAGATTTAAATAGCTAATGGCAATCAGCTAGGTTAAACGAAATATCAAAAGCAAGGCTGTTTACTTAAGTAAGCAGCCTTTTTTGTTTGAGTGAATGATATAATCGGGCCATTGTTGGAAAATTCTTTTCCTTGTAACTAGGCGCAATTCAATGACATTGACCTCATTTTCTCTTCATTCTGGTTTAATCGATGCATTACCAGCTAGTGTGTCAGTGGCAAGTCCCATTCAACAGCAAGCTATTCCCGCTGTTTTAACGGGTAAGGATGTATTGGCGTTAGCACAAACTGGTAGTGGTAAAACCTACGCATATGGTTTGCCTTTATTGCACCGCATAAATATACCGACGAATACTCACTGTTTGTCTGCGGTCATTATTGTGCCGACACGCGAGCTGGCCGCACAAGTGGGTCAAAGCTTAATGCCACTCAGTCAGGCCATCAATCTTACACTTGAGGTTATTTGTGGCGGTGAAGAAATCACTGCACAAGTTGAGCGCCTAACAAAAACAGTCAATATTATTGTTGCCACACCGGGGAGATTATTAGCGTTAGTGCAACAAGGTGTGCTTAATTTTGCAGATTTACAGGCCTTGGTGTTAGATGAAGCGGATCGTTTACTGGATATGGGGTTTATTAATGATTTAAATGCCTTACTGGCGTTAATGCCACCAAGGCAAACCCTGTTATTTTCTGCCACCATGCCAGAAACCTTAGCGGAATTAGCCAGCAATATTTTATCTAAGCCATTTACTCGGATAGAAGCAAGTACCGTTAATCGTCCAGTCGAAGATATTGCGCAAACCATTTATCATGTAAACAAAGGTAGTAAGGCTAAAGTCCTTATTGAGCTGATTAAGTCGCATCAATGGTCTCAAGTGTTGGTGTTTGTGAATGCCAAAGATGATGCTGATGCACTATGCAAAAAACTGTTAAAAGCAGGGATCAATGCTGCCGCTATGCACGGCGACAAAGAGCAACAACTTCGAGCGCAAACATTGGCTCAATTTCAGCAGCAACAACTGACAGTGTTGATAGCAACCGATGTGTTAGCCAGAGGTATTCATATCGAAGCCTTGCCAGTGGTGGTCAATTTCGAGTTGCCACCGCAAGCCACTGTTTATGTACATCGTATTGGTCGCACAGCACGAGCGGGTTTAAGCGGCATCGCGCTATCATTAGTCAGCCATGCTGAATTAGCTGGTTTAGAGGCTATTAGGCACTTAACAGATCACGCCTTACCCCTGCAAACTTTGGCTGATTTTCCGGTTACCGATAAGCCTATTAATCGTGATAGTAAGCGGCCACCGCGTGACAAACAAGCCAATCGCCGTACAGCAAATAAAAAGATCATGAGTGATTTTGCTAAACGCAATCGGTCTCGATAAAGTAAACCTCAGATCAACGAGTATTTTTAAAAGGATAGAAAAATGAATAAATTGGCATTATCGCTTTGTATTACCGCGTTATTATTCGGTTGTGTTAGCACTAAATCACCAACGGGTAGAAGCCAAACTTTATTATTCTCTGACGCGCAGATGCAACAAATGGGCGCGCAATCTTTTGCCGCGATGAAAAAAGATCAAAAGATTAGCCAAGATAAAATCAAAACCGCTTATGTGAACTGCATTGCTAAACGGATCACTGCGGTTTTACCAGATCAAAGTCAGCAATGGGAAGTGGTGTTATTTGAATCGGAACAGGTTAACGCCTTTGCATTACCCGGTGGGCATATTGGGGTGTATACCGGTTTATTAAACGTGGCCGTAAACCAAGACCAACTGGCGACGGTAATGGGCCATGAAGTTGCCCACGTATTAGCGCAACATGGCAATGAGCAAGTATCGCGTTCGCAGCTTACTGGTATCGGCATGCAGGTGGCTGATGCAGCACTGGGTGCTAGCGGTGTTGCCAATAAAGATTTATATATGGCAGGTTTAGGCTTAGGCACTCAAGTCGGTATTATTTTACCCTTTGGCAGACATCAAGAAAGTGAAGCTGATATTGTCGGATTAGAGTTAATGGCAAAAGCTGGCTTTAATCCACAAGAGAGTGTCACACTTTGGCAGAATATGGCGAAAGCCGGTGGTAGCCAGGGGCCTGAATTACTGTCTACCCATCCATCACACAGCACTCGCATTGAGGAATTACAAGCGGCTCAAAACCAAGTTATGCCGCTTTATATTCAAGCTAGAAAACAGTCTTTGACAGAATGTAAAATCAACGGCCGAAAATAGCCATATTATTCGGCATTTTCGCAGCAAGCGCGGTTTAAATGTGATAAACTCCGTAAAATTTTTAATTGTTCAAATGAGAGAAAGAAATTATGTCAGATGTGTTCAGCACAATGGAGCAGCATGCAAGTTATGGTGTAGGTCGTCAAATGGGTGAGCAATTAGCCGCCAACCCTTTTGAAGGAATTGATATTCCTGCTGTTCAAGCTGGTTTAGCAGATGCATTTTCAGGTAAAGAAAGCCAAGTGTCTATGGAAGACCTACAAACGGCTTTCACTGAAATTAGCCGTCGTTTACAAGCTGCACAAGAAGCAGCTGCAGAAAATGCAACTGCAGAAGCTGATGCATTTTTAGCTGACAACGCTAAACGTGATGGTGTTATCGTAACTGAATCAGGTCTTCAATATGAAGTGCTTGTTCAAGGTGATGGCGAGAAGCCAACAATTGATTCTACAGTACGTACTCACTACCACGGTACTTTCTTAAACGGTGACGTATTCGACAGCTCTGTGACTCGCGGTCAACCTGCTGAGTTCCCTGTCTCTGGTGTTATTGCTGGTTGGACTGAAGCATTACAATTAATGCCAGTTGGTACCAAGCTTAAATTATTCGTTCCACATCACTTAGCCTATGGCGAACGTGGTGCAGGTGCATCTATTCCTCCTTACACTGCATTAGTGTTTGAAGTTGAATTGTTAGACATTATCTAATCGTTAATTAACGCCTAAGACATCTTAGGCGTTTTTGTATATAGCCGATTTATCAAGTGTAAGATGCTTAGCAGACTTTCACTGGGAGGACATATGACAGCAAAAGTGAGAGTCGCCGTTGTGGGTGCCAGTGGCCGTATGGGTCGCACGTTAATTGAATCAGCTAAACATCAGGCACTCATCCATCTTGGCGCAGCCTTAGAGCGTTCTGGCTCCACCCTAATTGGTGTTGATGCTGGTGAGTTAGCAGGTGTTGGCTCGATGGATGTTGCCATCACTGATTCATTAGACAGTGTGATCAATGATTTTGATGTGCTAATTGATTTTACTTCGCCCGAAGCGTCAATTATTCATCTTGACTGGTGTGCGCGCAATCGTAAAGCCATGGTCATAGGAACAACAGGCTTTAATCACGCTCAAAAAGAACTGATTGGTGCATATGCAGAGCAAACGCCAGTGGTATTTGCTCCTAACATGTCTGTTGGCGTTAACTTGATGTGGAAGTTGCTAGAACTTGCCGCTGAAGTGATGGGTGATTACACCGATATCGAAATCATTGAAGGCCACCACCGTTTTAAGAAAGATGCGCCTTCAGGTACAGCACTTAAAATGGGTGAAGTGATTGCTAAAAAGCTAGGTAGAGATCTTGAAAAGTGTGCTGTTTACGGCCGCGAAGGGATCACTGGCGAGCGTGATCGTGAAACCATTGGCTTTGCGACGATACGTGCTGGCGATTTAGTGGGTGAACATACTGCAATGTTTGCCGATATTGGTGAACGATTAGAGATCACCCATAAAGCATCTAGTCGTATGACATTTGCAAATGGTGCAATGCGTGCAGCGTATTGGCTATATGATCAAAATCCGGGTCTGTATGATATGCAGCAGGTCCTTGGACTAAATGATTAAATTAAAAACCACCATTGATATGGTGGTTTTTTTTGAAAAACAGTTTTACCGCTATAGACGACTTTGGGGAATTCCTGTAAAATCGCCGAAATTTGTCAAAATTTCGTAAAACAGCGGAAATTGGTATCTTAGTGCAAAATAAAATAAAATAATTTCAATGGCTTGGCTCTTTTCTGGAGGTCGCGTTGACACAGTCTGCCTTACTCGTACTCGAAGATGGAACCGTATTTTCTGGCACTGCAATTGGTGCATCAGGTATTTCAGTTGGAGAGGTGGTTTTTAACACTTCAATGACCGGATACCAAGAAATATTAACGGATCCATCATATTCACGCCAAATAGTAACTTTAACCTATCCGCATATCGGTAATACCGGTACTAATGATGAAGACACAGAATCGGACTCGGTTCATGCTTGTGGTTTAATCATTCGCGATTTGCCGTTAATTGCTAGTAACTTCCGTAACCAACAATCTTTAAGTGATTACTTAAAAGCGCATAACGTGGTTGGTATAGCGGATATCGATACCCGAAAGTTAACCCGTATCCTGCGTGAAAAAGGTGCCCAAGCCGGTTGTATTATGGTGGGTGATCTAGACGAAGCAAAAGCCTTAGCGGAAGCAAAAGCATTCCCTGGCTTGAAAGGCATGGATTTAGCCAAAGAAGTGACTACCGATAAAGCTTATCAATGGCGTAACGGTAGCTGGAAGTTAGTCGGTGGTTTACCCTCTGACACGCCAGAATCGGCATTAAAATACAAAGTTGTTGCTTATGACTACGGCGTAAAACGTAATATTTTACGTATGTTAGTTGACCGTGGTTGTGATGTTACCGTTGTACCCGCTAAAACGCCTGCTGCAGATGTTTTAGCAATGAACCCAGATGGTGTGTTTTTATCAAATGGTCCTGGCGATCCAGAGCCATGTGATTATGCCATCACCGCGATTCAAGAAATCCTAAAAACAGACATCCCAGTATTTGGTATCTGTTTAGGTCACCAATTACTCGCACTCGCCTCAGGTGCAAAAACCTTAAAGATGAAATTTGGTCACCATGGTGCAAACCACCCTGTGAGCAATATCGAAAAAGGTACTGTGATGATCACCAGTCAAAACCATGGTTTTGCTGCCGATGAAACCACATTACCCGCCAATATCAAAGTGACACACAAGTCGCTGTTTGATGGCTCTTTACAAGGTATCCATTTAACCGACAAGCCTGCATTTAGTTTCCAGGGACACCCTGAAGCTAGCCCAGGGCCAACCGATGCCGCGCCACTGTTCGAACATTTTATCGAGCTTATTGAACAATATCGTCAGCACGCTAAGTAGTTATCTGGGAGAAGAGAGAAGCAATGCCAAAACGTACCGATATAAAAAGTATTCTTATCCTAGGTGCCGGTCCAATTGTAATTGGTCAGGCGTGTGAATTCGATTATTCAGGTGCTCAAGCCTGTAAAGCCCTTCGTGAAGAAGGCTACCGTGTGATCCTGGTTAACTCTAATCCAGCCACTATTATGACCGACCCTGAAATGGCCGATGCGACATATATCGAGCCAATTCACTGGGAAGTTGTACGCAACATTATTGCTAAAGAGCGTCCAGATGCCATTCTACCTACAATGGGTGGACAAACGGCACTGAACTGCGCACTTCAGCTTGAAGCGAAAGGCGTACTAAAAGAATTTAACGTTGAAATGATTGGCGCAACAGCTGACGCGATTGATAAAGCAGAAGACCGTAGCCGTTTTGATAAAGCCATGAAATCTATCGGATTAGATTGTCCACGTGCGGGTATTGCCCACAATATGGATGAAGCCTATGGCGTTCTCGATATGGTAGGTTTCCCGTGTATTATTCGTCCATCATTCACCATGGGTGGCAGCGGTGGCGGTATTGCATACAACAAAGAAGAGTTTGAAGAGATTTGTTCTCAAGGCTTAGATTTGTCGCCAACTAACGAGTTATTGATTGATGAATCATTAATTGGTTGGAAAGAATACGAGATGGAAGTGGTTCGTGACCGCAACGATAACTGTATTATCGTGTGTGCGATTGAAAACTTCGACCCAATGGGTGTTCACACTGGTGACTCAATCACAGTCGCACCAGCGCAAACCTTAACCGATAAAGAATATCAATTAATGCGTAATGCTTCTTTAGCAGTACTGCGCGAGATTGGTGTTGAAACCGGTGGTTCAAACGTACAGTTTGGTATTTGTCCTAAAACCGGTCGTATGGTGATTATTGAAATGAACCCGCGTGTGTCGCGCTCATCTGCACTAGCCTCAAAAGCGACAGGTTTCCCGATTGCTAAAATCGCCGCTAAGTTAGCGGTTGGTTTTACCCTTGATGAGCTAAGTAACGATATTACTGGTGGTAAAACACCAGCATCGTTTGAGCCTGCAATCGATTACGTTGTGACTAAAATTCCACGCTTTAACTTTGAAAAGTTTGCCGGTGCCAATGACCGTCTAACAACGCAAATGAAATCTGTGGGTGAAGTGATGGCTATTGGTCGTACTTTCCAAGAGTCATTGCAAAAAGCATTACGTGGTCTTGAAGTAGGCCGTAGTGGTTTCGACCCGATTGTCGATTTACAATCACCTGAAGCCATGCAAACAATCCGTCATGAATTAAAAGAGCCTGGTTGTGACCGTATTTGGTACATAGCTGATGCGTTCCGTGCAGGTTTAAGCCGTGATGACATTTTCACGTTAACTAACATTGATCACTGGTTCTTGATTCAAATCGAAGATTTGATTGCCCAAGAAGCAAAAGTGGCTGAGTTAGGCATGTCAGGTTTAGAGCAAAACTTTTTACGCCAATTAAAGCGTAAAGGTTTCTCTGATGTACGTTTAGCTGACGTACTTGGCGTGAATGAAAGCGAAATTCGTAAGTTACGTCAACGTCACGAAATTCACCCTGTTTATAAGCGTGTAGATACCTGTGCGGCGGAATTCTCAACCGATACCGCTTACATGTACTCCACGTATGAAGAAGAGTGTGAAGCGAACCCATCAAATCGTGAAAAAATCATGGTATTAGGTGGTGGTCCTAACCGTATCGGTCAAGGTATTGAGTTCGATTACTGTTGTGTTCATGCGGCGTTAGCTTTGCGTGAAGACGGCTATGAAACCATCATGGTTAACTGTAACCCAGAAACGGTTTCAACCGACTACGATACTTCAGATCGCCTCTATTTCGAACCAGTAACTCTTGAAGACGTATTAGAAATTGTTCGTATCGAAAAGCCAAAGGGCGTTATCGTTCAATATGGTGGCCAAACGCCACTTAAACTTGCGCGTGAACTAGAAGCCGCCGGTGTGCCAATTATTGGTACTAGTCCTGATGCGATTGACCGTGCAGAAGACCGTGAGCGCTTCCAGCAAGCGATTCAACGTCTTGGTATGAAGCAGCCTGAAAACGCAACGGTAACAACGGTTGAAAGTGCGGTTATCGAAGCTGAAAAAATTGGTTACCCGCTAGTGGTTCGTCCATCGTATGTATTAGGTGGCCGTGCGATGGAAATCGTATACGACAAGCAAGATTTACTGCGCTACTTTAATGAAGCCGTTAAAGTCTCTAACGCATCACCCGTATTACTTGATCACTTCTTAGATGATGCGATTGAAGTGGATATTGATGCAGTATGTGATGGCGAGACCGTGGTTGTTGGCGCGATTATGGAGCACATTGAACAAGCAGGCGTTCACTCTGGTGACTCTGCTTGCTCATTACCTCCATACAGCTTAAGCGCAGATATTCAGGCACAAATGCGTGAGCAAGTCTCTAAGTTAGCATTCGAGTTAGGTGTTATTGGCTTAATGAACGTCCAGTTTGCGGTGAAAGATAACGAAATCTATATGATTGAAGTTAATCCACGAGCAGCGCGTACCGTTCCATTTGTGTCTAAAGCGACTGGCGTTCCGTTAGCTAAAATTGCTGCACGAGTGATGGCTGGCCAAAGCTTAAAATCGCAAAACTTCACTAAAGAAGTTATCCCGCCATTCTTCTCGGTAAAAGAAGTGGTGTTACCTTTCAATAAATTCCCTGGCGTTGACCCTTTATTAGGGCCTGAAATGCGTTCAACAGGTGAAGTGATGGGTGTGGGTGAAACCTTCGCTGAAGCGTATGCTAAAGCGCAGTTAGGTGCGACGTCTGAAGTGCCTAAATCAGGGCGTGCTTTATTATCTGTTCGTAACAGTGATAAAAAGCGTGTTGCTGCACTTGCCGCTAAGTTAATTGAGCTTGGTTACGAGATTGATGCAACCCATGGTACCGCAGTTGTGTTAGGTGAAGCGGGTATTAACCCTCGTTTGGTGAACAAAGTTCATGAAGGCCGTCCACATATTCTTGACCGTATCAAGAACGATGAGTACACCTACATTGTTAACACTACTGAAGGTCGTCAGGCGATTGAAGATTCACGTCAAATCCGTCGCGGTGCATTACGTTATAAAGTGAATTACACCACAACATTGAATGCTGCTTTTGCTACATGTCTTGCGCATGCGGCAGATGACCGTACCAATGTAAACTCGGTGCAAGAGTTGCATAAACGTATCACTGGCTAGTTTTTAGCGAGCATACATTGTAAAGAGCCTTCATTTTGAAGGCTTTTTTTATGAGCGCCATTTAACTTAAGTTACAAACCTTAGTTATAATGATAATGGTTATCAATATTATGTGTATGAATTTAAAGGAAAATTTGCAATTTATGGTCTGTTGCACTATCCTGTTCGACATTGATCCAGATCAAGTTTTGCTATCAAGGACATCATTATGAAAGGTCACCCAAAAGTCATCAGTCAGTTAAATCGCGTATTAACCTTTGAACTGACAGCGATTAACCAATACTTCCTACATGCGCGTATGTTTAAGCATTGGGGTTTAGAGAAGCTAAACGAAAAAGAATACAAAAAATCGATTCAGGATATGAAGCACGCTGACAAACTCATTGAGCGTGTACTGTTTCTTGAAGGTCTACCCAATTTACAGCAACTTGATAAGCTGCGTATTGGTGAAGAAGCTGAAGAAATGTTGAGCTGCGATAAAGAAGCGGTAACAGAGCAAATTGCGGTACTCCGCGACGTGATCAAATTGTGTGAAACAGAACAAGACTACGTAACCCGTGATTTACTTGAAGACTTGCTTGAAGATGAAGAAGAGCATTTAGATTGGATTGAGTCTCAGCAAGAGCTTATCGGCCAGACTGGCATCCAAAACTATCTTCAATCACAAATTAAAGATTAATAGCACAATATTATGTCACCTCGATTAGCGTTAAAAGCTACTTAAAGGTGGAGATGAAGCAGGGCATATAGTTTGGATTGAGATACAGGCATTGATTGCTCAACCTCATATTAAATACCTGATTCAATCACAAATTTAAGACGAATAGGACAAGATTATGAAAGGCAATCCAGAAGTCATTGACGCACTAAACAGCTTATTAACAGGCGAACTATCAGCAATGGATCAATATTTTGTCCATGCTCATATGTACGAAGATTGGGGATTTGATGAGTTATATACTCGTATTCTTCATGAGTCTGACGACGAGAAAGTCCATGCAGCTAAATTAGTGCAGCGCATTCTGTTTTTAGAAGGCACGCCAGATGTTGCTAGCCGTGAAGCGCTAAACATCGGTAAAGATGTGCAAGAAATGCTAAAAAATGACTTACAGTATGAATACAAAGTTGCTGACGATTTACGTAAAGTTATTAAGCTATGTGAAGAAAAAGGCGATTACCAAACCCGTGAAATCTTAGAGGTTTTACTTGATGATACTGAGTCTGATCACATGTACTGGTTAGAAAAGCAATTACGTTTAATTGAGCGTGTTGGTTTACAAAACTATCTACAAACTAAAATGTAATTTATTGGTTTAACCCTACATTTTAATTTAAAGCCCAATGTCGCAAGACATTGGGCTTTTTATTTATGTCAGTCACTTTATAAAATATCAGCCGATACCGATATTATTGGCTTGCATATAGCTCAGTAAGTGTTGAGCATCTAAATCTGCTGATTTTGCTAACCCAGTCGCCACGCCTTGTTGATCCGCTAAGGAGCGATGTTGGCCTAGTTTCTGTTTTGCCTGTAATTCGCTAATCACAATTTTAAACCCGACAATACCTTTGGTGAGTTTGTCTTGAAATGCTTGGGGAATAAAGCCCTCATTCGTGTCTGAGGATGACTCGAGTAAACTGGGTTCATATTTATCAATAGTGGCATTGAGCATCGCTAAGGTTGTCTTATCATCGGTTAACTCTAGCACCCCTTTGGCATGAACAGTAATATAGTTCCAAGTTGGTACTGCCGGATAAGCGTCATACCAGGTTGGTGAAATATACGCGTGCGGACCATTGAAAACACACAGAACCGAGCGGCCGACGATGTTTTTCCAGTGTGGGTTTGTTCTGGCAAAGTGGCCATACAACACGCCATATTCTGTCGTTGATGGCTCAAGCAATAGCGGTAGGTGTGATGCTTCTAAATCGCTTGAAACAATCAAGGCAAAACCATGTTGTTGAATAAATTTTTGAATATCGCTGGTTGCTGTCATTTTCCATTTTTCAGGCACATGCATAGGTTTACGTCCATTGTAATAAGTTGATTGAGCATCATAGAGACTTAGGCGTAACATGCAATGGGTTCACTCTTCTAAATATTACATCCGTTACCTTGAGTTATTTGATAACTTGTTAGCCACCCTCATATTGAATACTGTTTTTATATACAGTATTATCAATCATCCTGATCATTTTTGATAACACTATGCGTAAAATTATTCATATCGACATGGATTGTTACTTTGCCGCAGTTGAAATGCGTGATTTTCCTGAATTGCGTGATAAACCCATTGCAGTAGGTGGACGCAGTGATCGTCGTGGAGTGATCAGTACCTGCAATTATGCGGCTCGTCAATTTGGTGTTCGCTCAGCAATGTCTAGCTATCATGCATTAAAGCTGTGTCCTAACTTGGTATTAGTGCCCGGCCGTATGCAGGTTTATAAAGAGGTATCGCAGCAGATAAGAGAGATATTTAATCGATATAGTGATGTGATTGAACCTTTATCTTTAGATGAGGCATTTCTTGATGTGTCTGATTGCCAGTTACATCACGGTAGTGCCACTTTAATTGCTAAAGCTATTCGAGCAGACATTGAATCCGAAACAGGATTAACGGCATCGGCGGGCGTCGCGCCAATTAAGTTTTTAGCCAAAATAGCATCCGACTTAAACAAACCTAATGGTCAGTATGTGATAACCCCTGATGAAATTCCTGAATTTGTCCGAACCTTGCCATTAAAGAAAATTCCTGGAGTGGGTAAGGTGACGGCGCAAAAGCTGTCGTTGTTAGGGCTAGAAACCTGTGCCGATGTGCAGCAGTATCCTAAAAACAAATTGCTTGAAGCTTTTGGCAAGTTTGGTGCAGTACTTATTGAACGATCCAATGGTATCGATTGTAGGCCGATTACCAGTAATCGAGTAAGAAAGTCGGTAGGGGTCGAAACCACCCTCGCAAAAGACATTTTTACCCTCGCGCAATGTCATCAGGTCATGCCGCAATTAATCCAAGAGTTAGATGCCAGAGTCAGTCGCAGCGCCAAAGACCGGCTGATTAACAAGCAAGTGGTAAAGATTAAATTTAATGATTTTAAGCAAACCACCATAGAACATCGCAGTGCTGAAATGTCAGTTAATCTGTTTTATGACTTATTAGCACAAGCATTAGCGCGCAGTAATGGTAGAGGCATAAGATTGTTAGGGGTAAGTGTTGGCTTGGCTGATATGAATGCGTCGAATGAAAAAAAACTGCAAACTAAGTCAGTTACCCAACTCGATTTGCAGTTTTAAATTCCGCTCACTCAACTGCTGATATTAAAGCTGAGCTAGCGGTACCAGCGGTTTAAGCTTTTTCAGGAATGCGCTCTAATACTGCTAACAATAATTGCCAGTATTGGCCTACGGTTTCAATGTTCACCATTTCATCAGGACTATGTGGGTAGCGAATGGTTGGGCCAATCGATACCATGTCCATTGTAGGGTAGGGTTCTTTAAATAAGCCACATTCAAGACCAGCATGGATCACCATAATGGTTGGGTCTTTCTTGTAAATGTCGTTATAGGTGTCGCGCACAATCGCCATAACCGGCGAGCTGTTATCCGGCTTCCAGCCAGGGTAAGCCCCACTGAACTCAATGCTGGCACCCGCTAAATTAGCCAACGCATTTAACATGCCTTGCACTTCATCACGACCCGAATCAATTAATGAACGAATTAAGCATAATATTTCAACGCTTTCTTGTTCAGTATTTATCACGCCCACGTTTAACGATGTTTCTGTAACGCCTGCAACTTCATCACTCATGCGCATCACGCCATTGGGGCAAGCATGTAAGAAATCGATTAAACAGTTTTGCGCATCTTCACCCATCACTTTCGCTGGGGCGTCAATTGATGCAAGGGTCAGTAGCATGCTTGGATCAGCAATCGCTAACTCTGCACGCACTACGGCTTGAAAGTCACTGATAGCTTGTTTTAAGGCATCAACATTTTCAGCAGGTAACATAAAGCTAATGCTGGCTTCACGAGGGATGGCATTACGCAGTGAACCACCGGTGAAATCGACTAATTCTAGGGCTAATTCATCGCTATATTTAAATAAGAATCGCGCCAGTAATTTATTCGCATTACCACGACCAAGGTGAATGTTTACCCCAGAGTGGCCGCCTTTAATACCCGACAATGTGAGTTTAAATGATTGGTTGCTTAATTCAGGTGCTTGCCATGACAAGGGCACAGATATCTGCGCATCCACACCGCCAGCACAACCCATGTAGATCTCACCTTCCTGTTCAGAGTCGGTGTTGATCAAAATCTCTGCGTCTAAGTAACCCGCTTCTAATCCAAAAGCGCCCGTCATGCCGGCTTCTTCATCAATGGTTAATAACACTTCTAGTGGACCGTGTTTAATGTCATCGCTGGCGAGCACAGCTAAAGCAGATGCCATACCAATACCATTATCTGAACCTAAGGTAGTGCCTTTAGCTTTTACCCATTCGCCATCAACATAGGCTTCAATGGGATCTTTTTCAAAGTCATGCACTTTGTCGGCATTCTTTTGTGGCACCATATCAATGTGTGCCTGAAGCACAACAATTTTGCGGTTTTCCATGCCTGGTGTGGCAGGCTTGCGGATAATAAGATTACCGACTTTGTCTTCAACAACGCTAAGACCTTTACCTTTTGCCCATTGCTGAATGTGATTTGATAATGCTTGTTCATGCTTAGATGGGTGGGGAATAGCACAAATTTGTTCGAACCATTGCCATAGAGGTTGTGGGTATAATTGGTTTAATGCGGTCACGGAACGTCCTCAATCTGAATAAATATGGCATTATTCTACCATAGGCTGTTTAAATGCCATTGTGACACAGCGGGTTTTTCTTCGACGTATAAACGCTATTATGTAAATATTAATTAACTTTAAAAGCTGATGTAATCTTAAAAAAGTTTACTCGCTTCCATCGCCATAGTGACAACAAGAATAAGGAAAAATCATGTTTCAGGTACCTGTTATTGATGTAAATAACGATCAAGCGATTTTTGATGGAGAGGGTTTTGATGCCGTTGTGGTCGTTACCCCTAATCTTAATGACGTTGCCCAACAAGAAATTACTTTGTTGGCCGACCATGCCAAGCAAATTGATCATCGGGTTGGTAAACAAGCCACCTTATTATTTGCTCCAGGATTGGCTGGTGGACGCTTGATTATCGCGCCAGTCAACGGAGATGATGACTACGCCGACGTGCGTATTTATGCTAAAGCCGCCAAAGAAGGTATTACGATTGCTAAAGATGCTGGGGCCAAAAAACCTTTGTTAATTGTGGCTGTATCAAAAGATCATCGGTTCAGTTTTGCAACTGAAGTCGCCGCGCTGGCATGTGGACAAGCGTTATGGCAACCCCTTGAAACCCGCGAAGCCCAATCATTATTACCGGCTTTTAATGCGATAGGTGTTATGAGCAGTCTACCCAAAAGTGATGTGTTAAATGCCCTAGAAGCGGGCAGAGTGTTAGCGCGTGATTTATGTGGCACTGAGCCAGAGCGCATGAGTGCGATTCATTTTGCCGATTACTGTGTTGAGTCTTTTAAAGACAGTGGTCTTGATGTTGCCGTTGTTGAGGACAAAAACACTTTACTCAAAGATTACCCTTTGCTGAGTGCGGTTGGCCGCAGTTCTTTTGATGTAGCAAGGCATCATCCACGGGTGGTGAAACTGGCATATACCGGTGAAGGGCAGATAACCAAAACCTTGTTATTTGCAGGTAAAGGCGTGGTATACGATACCGGCGGCGCGGATATTAAAATAGCCGGTGGTATGGCAGGCATGAGCCGCGATAAAGGTGGCGCAGCTGCGGTTGCGGGGTTAATGAAAACATTATCACTGCTTAAACCTAAGGGGATTAAGGTTATTGCAGAGTTAGGTTTAGTGCGCAATAGCATTGGCAGCGAAGCGTTTGTTACCGATGAAATTATAACAAGTCATGCTGGCGTGCGGGTGCGTATCGGTAATACCGATGCAGAAGGGCGCTTAGTACTGGCCGACTTATTATCACATCTACGTATTCAAGCAAGCCAAGCTACAGCCCCAAGCTTGTTCTCGGTGGCCACATTAACGGGGCACGTTGTTCGCGCTTACGGCGGTTATAGTGCCTTAGTTGAAAATGCCGTGGCCAAACAGCAAGGCGTTGCTGCAAAGCTGCAACAGATTGGTCAACAATGGGCTGAACCTTTTGAGGTGTCTTATTTACGCCCTGAGGATTTCGATAAAGTCGCAGATAAAAATGGCGCAGCCGATGTGATCTCATCTAATAATGGACCTTCATCTGTTACCGCACGTGGTCATCAATATCCTGCTGCCTTTTTATTAAAAGCATCAGGGTTAGATTTACATGGTTTGCAAAGTGATTTACCGCTGAGTTATACCCATATCGACATCGCAGGCAGTGCGACAGAAGGTGACCCTTTATACGGTAAACCGACAGCACAACCTTTGGTTGCTTTATTACATTTTGCCAATGATTGATTCGTTGATATTTTTTGATTAAATAACAGTAACTTGCTGCAATGTTAATGTTTTGATCTGTAATTGTTAAAACCTTTATTTTGTAATGATATTACCTAATAAAGGTTTTTTATGATTAAGATCAAAAAATACTTGTAATTTAATTACAGTTTCGTATAATGTTTCTCGTTGGCTGGCGTGACGCCGTCAATACTAGTAAATCCAGGATGGATGTTATCTCCAAGGAAAAGAGTGAAAGAAAGTTGTCTCAATGGATTGAGAAAAAGTAAGTTCCACGGACCAGAGCCACTACTAGGTTTAACAACTTTAATTTGGAGAATGTATTATGTCTTATTTAGGCAATGGCAAAATTTATTGGCAGAACACTTGGATTAACCCAGAGGTTTTGCGTGGCGGTCTATTCGCCATGAAGTTTTAAATCGCTTTACTTATTTCCGTTTGACTATTCACCACCTTTTTTTCGTCGTTTTGACGTTTTGACTCGGGTAATTGATCAACTTGATTGATTCCCTTATCACTCCCCCAAGTGATACTAGCTTTCCTTTTCCCCAATTGGATGCTTGATACATGTCAGCCTACTCTTATGAGTAGGCTTTTTTTTGTCTGTTGTTTATGTCCCCAAAGTTTGTTGTCCTTCGAATGAAGGTTTGGCATTTTTTATTTAGCTGGGTGGCGTTGGGCAGCATTGGTAATGTTTGGTTTAGTGTCTATCTGAGTTGGTGTTGGTTGTGTCTGTTTGTGCTTTTACCTTTATGGTAATCAATTGCCTGCAGCATGCTTATGTGCAGATACTGCTTCGGGACGCTGTACGCCATCCATGGCCGCTTAAAGAAAACGTCCCTGTTTTCGATACCCTCAGCCGTATCTACACTGGGTCATTTTATCTCTTCGATTTAGCATCATTTGTTATAAGTTTTGATTTGAAAGATAGCTTGGTTTTGCCCCAAGGTTTGTTTGGAATATGGCCTCAATTCAAATTATGCAACCCATCTTTAAATGCAGACGACCAATGATGCAAAATCGAAAATACAAAATATCAGCTAGTGGTCAGCCTAGGGCAGGCAATTGTTTGGATTACCGTTATGGCCTACTGTGACTTAATCAACAAAAATCAAAGTAAAATATTGAATTTAAAATATAAACTAGGTTAAATTATAAAAACTTAAGGACAGAGTTGGGTAATCTCGAACATAATCATCGAGCACGCCATTTAGGGAAGAAGAAGCCATTCAATAACTTGAAACGCTCGACTCCCTTTTTAATGTTTACTCAACCCCACTAATTTCACTAATTTCACTAATTTCTATGTTTGATAAATTCGTCCGCTTTCATTTATACAGTTGTAATGGTTTTCGGCAGATTGACGAAATATAAGGTCAAAAATCATTCATAAGTAGTAGGTGTTATTGAAGCGAGGGTTTTGTAAGGTGTTAATTTTTATAATGTTTTTCAGCAAGTAAGTAGAAAAATAATATTGAAAAACATTTTGCACGCTTTGTTTTGCGATTTTTGAAATAAAAAGTGCTTTACATCAATAAGATAGCAAATTTAGGATGTTATTAATCAATAACTTGAATGGCCGACATTGAATGATGCGCCGTTCAATAAGCTGTTACACGTTAAGCCATATCGCCATATTGCAATATATAGGATGTAGATTTGAAACCCGAACTATCAATAAAGCTAGATTACTTAGAAAAGCGGCAGAATCCAGCCGAAGTATTTGAAGCCATGGCTTTGTATATCAATGCCTACCGTGATTTTGGGCAACTTCTAAGTTGTTCAGTTGGAATAACTACAGATTTTGATTTTGAGCTTAATGGCATAGAGAAAGGCTCAATTCTTAGTAAGTTAACCGCAATTCCAGGTAAAATAGATCAGATTTTTGAGGCTGCATTTTATAATTCTGGAAATGAATTGTTTAAAGAATTAACAGATGTCGACGTGACAGAAAGTGAAGAGCAGGTAGAGGGATTAGCCGCCGATATAGAAACATCTTTAGCTGAAAATTTACCTAATCAAATAGCAGATCCGCATATTGACAGGCAAGGACTTGCTAGTGTCTTACAAAAATTCTCCGTCGCTAACCAAAAAATTAAAGATGGCGAATCTGTCATTATAAAAAATGGAGATAAAGAAGAACATGAATGCAAGTTAAACACCTCGTGGCGTTTTAATGGCAATCCAAAAGAAATGTTTCTAGGCGAGACCAATAGTCAAGAATTCGATGATCGCCTTTATGTCAAAGTATCAGTAAATGAAGGAAACTCTGTATGGTCTTTTCGGAGTTTATCGTCGAATAAAGGGTTTAGCGCAAGAATAACCCATAAAGATTGGTTGGAAAGGTATCAAGATGGTTTAGTTCCCCCAATAGGTCCTAAAGATATAATAGAGGCAAAGGTTGCATTAGACATTTACACTCCTCCTAAAGGTAAAGGGCAGCAACAAATTAGAAATGCTAAAATAATCAGCATTACGAATATCACGCGATTTAACGGTCATCAATATGAGTTGTACTCTTAGTTCTCAAGAAAGAAAAGCTACCTTTGCCGAGCTAAAGGCGGAATATCTATACATTGCCATTCCTTTTCTTCTATTAATTGCAGTTAAACTTTATATTGCAACGTGGCAAGAAATTATACTTGCGCCTGAATGGTCGTTAGCAGCGTGTTTGATCTTTGGTCAAATTACATCGAAAGTTTCTAAAGCGGTAGCTTCAGTGAGTACTAAAACTAGTGAGCAACACTTTGGCTGGTATACGGCGAAGAGGTTCTTACTAGTTGTAATATCAATAGCTTTATATTTTGGAATGTTAGCTATGCCAACAATTGAATTAGGAACTTTACAAATTATTGTGTTTGTTCTAGCTAGCTTTTTTCATTTTAAAGATGGATTTACAACTAAGTTACTTCAGAAAAACGTGTAACAAGGCATTTAAATGGAACAAAAACAGTGGGTTACGTTTCGCTTCGCTACACATTTTAACCCACTATTTTTGTCCGCTTAATGCGGCGTTAGGCATCAAGTTGGAGTTACAAATGTTCACCTATTTCAAGAAAAACTTTGCTATTACCTCTAGTTTCATTGTTTTGATCGGAGCCGTAATAACTTTTTTAGCAATGTTTTTTTCTAATTTCAATGGCGAAGTGTCAAATAGTCAACAAGACTGGGGAGCTTTTGGTAGCTATATAAGTGGTACAATTGGAGTATTAGCCGCTTGTCTTGCAGTTGTCTGGTTAATGATTTCTGTGCACTTACAGAAAGTAGAACTACAACATTTAAAAAGTGAATTGGCGTCATCAGCAGATGAACAAAAAAAACAAACATATATAAGTGCACTTACTGCGCTTATAAGTTCAAGTCGCCAAGCTATAACTGAATACCAAAATGATTTGATGGCTTTGAATAATGGCAGTAAACATCTCCATCCAATGGTTGATAAAGTTGGGTTATTTATGAGCATTGATGAAGAATCGATGAAATTAAAATTCTATCAAGAACAGATTGCTATATACCTTAAAGAGCAATATGTAGATCCGTACCCCAATAAAGGATCAAGTACGGTAAATGACGACATACCATTTTAAATGCCTAACGAATAAGGATAGGCCGCGCGCAGCCGCGTCCTTATCCCAAGTGTTGAACAAGCCCGTATAAAACATGGCCACCCAAAATTAATGGCTAAATAACGAACAGTCAACTACGCTTTATTTACCCTTTCAAAATGGTAATTGAAGATGGCCAGACCAAGACAAACTATCGTTAGCCTAGAAGATACGCCTTACTATCACTGTTGTTCTCGAGTGGTGCGTAAGGCTTTTTTGTGCGGCATTGATAAATCTACTGGTGATAACTTTGAGCATCGGCGTGAGTGGGTTGATTCACGTATCCTTGAATTAGCGACCATCTTTTCCATTGATATTTGTGCCTATGCCGTGATGAGTAATCATTTGCATGTGGTGTTAAAAGTTGATGCTGACAAAGCAAAAGGTTGGTCAGATAAAGACGTACTGCTGCAATGGCACAAAGGCTTTAAAGGCACGCTGTTAACCCATAAGTTTTTAAAAGGGGAAGACCTCAATCAATTTGAGCGTCAAACCGTCAATGAATGCATTACCGAATACCGTAAACGCTTAATTGATATCAGTTGGTTTATGCGCTCACTCAGTGAGCCGATAGCCAGAATGGCCAACAAAGAAGATAAATGCACAGGACGATTCTGGGAAGGGCGCTTTAAATCTCAAGCACTACTTGATGAAGCTGCAGTATTAGCCTGTATGGCCTATGTCGATTTAAACCCTATCCGCGCTAAAATGGCTGCAACCCCCGAAACCTCAGACTACACCAGTATTCAGCGCCGTATTCACTCAGCCGTAAAAGGAGAGCAACCATTAGAGTTATTACCTTTTGTAGGTAATGAGCGCTTAAACATGCCTAACGGGCTAATGTTCAGCGTTAAAGAGTACATCGTACTGGTTGAAGATACAGGTCGTATCATTCGAGAAGATAAGCGCGGCGCCATTAGCTCAAGCAGCCAGGACATACTGAATAGACTCAACATACCAGAAGAAAACTGGCTTAAAATCACCTCAGAATTTGGCGCATTATTCAAAGGCGCAGTAGGGGCATTACCTGCCTTAACCGAATACTGTGAGCATTTAGATAGAAAACGGCGACAAGGTGCTTCAAATTGCCAGCGCTGGCTGTGCGCTTAGCCGTTAACCGTTCATAAACGTTAGCTTTCCTCCAAATAGCTTTTCAAGTCATACTTGATTGATATCAAGATTTTCTGCTGGGTGGAATTCACTAGATGACTAATCAACGACTAATTTCGTGCTAATTTTTCAATCATATCGATTTCAATAATTGGATTGAGCACCTAGAAAAGAACTGTCGTAAAAGAAATCAAAACGAGTTATGTTATTTTCTTAAGAATGGGTGGCTATGTTTTTACTTTACCAATAAGAGAAGTAAGGTTGTACCTGGTGAAGAAAGGTATTACGAGAAATTGTTATGTGAAAAACCGCGCGACTGGGCTTACGAGGAAGAAGAGCGATTGTTCAGGGCGTTTTTAAGCAAGGAAAGTTGTCTGAGTAAAGATGCTTACGGTGCGGATGTCATATTAACTGATTTACCTGAAAACGCGATCAAATCGATATATATTGGCTACTATACTACTGAAAATACAAAGAAAAGAATCATATCAGCTATAAAAGCCAACGAAATATCATGCAATATATTTCAGG
This sequence comes from Shewanella sp. ULN5, assembly GCF_030731885.1. NCBI lineage: Bacteria > Pseudomonadati > Pseudomonadota > Gammaproteobacteria > Alteromonadales > Shewanellaceae > Shewanella > Shewanella sp. ULN5. Next base: position 46,414 of record NZ_JAPJEE010000019.1, read on the forward strand.
CTAGTGTGTCATTGGATGAATACAAAATTGAATTCAGAGATTACGTTTCAACATAATTTGCCCAAAACGAGTTTAAGATTGGTATATCTTGAGGTAAAGCATTTAGCATTCCCCCTCAAAAATGTCATATCACCTTCAATAGAATGGCCAAATTCTTTATTCCACTACAACCACAACAAACATTATGTTTACATTTTAAAGGGAGTTAACAATGGCAAATTTAGCCCAATTACTAGATTTAGTAAGCGATTATGAGAAAAAATATCGAGGAGAAGGGTTAGAGCCTTTCAAATATGTTAAGCCATACAAGCTTGGCTGCAAAGAATTTTGGCCTGAGGTTACAACTACGCATAAAGGGGTTTACGGGATTTTCAGTAACGATGATTTACTTTATATAGGTAAAGTGACTGGCAAAACGAGAGTTTTGTGTCACAGAATGAATGATTATTTTGTTATTCGAAGTGATTTTACTTATGGTGGCGCTAAGGATAATTGGTCACAAGAGCCTACCCATTTTGTTGCGTGGGGAGTGCCTGATAAGAGCTTTTTTGAGGCAAGTGCATTAGAGGAGTTCTTAATTGACTCGCTACAAAATGATCTTCCTGATAACACACGCAAATAAAAAATATAACGAATAGGGATAGGCCGCGCAGCCGCGTCCTTATCCCGATTGTTGAACAAGTCAGATCGTATCTTTATATAGTAAATAGCGGTGTGAGCATTCGCGCTGATTGAGGTGGATGATGAACATCTCACTTTTGAGTGAGCCGTAGCAAATTCAATACGCTTTTATATTCAGTATCCTACTCACCTCCTAATATTTACATCTTGCGAAACATCAATCCGTTTACCGTTTAAAAGTGGTATTAGGCGGTCAATGGTGCCATTAAACCCTAACGCTTTTAGCCTCTTATATTTTTTAAGAAATTTGGTAATTCGTTCCCATCATTGAATGGATTAGCGATAGCTACTTCTTTTAAAACACCACAGAGTAAAACTTCGCACCTTGCGTCTGATTGTAAGTTCGTGTGTATTATGTAGTCTAAATCATGCGCTAAACCGCGTAATACGAAACCACATGCCTCTGTTACTTCCATAATATTGGGATCGGCGATATCACCTATTACCACTGCAACAACACCTGTGAGGGTTAAAGATTTTTGTTTTCCTTCGCTGACTAATTTTTCATATCCGGTATAGAGTGAATATGGGGATTCTTTTGCGTTGTCACAAATAATCTTCTGCATTGTTACGGTCGTACCTGTATCCAAAATGCTGTAAACATCATCAAAGCCAACACAAGAAATTGAAAAACCAGTCATCACATGACCGTATGCGCTGATTACTGCACCAAAACAATCAATAGGAAATAACTGCACTCTGTGTTGAGGGGGTATCTCAAGTTGATTATGGATATCGTTAGAATCTGTTGATGATTCATCGCAGGTGAAACAGATCACTTCAGCCTGGTTTCTCGCCCACGTTTTGGAGGTTACACTTTGAGCCTGAGACAATGATTCGGTATTTACATCGACGAGTATAAAGTAGGCTTTATCTTCGGATGTATGTAATGTTACTTCTTCTAAAGCTGATTCAATTGAGGTAGCTTCTAAGTGTGTTATACAACCTTTTTCCCACTCAGAAGCAAACAATGCCATGGCAGAAGATACATCTTTACCACATGTGATAAACACTTTTTCTAAATTCCCGTTGTTCATCGTTATTTCCTTATATTGATATAAGCTTCTAAGTGGACAATCCAGCTTTTTGTAAACAATTTTAATCTATCGATTTCAACTGACTCGCCCTGGATACTTAGTAACGCCATATTAAAGATAAAAACTCCGGTGTTCTTAAGGTTATCGGGCAGTTTGTATGTTCGTAATACAGTTTCAGTGTGTTTAAGGTACCAAGGAGGAGAAAATAATTATCAGCGCCTTGAAAACAAAGGTATTCTATAGCTTTCGTGCTTATCTGTATCCTATGATTGAGAATAAAAGTATGTATTAATAGCTTTTTATCATCAGCGGTAGGACTCGCTATTTTTACTACAACAAAAGAACGAAGCCAATTAAGCCGTTTCCCATTTATACCTAAAAGCTTTGAAAAGTGGGACTGGCTAGTAACTATTACTTTTAAGTATTCATGAGACAAGACATATTCTGTAGCTTCCAAAAACTCAGTCTGAGAACGCTGCTTAAAAGAAAACAAATCAATATCTTCAATGATTACAAACAGATAATGCTTTAATGAACTTCTATATGACTCAAGGCTGTTGTTCTTAATTGCGTTGAGTATGCTTAACACGAAGCAATGAGCGTTTAATACTTTTATCCCTTTTTTGTTATCAACAAAGTTAGAAAGCATTTGATTTATAAGGTGTGTTTTGCCTACGCCACTTTCCCCATAGATATATATAGTTTGTGAAAGTGACAAACCGTTAACAAAATCTGCTACTTTTTTTCTCGCGAATTCATTATTTTGAGCAAGATTACTATGAAGTCTATTGGGTTGGCACGGGGTGAAACTAATTCGTATGGGGTTCATATTGGGTCCAGGCAACTAAGTTATACCCTATAGGGGTTGGAGAACCGAATTGGGGCGGAAAAATTCTAACTGATAATTTGCACCTCAAATTAACTGCTTCACTCTAGACTTGTTCGGAGAAATGAGACAAGCAAGCTAATGAGTGAATGGTGCACTTCGGAACTGTATTCGCGCTCCTTTGCAAAGTTAGAGCATTTCAACTAACAAGCTTTTGTCCAAAAACGATTTAGCTTTTTATTGTCCGATTGATACCCGAAAGGTTAAATCGAAGAGATCAAATAACCAAGTGTAGATGCGGCTGAGGGTATCGAAAACAGGGATGTTTTCGTTAAGCGGTCAGGGATGACGCATAGCGTCCCGAAGCAGTATCTGCACATAAGCGAGCCGCAGGCTTTTAACAACAATGAAGATTCGACTTTAAACACAAATCCCAATTCCAACTCAGCCAAATGTTATAAGCCCAAAATGCCAACACCTTCATTCGAAGGCCTACACACTTTTGTCAAGAAACCAGTTAACTCATGCTCTGCTGTCAGCACCACTATGATTAACCTTTTAGCAAAAGTCTGTTTTCAGGCTTTATAAGGTGTTTTTGCGACCAAAGTATGATTTTATGACATGTTACAGGATATAATTTCGCGGCTTTGAGCATTCGGGGTCAAATTATCGAAATCGCTCAAAATAATAACAATATTAATTAACCTCACCCAAGGAACATGGTTCCATGTTAGAAAAACTATTTAAACTGAAACAAAACAATACCTCGTTAAAACAAGAAGTGGTTGCCGGACTGACTACCTTTTTAACTATGGCTTATATTATCTTTGTTAACCCAATGATGCTTGCTGATGCTGGGATGGATCATGGCGCAGTATTCGTAGCAACGTGTTTAGCTGCTGCGATTGGCTGTTTAATCATGGGATTGTTAGCAAATTACCCTATTGCGTTAGCTCCAGGAATGGGACTTAATGCGTTTTTCACTTACACCGTCGTCGGTGAAATGGGTTACAGCTGGGAAACCGCATTAGGCGCTGTGTTTATGTCTGGTGTCTGCTTTTTAGTGCTGTCTCTGGTTAAAATTCGGGAGTGGATTGTTAACAGTATTCCTATGTCATTGCGATTAGGTATCGCTGCCGGTATCGGTCTGTTTTTAGCCTTAATCGGTCTTAAAAGTGCGGGTATTGTGGTGGCAAGTCCTGCCACGTTAGTCACTATGGGCGATATCACCTCGTTTCCGGCTGTGATGGCATCTCTTGGGTTCTTCCTGATTATTGCTATGGTGCAGCGTGGCTGGAAAGCTGCGGTAATCTTAAGCATCATGATAGTGACGGTTTTAGGCTTGCTATTTGGTGATGTGCAATACAACGGTTTAATGTCATTACCACCTTCTATTGCGCCAACATTCATGAAAATGGATTTATCTAGCGTATTAGAAATCAGTATGATTTCAGTGATTTTTGCCTTCTTGTTTGTCGATCTATTCGATACATCAGGAACCTTAGTTGCTGTGGCTCAACGTGGTGGTTTTTTAGATGATAAAGGGCGTTTACCAAGAGTAAAACGCGCATTAACCGCAGACAGTGTTGCTACCATTACCGGTGCAGCATTAGGCACCTCAACTACAACGAGTTATATCGAAAGTACTGCAGGTGTTAGTGCTGGTGGTCGTACAGGGTTAACCGCCGTTGTGGTTGGTTTACTCTTTTTAGCCGCATTGTTTCTCTCACCTTTGGCTGGAATGGTCCCAGCTTATGCGACTTCAGGGGCATTATTTTATGTCGCCATATTAATGATGTCTGGTCTTATCAATGTTGATTGGGATGACTTAACTGAAGCCGCGCCAGTGGTGGTCACCTGTTTATTGATGCCGTTAACATTCTCGATTGCGAATGCTATCGGTTTCGGCTTTATTTCTTATTTAGTGATAAAGCTGTTAACGGGCCGCATTAAAGATTTAAATGCAGGTGTGGTATTTATTGCCTTGTTGTTTTTGGTGAAGTTTATTTACGGCTAACTTCACTAGATTAGCGCTATTTAATTAAGGGTTATGCAATGCATAACCCTTTTTTATGGCAGATCACAAATAATACTCACTAAAACCCATTTGATTGCAGCTTTATCTAGGAATTCAATGTTGAATTGGGTATAAAAATAGTTCGGAACTTTATCAATCAAATTAGAGAGAAGGCTAAATGGGTTATCGCCGTGTGGTAGTGAAGTTAGGTACCAGTGTACTGACTTCTGGCAGCAAGAAATTAGACAAGGCACATATGGTTGAATTAGCCAGACAAATGGCTAATTTAATGAAGTCTGGTGTCGAAGTAGTGTTATGCACTTCTGGTGCAATTGCCGCAGGACGTGAACATCTGCAATACCCCATTTTGCCCGATACCATGGCGCACAAACAATTGCTTGCTGCTGTGGGGCAAAGTCAATTAATTCTGGCTTGGTCGCAACTGTTCAGTTTATATGGTTTGCATGTAGGACAGCTATTGCTAACCCGTGCAGACTTGCAAGACCGAGAGCGCTACCTCAATGCGCGCGATACGTTAAACGCTTTATTAGATAACAATATTATCCCCATTATTAATGAAAATGATGCGGTAGCAACCAATGAAATCAAAGTTGGCGATAACGATAATTTATCGGCTCGTGCGGCTTTGTTGTGTGATGCAGACCTATTGATTTTACTTACCGATCAAAAAGGCTTGTTTGATGCTGACCCTCGCACAAATCCCAATGCTCAGTTGATCAAACAAGTGGTGAATATTGATGACAGCTTGCGATTATTAGCGGGTGGTTCGGTTTCAGGTTTAGGCACTGGCGGTATGGCGACTAAACTTGAGGCGGCGGATATTGCTAGACGTGCAGGAATAGAAGTGGTGATAGCTTCAGGGCATCATCCCGATGTGATCAATAAAGTGGCTCTGCGAGAGTCTGTAGGTACTCATTTTAGTGCGATAGATTCGCCGTTAGAAAGCCGCAAACAGTGGATTTTAGCCGGTCCTGCTAGCCAAGGTAAGCTGGTTGTGGATGACGGTGCTGCCCGTGCGGTTGTAGAAAGTGGCCGCAGTTTATTGTCAAAAGGGATCACCCGCATTGAAGGGGAATTTGAACGAGGCGCCACCATATTAATCGTGAATACTGATACGCGTGTGTTGGCTAAGGGCATCAGTCGTTATTGCGCGGCAGATTTACGTAAAATCAGCGGTAAACATTCCAACGAAATCGAAGATATTTTAGGTTATGACTATGGTGATGCTGCAGTGCACCGCAATGACATGGTTGTATTAGAAAACAAGGAGAAAGCTCATGTCAGCTAGCCAGGATGACGCCAGCCAAGCACAAATCAATGCATATTTGATTGGTTTAGGTCAACGCGCCAAGGCGGCAAGTTTTACGCTTGCCAGCTTATCGTCTGCCCAGAAAAATAATTTACTCAGTACCATCAGTGAGCGTTTAGCTGACAATGCCAGTGCTATATTGGCCGCCAATGCTAAAGATGTTGCTGCGGCTAAAGCTAATGGCTTAACAGATGCCATGATTGACCGTTTATTGCTTGATGAAGCAAGATTAGCGGGCATTATCGGTGATATTGATAATGTGATAGCGCTGGCAGACCCTATAGGTAAAGAAGCCGCTAGCCAGTTACTTGATAATGGCTTAAGACTCACCCAACGTAGTGTGCCTCTTGGGGTGGTAGGGGTGATTTATGAAGCTCGCCCGAATGTGACCGTTGATATTGCGGTTTTAGCACTGAAAACCGGTAATGCGGTTATCTTACGTGGTGGCAAAGAAACCATAGAGTCTAATAAGGTACTCAGTGACGTTATCCGTGGCGCGCTCAATAGTTTGAATTTACCAGAAGATGCGGTGCAATTAATTGCATCACCAGAACGGGCAATTGTGAGCGGGTTGCTGCGCTTAGATAAATATGTCGATATGATTATTCCGCGTGGAGGCCATAATTTACAACGCTTATGCGCCGAACAATCAAGCATTCCTGTGATTCTGGGCGGAATTGGTATTTGCCATTTATTAGTTGATAAAAAAGCTGATTTGAACCGTGCCGTTGAGGTCATTGCCAATGCTAAAGTGCAACGACCTACCGTGTGTAATGCCCTAGATACTTTGCTAATTGATCAGCAGGTTGCAGAAGTATTTGTACCTCAGGTGGCTGCGCATTTACATAGCCTTGGGGTGAAGTTTTATGTGTGTGAGCAATCTCATGCGTATTTAAGTGGATTAGGCTTTGATATCACACCCGCCGACGATGAGTCGTTTTCGACAGAGTGGTTATCATTAACCTTAGGCATAAAAGTGGTTGCAGATATTGATGCGGCAATTGCTCATATTCGTCAGCATTCAAGTGGCCACTCTGAAGCGATATTAACCGATGACATTCACGCGGCAAGTTACTTTATGAATCAAGTGGATTCAGCTGCGGTATATGTCAACGCTAGCACCCGATTTACTGATGGCGCTCAATTTGGTTTAGGCGCAGAGGTGGCGGTAAGTACCCAAAAACTGCATGCTAGAGGACCAATGGCTCTGGATGCCTTAACCACTTATAAATGGCTTGCGTGGGGGGATTACACCAGCCGAAAATAACCATGGTGTAACGTAGAGATGAAAAAAAGCTTACTCAATAGAGTAAGCTTTTTTGTAAAGGATTAACGCTGTTTTAGAATGCGTAGCTTACAGAGGCAAGTACAGTGTCTTTGGTTTTGTAAACACCGTCATCTACTGCATAATCGCCATCTAAATCGGTCATGAGATAAGCGAGTGATAGACCAAAGCCTGAAAAATCAGCTGAGACACCTACTGAGTAATCAGAGTAGCTATCAAATCCTTCACCGTCGTCGAGTGCATCACCGAAGTTATAGCCGTAATGGAAATCTAAACTCCAGTTTTCAGCAAATTCCCAACCATAATTTAAGTCTATATAGTGTAAGTCTAAATCACTTCCACCGTAATCATTGGTATACCAGTAAGCGGCTCTAGCACCAAAAAAGTCAAATCCCACAGTGGCTTCTAGGTAATCTAAATCACTTTCTCCTAGATAGTTATAACGATATAAGGTGACATCCCAGCTGGCATCGTCGTTAATTTCACCCCAGTAACCGGCATAGATATCTAACTCGATATCTGGGCCATTGTAATCTTCTTCATCAAAATCGATGTTACTTGCCCAAGCGCCTACGAAGAAGCCGTTTTCAGCACTCCAATCTACGCCTGCTTGTAATGCTGGATCACCAGCCGTTTGAGATACACCGCGAAAGCGATAGTCGTTTGTTACTGAAACTTCACCCGAAAATTCAGCCATTGCAGAGCTTGAAAGCACTGAAGCTGAAAGGGTTAGGCCGGCCAATAGCGCTAGTCTTGTTTTTGTGAATGTTTTAGACACGATATCTTCTCCAATTATAGTTATATTCTCAGTTTTGTAGGGTAAAACTGATGGTGCCAACTTTTCCAAAAATACGCGTTTTGGTTTTATACTCCGTGGCGGGTATCACAGGTACATCATTATCTATAACTTGTACTATTTTTGAACCGTTTTGGTGCAATTTGCAAGTTATTATTTACTTTATAAAAACTAAACTTGTACGGTAAGTGCTTATTGAGCTTCAAAAATGACATAAACCTTTTTGCATGGTGCAACGACTTCCCATGTGCCTTTAAAGCCAGCAGGAATGACAAACTTGTCACCCACATTGACAGTCAGCTTGGTGCCATTAACATCGGTTATGATGCTAGTGCCTTCCAAAATGTCGCAATATTCATGCTCAGTATAGGTGATATTCCAGCAGCCAATGTCACTTTGCCAAATACCTACATTAAATTGTGCGCATGGGCTAGCATAATGATTTTGCACGCTTTGCAATGGGTTGCCTTTAAGTCTTTTTTCATCAGGTAAATGGTATTGATCTATTTCAGCTGATGATGTTGCAAAGCTCTCTATATCACTGATCAGTTTGGTCATGTTTAGGTACTCGAATTTAGTTCATTGTCGGCATAATAAACGCCGATCCTTCAGTGGTTACCGATGCTTTTGGCCATCTTGCAGTAATGGCTTTGCGTTTGGTATAAAAGCGCACGCCATCAGGTCCATGCATATGCAGTGGGCCAAACAGTGAACGTTTCCAACCGCCAAAGCTATGGAATGCCATTGGCACAGGAATGGGCACGTTAACTCCAACCATACCAACCTCAACATGGTGGCAAAAATGTCTTGCAGCTTCACCGTTTTGAGTGAAGATCGCGGTGCCATTACCAAACTCGTGTTTGTTGATTAGGTTAAGCGCCTCGGCGTAATCTTTTACGCGAACAATCGCTAATACAGGACCAAAAATTTCTTCTTGGTAAATGGTCATCTCAGGGGTGACGTTATCGAACAGGCATGCACCTAAAAAATAACCCTGTTGCTGATCTTTTACCGATAAACTTCTGCCATCGGCAATCAGTTTAGCTCCTTCTGCCACGCCTTTTTCCACATAGTCGCGGACTTTTTGTAGGTGTTGAGCTGAAATTAAAGGACCCATATCCATTTCTGGCGTTAAGCCGTTACCGACTTTAAGGTTTTCAATTTGAGGTAACAGCGCTTCTACTAATTTATCGCCGCTATTTCCAACCGCTAAAACCACTGAAATGGCCATACAGCGTTCGCCAGCACTGCCATAGGCTGCGCCCATAAGCGCTTTTACCGCTTGGTCTAGATCAGCATCAGGCATTAATAGCATATGGTTTTTAGCGCCACCTAATGCCTGTACCCGTTTACCGTGCGCGGATGCTGTACTGTAAATATATTCGGCGATAGGAGTCGAGCCGACAAAGCTTACGGCTTGAACATCTGGATGAGTTAGTAGGGTATCAACGGCTTCTTTGTCACCATTAACGACATTAAACACCCCATCAGGTAAACCTGCTTCAGTGAGTAATTCAGCCATGCGCATCACCGAACTAGGATCTTTTTCTGAAGGTTTCATAATGAAAGTATTACCGCAGGCAATGGCAATAGGGAACATCCACATAGGTACCATCACTGGGAAGTTAAACGGCGCGATACCCGCGACAACCCCCAAAGATTGATTCACTGACCATGAATCTACACCGCCGCCAACCTGTTGGGTATGCTCGCCTTTGAGTAAGTGTGGAATCCCACAAGCAAACTCTACCACTTCTAAACCACGGACTAATTCACCTTTGGCATCTTCTAATACTTTACCGTGCTCACGAGTGATTAGCTCCGCTAGCTCATCAATATTTTGTTCCATCAACGCTTTAAACTTGAATAACACACGAGCGCGATTAAGCGGGGTAACCTGTGACCATGTTTGATAAGCTTGTTTTGCTATTTCAACGGCATGACTGACTTCTTGTTTACATGCTAACGACACATGCCCGCGAAGCTCACCACTAGCGGGTTCATAAATAGGTTGTTGGCGTTGACTTGATTCAGTGTGCTTGCCATTGACGTAATGAGATAAAGTGAGCATAAAAAACCTTTCTATTAATAGTGTAAATGTATTTGTGTTTGTGCTGTTCAGTAATCAGGTTCGTCGGCGTTAACCTACGGCAAGGATCGCATCAGACAGGCTATTTACCATGTCATCAATTTGCGACTTTTCGACAATTAGCGGTGGTGACAGGGCTAAAATGTCGCCGGTAGCTCTGACCAAGGTGCCATTTCTAAAGCAGTGGTCGAATATCTCATAACCTCTTTTACCAGCGCCTTTATCACTAGGGGCAAACTGGATGCCGGCAACTAAACCAATATTGCGAATGTCGATAATGTTCGGTAAGCCTTTCAAGCTGTGAACGGCATCTTCAAAGTATTGGCTTAGATTTTTAGCGCGTTCAAAAAGTTGCTCTTCTTGATAGATAGCTAAAGTGGCTAATGCTGAAGCGGCTGCTACCGGATGACCTGAGTAAGTGTAACCATGGAAAAACTCGATCATGCTTTCAGGGCCTTGCATACAGGTTGCATGAATCGTGTTACTGACAAATACAGCACCCATTGGAATTGCACCATTGTTAATAGCTTTGGCTGTGGTGATGATATCTGGCGTAACCTGCCAAAACTCACTGGCAAACGCCGCGCCTAATCGGCCAAATCCGGTAATGACTTCATCAAATATCAATAAAATTCCGTGCTTTTGGGTGATTTCACGTAATCGTTTTAAATAACCATCAGGGGGTAAAATGACACCCGCTGAACCAGACATGGGTTCAACAATCACCGCGGCAATGTTTTCTGCGCCATGCAGGGTAATGAGTTGCTCTAATACTTCTGCTTTTTCAATACCATTTTTAGGTAAGCCTTTCGAGAAAGCATTGTTAGCAATATCTAAGGTGTGTGGTAAATGATCGACACCTTGCAATAACTGACCGCTAAAGGTTTTGCGGTTATTGCCAATGCCTCCAACAGAAATTCCGCCAAAACCCACGCCGTGATAACCCAGCTCTCTACCAATAAAGCGAGTACGAGAAGGTTGACCATTTGCGCGGTGATAGCACAGTGCCATTTTTAATGCGGTATCAACAGATTCAGAACCTGAATTAGTGAAAAATACTTTATCTAAACCATCAGGACTCAGTTGGGTGAGTTTGTTGGCTAATTCAAATGCCAATGGATGCCCCAACTGAAATGAAGGGGCGTAATCCATTTGATTAATTTGTTTGCTAACTGCCTCAGAAATCTTTTTGCGGCCATGACCCGCATTACAACACCATAAACCTGCAGTGGCATCTAGCACTGCTTGACCACGATCATCGGTATAGTACATACCTTCAGCTTGGGTCAGTAATCTTGGATTTTCCTTAAACTGCCGATTGGCAGTAAATGGCATCCAATAACTCGCCATGTCTGGCGTTGCAATCGACGAATTGTTTGATTGAGGCGGTTGTTGTTGCATTGATAATTCCTTGTTCTTAATCGCACTGAAAATAGTGTTATTCAGTACACTTATTTTGTAGCCAATACATCTATTGATGGTCAATATTTGCTACGCTATATCAAATATAATGAACATGGAAGAGGTTTTAGTAAAAAATTAAAGTAAATTGGACAATTTTGTAAAATATATTGAAATTTTTATCAGTTCAGCATAATTTGAAGCATCAATTACACTCTGTAATTTAAGTCAGGTTGTTTGGCGTATTAATGTTGATTAAGGCCAAACATGCACATATAGGATGTCGAGGTGGCAATGAGCTCTCCAACAAATCGTAGCGAATGGGAACAACTCGCAAAAAGTCTCACTATTAATGGCAATGCCATGATTAATGGTGTGTATAAATCTGCACAATCGGGTGAAACATTCGATTGTATTAGCCCAGTTGATGGCCGCATGCTAGCTAAAGTCGCCAGTTGTGATTATCAAGATGCAAACATGGCTGTGGCAAATGCTAAGGCCGTGTTCGAAGCGGGTACTTGGTCGCTACTTCCTCCTGTAAAACGTAAAGCCGTAATGATCCGTTTTGCCGAGCTTTTAGAGCAAAATGCAGATGAACTGGCGTTACTTGAAACCCTCGACATGGGTAAACCTATTCAGTTTGCTAAAGCGGTTGACGTTGCGGGTGCTGCTCGTGCAATCAGATGGTGTGGCGAAGCCATCGACAAAATTTATGATGAAATAGCCCCTACTGCACACAACGAAATAGGCATGATCACCCGTGAGCCTGTTGGTGTTGTTGCTGCCATTGTGCCCTGGAACTTCCCAATGATCATGGCATGTTGGAAGTTAGGCCCTGCGCTAGCTACGGGTAATAGTGTGGTATTAAAACCCTCTGAAAAGTCACCTTTAACTGCGATTAAAATGGCGCAGCTTGCATTGGATGCGGGTATTCCTAAAGGTGTGTTAAACGTATTACCTGGTTTTGGTCATACAGTTGGTAAAGCATTAGCGTTACATATGGATGTTGATACTTTGGTATTTACTGGCTCAACAAAAATTGCCAAGCAGCTGATGATTTATGCTGGGCAATCCAATATGAAGCGTGTTTGGTTAGAGGCTGGCGGAAAAAGCCCTAATATCGTTTTCAACGATGCTCCTGATTTAAAAGCGGCAGCACAAGCTGCAGCATCTGCGATTGCATTCAACCAGGGCGAGGTCTGCACTGCAGGTTCGCGTTTACTGGTTGAATCAGGTATCAAAGATGAGTTGATTCAACTTATTGCTGAAGAATTAACATCTTGGCAGCCAGGTCATCCATTAGATCCAAATACCGTTACTGGTGCGATGGTCGATACCCAGCAAATGGAAAACGTTTTAGGTTATATCAAAGCGGGTGAAGATGAAGGTGCAACCTTAGTGCAAGGCGGCAAACAAGTCATGGCGGATACCGGTGGTGTGTATGTACAACCAACGATATTCTCTGAAGTGAATAACAAAATGACCATTGCTAGCGAAGAGATTTTTGGGCCAGTGTTATCTGTGATTGAATTTGATGGTATGGATGAAGCGATTCAAATTGCTAATGACACCATTTACGGTTTAGCTGCAGGTGTGTGGACATCAAACCTTTCTAAAGCGCATAAGACAGCCAAAGCATTACGCAGTGGAATGGTATGGATTAACCATTATGATGGAGGCGATATGACAGCACCATTTGGTGGTTATAAGCAATCAGGCAACGGTCGAGATAAATCGTTACATGCATTCGACAAGTACACGGAAATCAAAGCAACCTGGATTGCCTTGTAATTTATTAACCGCGTCATTAATCTGATGTAAAATAAGCCCTGTGATCATTTATCATAGGGCTTTTTGTTGCTAGATTCGTTGCAAGTAATTGTAATGTAGCTATTTTTGTTGTTAATGGCACTTGGGGCGCTGAAAAATACTGCTTAGTGTCAAGGTAAAAGATATTCAACGGACACGTTTAGTTGGTATTTATCCAAGTTGTAGTTATTACTTGAGATTCATACACATTTTTGCTGTCCATATACTAGGATAGACATCAACTTATGACACAGGCTGCTCTTAGAATGTTTTCATCACGGTTTTATATGTTATCAGCATTAATAGCTGGGGCTTTTCTAGGCTTTATTATTTGGATTATTTATCTTGCCAATACGGGAGGATCAAGTATCTTTTTTGAGTTAATCAAACATATTCCCTATGGTGACAAAGTGGGCCATTGTTTATTATTTGGCACATTAACCTTCTTAGCTAATATCACGTTAAAGTTCAAAACCATCAAATTGGGTCGCTTTAGTGTATATATTGGGTCATGCTTAGTTGCAGTGTTTGTTCTCGGTGAAGAGATTAGCCAAGGCTTTATCCCAAGCCGCACTTTAGATATCGCAGACTTAATGGCTGACGGGGTTGGTATTGGGTTATTTAGCTATTTAACCTGGTTAACCCATCGATTTATACCGTCCTATTATCAAGGAAAAAATCATGAATAACATTACGGTTTCAACAGCCTGGTTAGTCGAGCATCTAGACGACACCAACTTTATTTTACTGGATGCCAGTATGGAAGTGGTGCTAGGTAAAGAGCCCCTGGTTTATGAACAGTTTAGGTGTATTCCAAATGCTATAAATATGCAGCTGGAACAGGATTTTTTTGATCACCACTCATCCATGTCGCATGCCATGCCAACAGTAGATCAGTTTACTCAGTCGGCGCAACAACTGGGGATTAATCAGGATAGTGTTGTGGTGATTTATGATAATCAGGGGATGTACTCTGCGCCCAGAGCCTGGTGGACCTTCAAAACCATGGGATTTGATAAAGTGTATATTCTTGATGGTGGTTTGCCCCAATGGATGGCTGAAAATTTACCCACTGCAGATCAATATATCACGCCAATCAAGTTAGGTAATGTTACAGCTACACCGCAAAATGGGGGCGTTTGTAATAGTCACATGGTGTTATGCACTTTTGACAAACAAGGTGTCACAATAATTGATGCCAGAGCCGAGGGAAGATTTAATGGGTTAGCGCCAGAGCCCAGAGCTGGAGTGAGAAGTGGCCATATTCCTGGGTCGGTAAATTTACCGTTTGCCAACGTGCTTGATGGTTATCGATTAAAGTCCCCAATGGCATTAACCACATTTTTCAAACACACGATTAATGATGATGCAGAGCAACTCATTTTTAGCTGCGGCTCAGGGATTACAGCGTGCATTTTACTGGTTGCGGCTAAAGTGTCAGGCGCACAAAATGTGATGTTATATGATGGTTCTTGGGCGGAATGGGGAGCCAATGAAACCCTGCCTATTACTCGATTGAAACCTTGAACATAGTGCTTACCTAATGCGAATGCATTCGCTCCGACTTCACTCGTGCTTACGTAAGCACGAGTGAAGTCGGAGCGGTTGATAGCGTCGTTAATATTAAAAGATATCTTTAAATCTATGGTAAAGCATGCCGGCAGCGAGCATTGGTGAGCGAAAATGCGGTCCCCCCGGAAAGGTCATGTGTTTTATTTTATCAAAAATATCGAAGCGCTCAGCTTGCTCTGTAATCGCCTCAGCAATGAGTTTAGCTGCCATATGTGTGGCATTCACCCCATGCCCTGAATATGCCTGAGCATAAAAGATATTTTGAGCATCGGGTAATCGGCCAATTTGTGGCATTCGGTTTGCGCCTATACCAATCATGCCTCCCCATTGATAATCAATTTTAACGCCTTTTAATTGTGGGAAAACATGCTCTAAATTCGGTCTGATCGCCGCTTCAATGTTACGTGGATCTTTGCCTGAGTAGGTACATAACCCGCCAAATAATAGGCGGTTATCTGCCGATAAGTGGAAGTAATCTAATGCTACCCGCATGTCAGCAAATGCCATGTTTTGTGGAATGATAGCTTGGCATTCTTCAGGTGTAAGCGGCTCAGTGGCTAATAAATAGCTACCCGCAGGTAATACTTTACCACCTACATAATCATTGAGTTTGTGACCAATGTAAGCATTACCTGCAAGCACTAGAAATCGACAATTTACTTCGCCTTTAGCTGTTTTTACGACGGGTTTAGCGCCTTTGAAAATATGCTCAGCGGGACTATTTTCAAAAATATGTACGCCCATTTCACGTGCTACACGTGCTTCACCTAATACTAAATTTAGCGGATGCAAGTGGCCGCTACCCATGTCAACAAGTGCACCCTGATAAAAATCTGATTGGATCACTTCACTGGTTCGGGTTTTATCAAGGAGCTGAATGTCATGGTGGTAGCCCGCTTGCTTTAAATCGTCAAACTCTTGTTCTAACTCGCGCAGATGTCGCGGTTTAACGGCAAGATCGCAGTAGCCCATTTGTAAATCACATTGAATATTGTGTTGTTTAATGCGCTGCTTAACAATTTCTACCGCCTCAAATCCCATTTGGGTAATGGCGTTGACGCCTTCGGTACCGATAACATTTTTAAATTGGCTGGCATCATGGCCGATACCACGGATCAGTTCACCACCATTACGACCCGAAGCTCCCCAGCCAATGCGTTTCGATTCTAAAACCGCGACACTAAATCCTTTCTGTGCGAGTTCAATCGCGGTATTAATACCACTAAAACCACCACCGACAACACAGACATCAACGTGAATCGATTCTGTTAATTGTGGATGTTCAAATAATTCTTTCGCACTATGAAAGTAAAAGGAATCTGGATAGTTATCGCTATGGATAGGTGAAGGTTTTGGCATAGCGTCTCCGACGGTATTTTTGTTAAAAGTAAAAAACTGCCAATAGGTAAGTTTTAATCGACATGTTGTGCATTTTATTTAACACTGAATTAAGCTAGAATACAATTCCTTTCATCAGTTGATGAAACGGTGTTAAATTGCAGATCCAAAGCAGGTGTTTTGAGTAGGATGTTTTTTCAGGAGAAATAAATTGGATATTGGAGCAAGCTTAAAAGCTGTTCGAAAAATGCGCGGTCTTTCTCAACGCGAATTAGCTAAACGTGCAGGTGTTACTAATAGCACTATTTCTATGATTGAAAAAAACAGTGTCAGCCCTTCGATCAGTTCTTTAAAAAAGGTGCTGGCAGGCATCCCTATGTCATTGGTAGAGTTTTTCTCTATCGAAGAAGGCACTGTCGGTGAGCAAAAAGTGGTTTATCGCTCTGAAGAACTCCTCGATATTGGGACCGGTGATTTAGTGTATAAACTGATTGGCCGAGATTATCCTAACCGAACCATGTCGCTAATGCTTGAAACCTATCCACCAGGAACCAGTACTGGTGATGATATGTTGCAACATCGTGGTGAAGAAGGGGCATATATTCTGGAGGGAAAAATAGAGCTCACCGTTGCTAATGAAACATTTGTTTTAGAAAAAGGTGATAGTTATTACTTCAGTAGTGAATTACCGCATCATTTTTCAAACCCATTCACAGAACCCTGTAAATTGGTTAGCGCCACCACCCCTGGCGATTTTTAGTCCTCCCGCACCACCACGGAGCAAGTGTTCATGCTCCGTGCTATTTCGGTTAATCCCCTTTTAAGTTCTTTCACTGAAAGACATTTATCTACTTCAGTTAATGTAAATAATATTAAGCACAGAATTGTTCGATATTCCGGATGCTTGTTATGTCTAAAGTCTTGTTTAGTGCCCGAATATATATTTTAAATTTCCATTTTATTGCCTTTTAATAACCATTTACTCTTAACTTTAGTGCGTTTGAAGGGTTTTGTTTGGTTAGGATAATAAAAGTGAATTCAGTTGTATTATTGCTATTGCCTAGTTTCAAAATTAGGTGTAGTGTGTGAAAAAACGAACACAAAATATTAGTTTATTAAGTCAGTCATCGGTTGTAGATGTATCGCAAAGTTGACAATTTAATAGCCAATAAACTTCCAAATAGAATGAAAGGTACACTGCGTTCTCGCAGTTCAACTAGGTGTGATATGTCTTTGTCAAATGTCCCAATGATTGGGGTCGTGGCATGTAATCAACAAATAGGGTTACACCCATTTAATATCGTGGGTGAAAAATACCTGCTTAGCGTAGTGAACGGCGCAAAGGGATTTCCCTTAGTGATCCCTTCATTAGGTATAGATTTACCCACCCAAGCGTTACTTTCTCGTTTAGACGGTATCTTATTTACAGGATCACCATCTAACGTTGAACCACATCATTATCAAGGCCCAAGCAGTGCTGCAGGCACTCACCATGATCCGAAACGTGACGCGACGACTTTACCGTTAATTCAAGCTGCTATTGATGCCGGCATTCCTGTGTTAGGTATTTGCCGCGGTTTTCAAGAAATGAATGTGGTGTTTGGTGGTAGTTTGCATCAAAAGTTACATGAAGTTGGCCAATATATTGAACATCGTGAAGATAAAAATGCTCCACTGGATGTGCAGTACGGCTTGTCACATAAAATCGATATTGTTCCAGGTGGATTGCTCCACGATGCATGGGGCTGTGACTTTGCAGAAGTGAATTCTGTTCATACTCAAGGTGTAGATCGTTTGGGTAAAGGGTTACAGCCAGAAGCACACGCTCTGGATGGATTAGTAGAAGCGTTCTCTGTTAAAGAGGCTCAAGCTTTCGCACTAGCGGTACAGTGGCATCCTGAGTGGAAAGTACAAGATAACCGGTTTTAT
Source organism: Shewanella sp. ULN5 (assembly GCF_030731885.1). Classification (NCBI taxonomy): domain Bacteria; kingdom Pseudomonadati; phylum Pseudomonadota; class Gammaproteobacteria; order Alteromonadales; family Shewanellaceae; genus Shewanella; species Shewanella sp. ULN5. Next base: position 64,524 of record NZ_JAPJEE010000019.1, read on the forward strand.
TCATCAATTTTTGATGCCTTCGGCAATGCCTGCCGTTTGCATGCTGCTAAACGAGAGAAATAATAAATGGACAAGTTAATAGCGTTTTTAAAAGACAAAAAAATCACCGAAGTAGAGTGTGTTATTAGTGATATGACGGGTATTGCCCGCGGTAAAATTGCACCAGTAGATAAGTTTATCGACGAAAAAGGCATGCGTCTTCCTGAAAGTGTTTTACTGCAAACTGTGACTGGCGATTTTATCGATGACAGTATTTTTTACTCGTTACTTGATGATGCAGACATCGATTTTGTCTGTGTGCCAGATGAAAATGCGGTATTTATGTTGCCTTGGACCGTTGAAGCTACCGCACAAGTTATTCATGATTGTTATGACCGTATGGGTAACCCAATTGAGCTTTCTCCACGTAACGTGCTTAAAAAAGTGCTTAAACTTTATGAAGATAAAGGTTGGGAGCCGGTCATTGCCCCTGAAATGGAGTTTTATCTAACTCAGCGTAGCGACGATCATGACTTACCCCTTAAGCCTCCAGTTGGTCGCTCAGGTCGCCCTGAAGCCGGTCGTCAGTCTTTCTCTATAGATGCCGCTAACGAATACGATCCACTATTTGAAGACATGTATGATTGGTGTGAAGCCCAAGGCTTAGATATTGATACCTTGATCCATGAAGATGGCCCAGCGCAAATGGAGATTAACTTCAGCCACGGTAATCCGTTAGCATTAGCTGACCAAGTGTTCGTCTTTAAACGCACCCTAAAAGAAGCCGCATTAAAGCACAATGTTTGTGCCACGTTTATGGCTAAGCCTGTAACCGACGAGCCCGGCAGTGCGATGCATATTCACCAAAGTGTGATTGATAAGAAAACCGGCAAAAACATTTTTACTAAAGAAGATGGTACCCAAAGTCAGTTATTCTTGAATTACATTGCAGGCTTACAAACATATATTCCTGAGCTGTTACCTTTAATGGCGCCAAGTGCAAACTCTTTCCGCCGCTTTTTACCAGGTACATCAGCGCCAGTAAACCTTGAGTGGGGCGTAGAAAACCGCACATGTGGTTTACGTATTCCGGAGTCGTCACCACAAAATCGTCGTATTGAAAACCGTATTCCAGGCGCCGATGCGAACTGTTATTTAACTATCGCAGCCAGTTTATTATGTGGCTTTATTGGGATGGAAAAGGGTTTACGTCCATCAACACCTGTTACTGGTCGTGCAAACGAAAGTCGCACCAATAATGAATATTGTTTACCACTAACGTTAGAAGAAGCGTTAATGGCAATGCAAGACAGTGAAGCGTGTATTGAATACCTAGGCCAATCATTTACCACAGGTTTTGTGGCGGTGAAGCAAGCTGAATTAGAGAACTTCCGCCGCGTGGTAAGTTCTTGGGAACGTGAGTTCTTATTGTTAACGGTTTAAGCCTAATCGTAATATTTTCAGTGATTCTGCATTTTGATTGACGCGCTGGCAATAGTGGTTTATTGCCAGCGATAAAGGAACGGGTATGACAGACTTAACAAGATTACAGCAAGCCGATAAAGCACATTTTATCCATCCATTTACAGACTCTAAAAGCCTTGGTGAAAAAGGCACCCGCGTGATTGAACGTGCTGAAGGCGTTTACATTTGGGATGTGCAAGGTAAAAAGTTGCTTGATGGTATGGCTGGGCTTTGGTGTGTCAATGTGGGTTATGGCAGACAATCGATTGTTGATGCGGTAAGTAAGCAAATGCAGCAACTGCCTTATTACAACAGCTTCTTTCAATGCACCCATCCACCGGCAATTGAACTGGCAAAAACGATTGCTGAATTAGCCCCTAAACACATGAACACTGTGTTTTTTACGGGTTCAGGTTCAGAGTCAAATGATACTAATTTGCGTATGGTGCGCCGATACTGGGATTTAAAAGGGCAACCTAACAAGAAAACCATTATTAGTCGCCATAATGCTTATCATGGTTCTACCGTTGCGGGTGCAAGTTTGGGCGGCATGTCTGGCATGCACGAACAAGGTGATTTACCTATCCCAAAAATAGTGCACATCGCGCAGCCCTATTGGTATCAAGAGGGCGGAGATTTAACGCCAGAAGCATTTGGCCTACAAGCTGCACAAGCATTAGAAACTGAAATTTTAGCCTTGGGCGAAGACAATGTTGCCGCATTTATTGCTGAGCCTTTCCAGGGCGCGGGTGGTGTCATTATTCCTCCATCGACCTATTGGCCTGAAATTAAACGTATTTTAGCTAAATATGACATTTTACTTATTCTTGATGAAGTGATCAGTGGTTTTGGCCGAACAGGTCACTGGTTCGCCGCAGAGTATTTTGATTTGCAACCGGATCTTATTTCGATTGCTAAGGGGATGACTTCAGGATATGTGCCAATGGGTGGCGTAATAATTGCAGACAGAGTTGCAGATGTTATTAAGCAACAATGTGGCGAGTTCACCCATGGTTACACTTATTCGGGGCACCCTGTAGCGGCAGCGGCAGCATTAGAAAATATCAATATCATCAAGCAAGAAAAGCTGGTTGAAAAAGTGGGCGCTGAAATCGCACCATATTTCCAACAGGCTTTACAGCAACTCGCTGAGCATCCATTAGTGGGTGAAGTGCGCGGTTTAGGTTTGGTGGGTGCAATTGAGCTAGTGCAAAATAAAGCTAAGCGTCAACGTTATCCGTCAAACATCGGTGTGGGCACTTGGTGCCGAGACGCCTGTATTGCACATGGTTTGGTGATGCGTTCGGTCGGCGACACCATGATTATTTCGCCGCCCTTAGTCATTACTAAAGCACAAATAGATGAGTTAATTGAAAAAGCATTACTTGCGTTAAATGATACGTATACGCAATGCTTAGCGCTTAAATAGCGCGAATAAACAGACTTTACGCCTTGGCATTCAATGGCTATCAATTGCATGCTTATGGTGTAGTAGTGATTTTTTAATCAATTAGATTGTCACTATCTAGTAATTGAAAAGGTTTTTGATAGAATCCAAAAAGTTATAGCATTTTCATTTTGCTGTGATGTTACCGATGCAGAAATACGATGTAGCATTGGATAATTTCCTTTTTATAAGGGAATGATAATAACGCTTTAAAAGCGAAAAACTGTCAGCCCAGATCTGACCATTATCCAAGTAAGGGAGAACATATGAAGCTACTGAACAAACTGTCTACCATCGCGCTTATCTCAGCGTCGGTATTTGCTAGCACCTCGCTGCATGCTGAAGAAGTGGTAAAGATGTATAACTGGTCTGATTATATTGCTGAAGATACCTTAGCAAACTTCGAAAAAGAGACTGGTATTCGCGTTATTTATGACGTTTTCGATAGTAACGAAGTGCTTGAAGCTAAATTGCTTTCAGGACGCAGCGGTTATGACATCGTTGTGCCTTCAAATCACTTTTTGGCAAAACAAATTAAGGCTGGCGCGTTCCAAAAGCTTGATCGTGCTAAGTTGACTAATTATGCCAATTTACAGCCTGATTTAATGAAGCAACTAGAAAAATCGGATCCAGCTAATGAACATTCAGTGCCTTATTTATGGGGAACAAATGGTATCGGTTACAACATCGATAAAGTTAAAGCTGTGTTAGGTGAAGATGCGCCATTTGATTCATTAGAACTTATCTTTAATCCTAAGTATGCTGAGAAAATTGCATCATGTGGTTTCTCAATGCTAGATTCTGCGGACGATATGTTGCCACAAGCGCTGATTTACTTAGGTTTAGATCCAAACAGCAAAAATGCAGCTGACTATGAAAAAGCGGCTGAAGTACTTGCTAAAGTGCGCCCATATATCACTTATTTCCACTCTTCACGTTACATTTCTGATTTAGCCAATGGCGATATTTGTGTCGCCTATGGTTTCTCAGGTGATGTTTTCCAAGCAGCAGCTCGTGCTGATGAAGCTGGAAACGGTAACAAGATTGGTTATTCAATTCCAAAAGAAGGTGCAAACCTGTGGTTTGATATGTTAGCCATTCCACAAGATGCAACTAACGTTGAAAACGCACACAAGTTTATTAACTACTTATTGCGTCCAGAGGTTATCGCACCAATCACTAACTATGTTGCTTATGCTAATCCAAATGCACCAGCACAGGAATTAGTCGATGAGGCAATTAAAAACGACCCAGCAATTTATCCGTCACAAGCGGTCATTGATAAGCTTTACATTGGTGATATTCGCCCAATGAAAATTCAACGTGTTGTGACGCGCGCGTGGACTAAAGTGAAATCTGGTCAGTAATCAGGTTTTTAATAGGGCGAGGAAACTCGCCCTATTAAGTTTAGTCTTTCATCAATCAGATTTTAATGTTTCATGTAACCCAAAATAATAATCAACGTTACAGAACACATACTCCAAATAGGCGGAGCAGTATTATGGTAAACACCTCGGGCGTCACTAATAAACCAACCACAAAGACGCAAGATAAAGTACTTCTCAAAATTGATCGTGTTAGTAAACTTTTTGATGATGTCCGTGCGGTCGATAACGTCTCATTGACCATCAATCAGGGTGAAATTTTCGCATTATTAGGTGGTTCAGGATCGGGTAAATCGACTTTGCTGCGTATGCTAGCGGGGTTTGAGAGACCAACTGAAGGCCGTATTTTTCTGGACGGCGTAGATATCACCGACATGCCTCCTTACGAACGTCCAATTAATATGATGTTCCAGTCTTATGCATTATTTCCACACATGACGGTTGAACAGAACATCGCTTTTGGCCTTAAACAAGACAAAATGCCTAAAGCTGAGATTGCTCAACGCGTTGAAGAAATGCTCAAGCTGGTGCATATGGAAAAATACGCTAAGCGTAAACCACATCAATTATCAGGCGGCCAACGTCAACGTGTTGCCTTAGCACGTTCATTAGCTAAACGTCCTAAATTACTATTACTTGATGAGCCAATGGGCGCATTAGATAAAAAACTCCGTACACAGATGCAGCTTGAAGTGGTCGATATTCTTGAAGCGGTTGGCGTTACGTGTGTGATGGTAACCCACGACCAAGAAGAAGCCATGACCATGGCGGGCAGAATTTCTATTATGAATGAAGGTTGGATTGCACAAACGGGTAGCCCAATGGACATTTATGAAGCGCCAAATAGCCGTATGGTGGCTGAGTTTATCGGTACTGTTAACTTATTCGAAGGCGATATTATTGAAGATGAAGCCGACCACGCTATCATCAAATCACCTACCTTAAAACAGCCTTTTTATATTGGCCATGGTATTTCCACCAGCCTAGATAATAAAACAGTGTTACTTGCCGTACGACCTGAGAAAACCATTATTACCCGCGAGCAACCTGAGGGTGAATATAACTGGGCGAGAGGCGTTGTACATGACATTGCTTATTTAGGCGGTATTTCAGTGTTTTATATCAAACTGAGAAACAACCAAATTGTCCAATGTTCAATGGCAAACCGTGAACGTCGTGCTGATAACCCAACTTGGGAAGATGAAGTATACATCAGCTGGGAAGACACTAGTGGGGTGGTATTAAATTCATGATAAATCCATTTAAGCGCCTAAGAGGCCGACATCTCACAATAGGCATGCCCTATTTGTGGCTACTGATGTTTTTTGCTTTGCCGTTTGCAATCGTCCTTAAGTTGAGTTTTTCAACTGCGGCAATTGCAATTCCTCCGTATGAAGCAACATTTAGTTATATTGACGAGTCATTATCAATATTTTTAAATTTAGGTAATTATTTATTGTTGTTACAAGACTCCATGTATTACATGGCGTATTTAACATCACTCAAAATGGCATTAATTGCCACAATCGGCTGTTTAGTACTGGGTTTCCCGATGGCGTACGCCATAGCCAGAGCGCCTGCAAGATTTCAGCCGGTATTATTGTTACTGGTGATGTTACCTTCTTGGACTTCATTCTTAATTCGAGTGTATGCCTGGATGGGGATTTTAAGTAACACAGGATTAATCAATAACTTCTTAATGTGGTTAGGGGTTATTTCTGAACCTATCCAAATGTTGAACACAAATTTTGCGGTTTATATCGGCATTGTTTATGCCTATCTACCGTTTATGATTTTGCCGCTATATGCCACTTTGGTGAAGATGGACATGAGCTTAATTGAGGCTGCATCAGATTTAGGTTCAAGTAGCTTTAATACTTTCTGGAAAATCACTTTGCCTTTAGCTATGGGCGGTGTGGTAGCGGGCTCAATGTTGGTGTTTATTCCTGCTGTGGGCGAGTTCGTAATTCCTGAATTGCTAGGTGGTCCTGACTCATTAATGATTGGTAAGGTACTGTGGCAAGAGTTCTTTAATAACCGCGATTGGCCTGTTGCGTCATCACTTGCCATTGTGATGTTAGCTCTGCTTATTGTGCCAATAACCTTGTTCCATAGATATCAGTCACGCAACATGGAGAACGATGCATGAAGAAGTTAAGTTTCTCTAAAGTGATGCTGTGGTTTGGCTTGCTATTTCTGTATGCGCCAATGTTTATTTTGGTTATTTATTCATTCAACGAGTCTAAGCTTGTTACCGTGTGGAGTGGTTTTTCACCTAAATGGTACGGTGAGTTATTTCGTGATGAGCAAATCTTAGATGCGGTATGGGTGAGTTTACGTATTGCATTTTACAGCGCAACGATGGCGGTTATTATTGGCACTATGGCGGCATTCGTCATGACACGATTCCGTCGCTCATGGGCTAAGTTAACCTTATCAAATATGATCACCGCACCGCTGGTTATGCCTGAAGTAATCACTGGTTTGTCATTACTTCTGCTTTTTGTACAAATGGCAGATACTTTTGGCTGGCCTGCTGAACGCGGTATGTTAACCGTATGGATAGCACATTCAACATTCTGTGCGGCCTATGTTGCGGTCGTTGTGTCGTCACGGTTACGTGAGTTAGACCAGTCAATTGAAGAAGCTGCAATGGATTTAGGGGCAACCCCACTAAAAACCTTCTTCTTGATTACTGTGCCAATGATCGCACCAGCATTAATTGCTGGCTGGTTGTTGTCGTTCAGTTTATCGTTAGATGACTTGGTTATTGCCAGCTTTGCATCAGGTCCTGGGTCAACAACCTTGCCCATGGTGGTCTTTTCATCGGTGCGTTTAGGTGTTTCACCTAAGATTAACGCGTTAGCGACGATTATTATTCTAGCGGTATCTTTGGTTGCTTTCTTGTCATGGTATTTGACCAGACGCGCAGAGAAAAAAGCCAAAGAAGCGATGGAATCTTAATTTCATCATATTTAAAAAAAGCGCGTGATGATTCAAATTATTGGATAATCTACGCGCTTTTTTATTGCTTACTTCCACTCGGGTTCGTTAGCAAACTGACAGATATCAAGTCAGCGAAACACATTAATAGCAAACATTTTGGCGATAAACCTGAGCCATTCACACCCATGCTAAAACAATTCTTATTAAACAAAGATTGTCTTATATTTTGTGTTTAATATTTTAAACGAACTGTAAATAATTATGTGTTTTTTGCTAGTTTTTATTTTAGCCTAGGTGTAGGATTAGACAGTTGTATTTTGCAATGTACATATAAGGGAAATGCTATGTCCGCGACACCTCATGCTAGTTCATATTACGCCGCGTCGGCCAACGATAAAGTGGAGCGTCCTAGACTTGAGTCATCAATAGAAACAGATGTTTGTATTGTTGGTGCAGGTTACACAGGTTTGTCTTCTGCGCTGCATCTTTTAGAGAGCGGTATGAAGGTTGTGGTACTTGAAGCCGCCCGTATCGGTTGGGGAGCTTCTGGCCGAAATGGTGGCCAAATAGTTAACTCTTTTAGCCGTGATATCGACAGTATTGAAAAAGTGGTTGGTAAAGAACAGGCAAAACTTTTTGGCCAAATGGCATTTGAAGGCGGGCGCATTATTCGCGAACGTATTGCCAAATATAATATTGACTGTGACCTAAAAGATGGTGGCGTTTTTGCTGCTATGAATAAAAAACAAATGGGCCATTTACAGTCTCAAAAAAATCTATGGGAAGCCCATGGACACAATCAACAACTTGAAATATTAGATCAAGATGCCATTCGCAAAGTGGTTGACACAGATTTGTACGTTGGTGGCTTATTGGATAAAAGTGGTGGTCATATTCACCCACTGAATTTAGCCTTAGGTGAGGCGCGTGCTGTTGAGTCGTTAGGCGGATTGATTTTTGAGGACTCTGCAGTCATTGATATAGACGATGGGGCATCACCCGTTGTGCGCACAGCTCATGGCCAGGTGAAATGTAAATTTGTGATTGTTGCGGGTAACGCCTACCTAGGCAAGTTGTTACCAGAGTTGCATGCTAAATCAATGCCTTGTGGCACCCAAGTGGTGACCACCGAACCGCTTTCTGATGAGCTTGCCGCCAGTATTTTACCGCAAGATTACTGTGTAGAAGATTGTAACTACTTGCTTGATTATTATCGTTTAAGCGGTGATAAGCGGTTAATTTTTGGCGGTGGTGTGGTATATGGCGCTCGTGATCCTGCCAATATTAAAGCGCTAATTGAACCGAAATTATTGAAAACTTTCCCGCAATTAAAAGACGTAAAAATCGATTATGCCTGGACAGGTAACTTTTTAATGACCTTATCGCGTTTACCGCAAGTAGGGCGTATTGGCCATAATATTTATTACTCACAAGGTTGTAGCGGTCATGGTGTTACCTACACTCATTTAGCCGGTAAATTACTGGCTGAAATGCTAAACGGTCAGGCGACCCGATTTGACGCGTTTGCGGCATTACCGCACTATCCATTCCCAGGTGGACACGCTTTAAGAGTGCCGTTTAGTGCACTAGGTGCCTGGTATTACACAATGCGCGATAAGTTCGGCATTTAACTTCGGATTATTGAGATAAAGGAGCTCGTCATGGTGTTGAATGATCCAAGCTTATTACACGAACAATGCTACATCGACGGCCAATGGGTCGCTGCCAACTCTGGTGAAACCATTGCGATTGCCAATCCTGCCAATCATGAGATTATCGGCCACGTACCAGTTATGGGGGCGGCTGAGACATCGGTGGCCATCGATGCGGCCAATAAAGCATTGCCTGCCTGGCGTGCACTGACCGCTAAAGAGCGCAGTAGTAAGTTACGACGTTGGTTTGAGCTATTAATTGAAAACGCAGATGATCTTGCGCTGCTAATGACAACCGAACAGGGCAAACCTTTAGCTGAAGCAAAGGGCGAAGTTGCCTATGCCGCTTCATTTATTGAATGGTTTGCTGAAGAAGCTAAGCGCGTTTATGGCGATACTATTCCTGGGCATCAAGCCGATAAAAGACTGACTGTTATCAAGCAACCTGTTGGTGTGACTGCGGCGATTACCCCATGGAACTTTCCAGCGGCAATGATCACTCGTAAAGCCGCGCCAGCATTAGCCGCAGGTTGTACTATGGTGGTTAAACCTGCGCCACAAACACCGTTTACGGCTTTGGCGTTAGCTGAGTTGGCTCATCGTGCAGGTATTCCTGCAGGCGTATTTAGTGTGGTCACCGGTGATGCCATAGCTATTGGTAACACCCTTTGTGATAGTCCTATTGTGCGGAAGTTATCGTTTACTGGTTCAACCGCTGTTGGTATTAAGCTGATGCAGCAATGTGCGCCTACGCTTAAAAAGATGTCTTTAGAATTGGGCGGCAATGCGCCGTTTATCGTATTTGATGATGCTGATTTAGATGCCGCCGTTGATGGCGCAATGATTGCTAAATACCGTAATGCCGGACAAACCTGTGTTTGTGCGAATCGCATATACGTGCAAGCTGGCGTTTATGATGCTTTCATTCAGAAATTTGCCGATGCAGTCAGCAAGTTAAAAGTGGGTGCAGGTACCGAACAAGGCGTCACCACTGGACCATTAATTAATGCTGATGCGGTGGCTAAAGTACAATGTCATTTAGATGATGCGGTAAGTAAAGGCGCTAGCATTGTCGCTGGCGGAAAACCCCATGACTTAGGTGGGTACTTCTTTCAACCAACCATCATACGTGATGTAGATAAAAGCATGTTAGTGGCTCGTGAAGAAACCTTTGGCCCATTAGCGCCAGTGTTTAAATTTGAATGTGTTGATGATGTCATCAATCAAGCTAATGATACTGAGTTTGGTTTAGCGGCCTATTTTTATGGTCGAGATATCTCCTTGGTATACAAAGTGGCTGAAGCACTTGAATATGGCATGGTCGGGGTTAACACAGGCTTAATCTCTAATGAAGTCGCACCATTTGGTGGCATTAAGTCTTCAGGTTTAGGTCGCGAAGGTTCTAAATTTGGCATCGAGGAATACCTCGAAATGAAATATATCTGTATGTCGGTTTAGTCCGCATCAAGGGGAGAAGGCAATGAGTAAAACAAACGAAGGATTAATGGCCCGTCGCCAAGCAGCGGTAGCTCAAGGTGTAGGGCAAATTCACCCTATTTTTACCCAGCGTGCTGAAAATGCCACGGTATGGGATGTAGAAGGTCGTGAATATATCGATTTTGCTGGTGGCATTGCGGTGTTAAACACGGGGCATTTGCACCCAAAAGTGAAGGCGGCTGTTCAAGCGCAATTAAACGATTTTTCGCACACTTGTTTTATGGTGCTTGGCTATGAAAACTACATTGAAGTGTGCGAAAAACTCAATCATTTAGTGCCAGGTGATTTTGCTAAGAAAACCGCTTTATTTACCAGCGGTTCAGAAGCGGTTGAGAATGCCGTTAAAGTCGCTCGAGCTTATACCAAGCGCGCGGGAGTGATTGCATTTACTTCTGGTTATCACGGTCGCACAATCGCGGCATTAGCCTTAACCGGTAAAGTCGCACCATACAGTAAAGGTATGGGGTTAATGTCAGCGAACGTATTTAGGGCTGAATTTCCTTGTGAGCTACATGGTGTATCTGAAGATGCTGCAATGGCTTCAATTGAGCGAATTTTCAAAAATGATGCTGAGCCAAGCGATATCGCCGCGATAATACTTGAGCCAGTTCAAGGTGAGGGCGGGTTCTATGCCGCATCGCCAAGTTTTATGCAACGATTACGTCAATTGTGTGATACCCATGGCATCATGTTAATTGCAGATGAAGTGCAAACTGGTGCGGGTCGTACGGGCACCTTCTTTGCGATGGAGCAAATGGGTGTTGCACCTGACATTACTACTTTTGCTAAATCAATTGCTGGTGGTTTCCCGTTATCTGGGATAACCGGGCGTGCAGAGGTGATGGATGCGATAGGCCCTGGAGGCTTAGGCGGTACTTACGGCGGCAGTCCGTTGGCATGTGCTGCGGCTTTAGCGGTAATTGAGGTTTTTGAGCAGGAACAATTACTTGAGCGCGCCAATAGCTTAGGTGGCCGCATTAAAGCATCTATTACGGCAATGCAAAGCAAATATAGCCAAATTGCTGAGGTACGTGGTTTAGGTGCAATGATTGCCATTGAACTGATGGAAAATGGCCAACCAGCACCGCAATATTGTCCAAAAGTGTTAGCGGAAGCCCGCGAGCGTGGATTGATTTTATTGTCTTGCGGCACCTACGGAAACGTTCTACGCGTGTTAGTGCCTTTAACAGCGCCAGATGCACAAGTTGATGCTGGTTTGGCGATTATGGATGAAGTCTTTGGCGTTGTTTTTAAAGGGTAAATTCTATTAGGTTTGCATGATATTTAAGCCCTATTTACTAATAGGGCTTTTTTTGTCCCTAAGCCTCACGTTTTCAAGAATCTAGACTAGACTAAAGTGTGTATTTGCAATTTTAGCAAAACAATAATAATGATAATAAAAGCGGAGTTAAAATATGAAGGCATTGCCTGTCAAAACAAAATTACTTTGGATTACTTCAGGATTGTTCTTGCTGATCGTATTAACGTTATCATTAAGTTTATGGTGGGGATTAAGCGATAAAAATAAAATATTGTCTGCACAAGTGGATGACACCTTACATCAAGAAATTAGTCAAAAATTATCCGCAAAGGCTGCCGAGTATGGTCAACAAATTGCTGGGTTTATTAATGAGGCTTACCGTATCCCTTTTTCGTTTTCTGGAATGGCAGAATACACCGCCCAAAATGAACCGCTTGACCGTTCAAAACTAGAAGCTCTGCTCGTTGCTAACTTACGCAAGAATGCGCAAATATCTTCCATGTATGCCCAATTTGAGGCAAACGGCTACGACGGTAGAGACAGTGATTATCTGCAAAATTTTAGTCACAGTGTGCCTGATAATGGTGGGTTAGAGATTTATTACACCCGTAATGATGACGGTACAACAGAACATCAACAAGTGGATGATGCTGAAGAAAAGTATATTGAAACTCTTAATGAATTTGGCATACGGGAGGCTGAATGGTATTTATGCGTCAAAGACACCAAAAAACCTTGTTTGATGGAACCATACTTGTATGAGATCACCCCGGGTAATAATGCATTAATGACCTCACTTACCGTGCCAGTTTTGGTTAATCAACAATTTAAAGGTATGGTTGGGGTTGATGTTAATTTACCTATTTTTCAAAAGTTAATCGTTCAATTATCACAAAGTTTGTATCAGGGAAAAGCGAAAGTTACTTTGTTAAGCCAACGTGGCCTTGTGGTTGCTGCCAGCCATTATGACAAGTTAGCTAGGCCGCTTGCTGAGTCTATCCCTCCTCAAAAAGCATCTGAATTAATGAAGCTGCATAACAGTAATCAAATCTACAGTGATGATGACATTATAGCTGTGGCTTTTCCTATTCAAATTCCACTAGCTCAGGCTACCTGGTCATTGGTTATTGAGGTGCCGAAAGAGCAAGCATTTGCGGCAATTACTAAAATGGACGATGCCATGGATGAGATGGCGGCATCATTGGGGAGTTTGTTGTTAACGCTTGGGGCTATTGTGTCAGTGATTGCTATTGGCCTAATTAGCATAGTGATCCGCAGCATTATTTCACCGCTGAATATGATCCAACAAAGGGTCGAAAATTTAGGCAGCGCTGAAGGGGATTTAACCCAATCTATTCATGTGGATTCACATGCCGAACTCATTGCGTTAGCAAAAGGATTTAATCTCTTTATCACTAAACTGAGAGACCTGATTATTGGCCTTAAAGGTTTGGCCGATCGTTCACAATCTGAAAGTCAAAAGTCTGCCAAAATTGCGCAATTAACCCGTGAAAGTGTTAATCGTCAATATGCTGAAATTGACAGTGTCGTTACCGCGGTGAACCAAATGAGTGCCGCAGCGCTAGAAGTGGCTAAAGCCTCAGAACAAACCGCCCACGAAACAGAGTCTATGACTAAGAATGTTAAAGAGGGCGAGCAGCGACTTACCAAAGCAATGAGCTACGTGAATGAGATGTCTGTTGAGTCTGCTCAAGCGCAAAAAGCGGTTGAATTGGTTTCTCAAAGTAGTGGCAATATCAGCGGTATTCTAGAAGTCATTAGTTCAATTGCGGGGCAAACTAACCTGTTAGCATTGAATGCGGCGATTGAGGCGGCAAGAGCTGGTGAGCAAGGGCGTGGTTTTGCTGTGGTGGCAGATGAGGTTCGAGCGTTAGCGTCAAAAACACAAAACTCTACTGATCAAATCACTAAACTGATTGATTCGTTGCAATCAGAAGTTCGTAATGCATCCAGCATTATTGATAAAGGTGCTCAAGGTGCGCAGCTTGCCGTTGAGCAAACAGAAATGGCTTTATCATCTCTCAATGCGATTGTGGTGCAGATTAATGAAGTGTCATCGCAGGTGACTCATATCGCTACGGCGGCGGAAGAGCAAAGTATGGTTACTGAAGAGGTCAGTCGAAATATTACCGGTATTTCAGATTCAGCCGCTGAGTTGTCACAGCTTGCAGATGAAGCTCAACAAAGTAGCCAATCGTTAGCTGAGTTAGTACAACAACAGCATAGCGAATTAGGTAAACTAAGAACCTAATTGTCATAGCTATTACAGTTAAAAGGTGGCCCAATGGCCACCTTTTGTTTATGCTGCATTTTTATTTTTAGATGGTTATCTAATGACAGAGTTTATTGCGCCCCCTTGTCTTGGTCATATTGATATCTTGTTTCAAGATGAGCACTTATTGATCATTAACAAACCCTCTGGTCTGTTAAGTTTATCGGGCAAAAATCCACTTAATTTAGATTCTGTACATCATCGCCTCACAAAGGACTTTCCATGTTGTACGCTAATACATAGGTTAGATTTTGGTACCTCTGGCATTATGCTGGTGGCATTAAATAAAGGCATTAATGGCCTACTGACGAAACAGTTTCAAAATGGCGAAGTCGATAAAACCTATACTGCGATATTACAAGGCGAGTTATCTGCCTTAAAAGGCGATATCACAGCCCCTATAGCTAAAGGTGATTTTCCTTTAATGAAGGTGTGTGACACGGGCAAAACGGCTCACAGCCATTACCGCGTGTTGGAAACCAACCTATTAGGCCAAGGTCAGCCCGTGACGAAAGTGCTATATAGTCCAATTACAGGGAGAACCCATCAACTAAGGCTGCATAGCCAGTATATTGGTCACCCTATTATAGGGTGCGATCTGTATACCTTGGGTAACTCACAGAAACTCGCGCCACGATTAATGCTTCATGCCAGTAGTTTGTCATTTGTTCATCCCATTACCAGCGTGAGAATGAAAATAGAGAGTCAGAGTGAGTTTTAAATAATCATTCATGACGTCATAAAACTGGTGCATAATATAACCAAAAGATATTAATTATTAAGTTTATAGGGAATCTGCATGATAGGGACAGCGTTAGATTATTTAGCTTTGGTGACCTTTCTTACCTGTTGGTTGGGCTATACCCAGTTTTCAAAGCGCAAAGCTAAAACCACTAACTGTATTGCCAGAGTTATGCATCAACAACGAATTCATTGGATGTCGCAAATCATTGCCAAAGAGGTTCGAGTCGGCGAGGCGGCATTGTTGGCCAATCTTGAGCGCAACATTGCCTTTTTTGCTTCTACAACATTACTTATTTTAGCGGGTGTGCTGACCTTGTTCTCACAGGTTGAAAAACTTGAAATGGTTATTGGCTCTATTCCATTTTCTGTATCGCCAGATCACGCTTTGGTACAAGTGAAACTGGCGTTATTGGCTTGTATTTTTGTATTAGCCTTCTTCCAGTTTACTTGGTCAATGCGTCAGTATGGTTTCGTCAATGTGATGATAGGAGCTGCGCCCCTAGATAAATCTGGCACAGATAAAAATTTGCTGGCTTATGCTAGGCAGATGGCCGTGGTACAAGATCAAGCTGCACATTCATACAACTATGGCCTGCGGTCATACTACTTTGCTATGGCGGCCTTGTGCTGGTTTTTACATCCATCGGCGTTCATTTTTGCTAGTCTTTTTGTTGTTTATACCCTGTATCAACGTGAGTTTAATTCTCGCGCGGTACAAGCTATTACCTTAGCCCAGTCGCATTTAGAAAAAGATCCCGCTTATAAAGTGAATGAATAGTCGACTGATTGATAAATTAGAGACACAAAAAAGCCCATTTATAAAATTAATGCTATTCGGATAAGCATTACTGTTTATATTTAAGTGGATAGCGGCTAGGTATATAGAGCACTGATCGTGGATA
>NZ_JAPJEE010000001.1:0-7309 GCF_030731885.1 Shewanella sp. ULN5
TAGAGAAATCGAAAGGGATAACAAAAATAAATACAGTCTTTTCAAAATAACCTCCTATGTTAATTTGGGTATAACGCCTAGCTCACAGGAAAATTAGGAGCGGAGCGAGTAATTTTTCCTGTGAAGCTACTTGTTAGCATTGTTTTTCCGGAAAGCCATTTTCTTATTAAGTATTGTCTTCTTAACTAAATCACTTGCATAACTTTCTGGCATATCATAATCAACTAAATATTTTGCGATCTCATCTTCAGAGTACTTTCCAGACTCAAGCATTTTAAGAATTTCAAGTGTGGGTTTTCTATCGAAATCCATTTCATTAATATTACGAGACTTAAAGTGCACTTCTGACTCAAGGTCACGTATTCTATGAGATAGACTTCTAGTATTACTTAATATTTCAGCAAGAATATCCTGCTCTGGTCTAGGTGGTATAACTTCGCCCGGAGGGTTTTTATCTATCGCTTCTTTAAAGTTTTTATCAAATTGCGGCCAGTAAGTATCAAATACTTGCCTTAAGATCCTTTCGTCAAGTGCTTTATCTCCTAGGCAATCATTAATAGTCCTCGTTAACTCCCACACACTGCCCTTATCCGGCAACGTATGATTAAATTGGGCAAGCGGATCTTGTAAATCTTCTGGTTTAAGATCTATCAAAAATGTGCACACTCGGTTTGTAGTCAACCCTTTAGCCAGCGCGCCAGTCTCAAATAATATCCAAGGTTTTTCTTTATTCTCTTGCGTAAGACAAACTACACCGACAGAAACATCCTTTAATTTATCGCTTATTTCTGAAAACCATATTGCACCACGATCAATATCTCTAGTCGAAATCCAAGGTTGAGAGGCTTGAATCACACATTTCAACCAATCACTAATTAACTCAGCTACTGCCTTGCTACGCTGTCCAGACCAACTAACAAAAATTTTCATACTTCCCTCTCGATGATGGTGCTCTAAAAATGCTAACAGCTTATTGAACGGCGCATCATTCAATGTCGGCCGTTTAAGTTATTGATTAATAACATCCTACATTTGCTATCTTATTGATGTAAAGCACTTTTTATTTCAACAATTGCAAAAAAAAGCGTGCAAAATGTTTTTCAATATTATTTTTCTACTTGCTTGCTAAAAAAACACTAAAAAATAACACCTTACAAAATTCTCGCTTCAATATCACCTACTACTTATGTATGATTTTTGACCTGATAATTCGTAAATCAACCGAAAACCATTATAACTGTATAAACATACAGGTATAAATGAAAGCGGGCGAATTTATGAAAAATACCGGTTATTTAGGCTCGATTAAAGAACAAATAAGAGTGCGCCATTACAGTTATCAAACTGAGAAATCATATTTGTATTGGAACCGTTACTTTATTCGGCACTTTAAATTTTCCTCGGCCAAACAAATTACACCATTACATATTGAACAATTTCTGACTTTTCTGGCCAATAGTAAGCAAGTGTCTAGCAGTACCCAGCAACAGGCACTGTGCGCACTTGTTTTTGCCTTCAAACATGTACTTGCAATTAACACCGATGATTTGAAATTCCCTTATGCAAAACCACCCAGCAGCATTCCCCAAGTGCTTGAAGATTCTGAGGCAAAGTTAATTATTGAACGCTTAACAGGAAAATATAAACTTCTAGGCATCTTACTTTATGGTGCAGGGCTTAGGCTTACAGAGGCATTAACCTTACGCATAAAAGATATTGATACTCAAAATCAGACCCTGTTTGTTTACCGAGGAAAAGGTAAAAAAGATCGCGTGTGCATTTTACCGCAAATGGCGAATGAGTTAGTCGATCAGCAAATTAATCACGCACGCCACACTCATTTAACTGACTTAAATAAGGGTTTAGGTATGGCTTCCCTACCACCTAGCCTAATAAAAAAGTTTGGCACTAGTGCTAAGTTATTGCATTGGCAATATCTTTTTCCCTCGATACATTGTGTCTCACATCCCGTAGATGGCTATATTTGCAGGCATCACATTGATCCCACAACGTTTAGAAAAGCATTACAAAAAGCGGTTAGCCAAACACCAATAACCAAACGAGTGACAGCCCATACTTTCAGGCATTCTTTTGCAACAAACTTACTCAGACGTGGCCATGATATAAGAACCGTGCAAGAACTTCTGGGTCATAATGATGTAAAAACAACGCAAATATATACCCATGTCGCTGGCTTACATCAAACTGGTATTGTCAGCCCAATGGACTACATAAGGTAAATAACCCCTAAATCGCACACTAACATTTACATTGTTTAATCTTCTAGGTCACAGTTTTTAGTTTCGGGTGATTGTATCGAAGCGAAACCTCAGGTAGTCTGCATGCTCTTACTATATTTAAGTGGATTTAACGCTTGGTCAGCGCTTGAGTGACCCGGCAGTCCCAGTAGATTATTCGGATATGCTGTCTCGATGACCCAAAAGACTAATAAGCTAACAGACATAGCAAAAACAGATGAGATAGCGGGTAAAAAAACGGTTAACCATCGTAATGCGACCACCACGCCTGAGATGCGTCAGTTTATTCAAGAATCTGATTTAAGCGTGAGTCAGTTATCTAAAATCCTCAATATTAGTGAAGCCACCGTTCGCAAGTGGCGCAAACGCGACTCCATTGATAACACCCCCAATACCCCTCACAAACTCAATACCACCTTGTCACCGATGGAAGAATACGTGATGTTGGGGCTGCGTTATCAATTAAAAATGCCCTTAGATAGACTATTAAAAGTCACTCAAGAATTTATTAATCCCAATGTGTCACGCTCAGGCTTAGCCCGATGTTTAAAGCGCTTTGGGGTTTCTAAGCTTGACGAATTCGATAGCCCTTTCGTGCCTGAAAAATTCTTCAATCAGCTCCCGGTTACTCAGGGGGCAAACATTCAAACCTATACCGTAAACCCACAAACCTTAGCCGACACCTTGGCCTTACCCAGCCCTGATCCTGACAATGTAGTGCAAGTGGTTTCGCTCAGTATTCCGCCAAAACTGACCGAACATCAAGCCTACTCAGTGCTTTTGGGGGTCGACTTTAAATCTGATTGGGTTTACTTAGATATTTATCAAGATAGCCATGCTCAGGCGAGTAATCGCTACATGGCACACGTTTTAAAACACGGTCCATTTCATTTACGAAAGTTGCTTGTGCGCAACTATCACAGTTTTCTTGCTCGATTTCCTGGAGCAAGTCTAGCAGTTGCTAAGCCTAACAATGTTAAACCTAACGCAGCTGAATCCCTACATCAGATGACTAACCCGCTGTCATCAAACGGAGACTCACAATGAGCCAATCCAAAAAAAATACCGATAAGCGTCTTAATAAGCGTTTAAAAGATATGCCTGTTGCAATTGTTGGCATGGCCAGCATTTTTGCTAATTCTCGTTATTTGAATAAATTTTGGGATTTAATCAGCGAAAAAATCGACGCCATTACCGAAGTGCCTGACACGCATTGGCGTATTGAAGATTATTACGATGCAGACAAATCTGCGCCGGACAAAAGCTACTGTAAGCGCGGTGGTTTTTTACCTGAAGTCGACTTCAATCCAATGGAGTTTGGCCTGCCGCCTAATATTCTTGAATTAACTGATTCATCGCAATTGCTGTCGCTGATTGTGGCTAAAGAAGTATTAGCCGATGCTGGCGTGGGTGCAGATTATGACACCGACCGTATTGGTATTACCTTGGGTGTGGGTGGTGGTCAAAAACTGAATCACAGCTTAAGTGGGCGTTTACAATACCCAGTACTAAAAAAAGTGTTCAAAAGCAGCGGACTGAGTGATGCTGACACTGAAATGCTAATCAAAAAATTCCAAGACCAATATGTTCACTGGGAAGAAAACTCATTCCCTGGCTCACTGGGTAACGTGATTGCGGGTCGTATCGCCAACCGTTTTGATTTAGGCGGGATGAACTGTGTGGTCGACGCCGCATGTGCTGGTTCTTTAGCTGCATTGCGTATGGCACTGACCGAATTAACTGAATGTCGTAGCGACATGATGATCACCGGTGGTGTGTGTACCGATAACTCGCCATCTATGTATATGAGCTTCTCTAAAACACCGGCATTTACCACCAACGAAACTATCCAACCTTTTGATATCGATTCAAAAGGCATGATGATTGGTGAAGGTATTGGCATGGTGGCGCTGAAACGTCTTGAAGATGCAGAGCGTGATGGTGACCGTATTTATGCGGTGATTAAAGGTGTTGGTGCTTCATCTGATGGTAAATTTAAAAGTATTTACGCCCCGCGCCCTGAAGGCCAAGCAAAAGCATTAAAACGTGCCTACGATGACGCCGGATTTGAACCGCACACCATAGGTTTGATTGAAGCGCATGGTACCGGTACTGCTGCTGGCGATGTGGCCGAGTTTAATGGCTTGAAATCGGTGTTTGCAGAAGGCAATGATACCAAGCAACACATTGCGCTGGGTTCGGTTAAGTCTCAGGTGGGTCACACCAAATCAACGGCTGGTACTGCGGGTGTCATTAAAGCGGCACTGGCACTGCACCATAAAGTGTTACCGCCAACCATTAACGTGAGTAAGCCTAATCCTAAATTGGGCATAGATGACTCACCTTTTTACCTTAATACTGAAACTCGCCCTTGGTTACCTCGCGCCGATGATACACCTCGCCGTGCGGGTATTAGCTCATTTGGTTTTGGTGGTACTAACTTCCATGTGGTTCTTGAAGAATATACTCAAGACCATCAACGTGATGCCAAATACCGTCATCGCGCTGTGGCTCAAAGTTTATTGATTAGTACCAGCAATAAAGCTGCGCTTGAAACTGAATTAACTCAATTACTCAATGAAGTAAAAGCCTTAAACATTAGCACCCCTAACCTAGTGGAAATTGAATTAGCTAAGTTAGCTAAGCGTTTTGCAATTAGCGCAATTGATAGCAAAGCCGCCCGTATCGGCATGGTGGTCAGCTCACTCACTGAATTGGTGACACAACTGACTCAAGCAATTGCCCAGCTAACAAGCAACACCAGTAATGCGTGGCAATTACCTTCGGGAACCAGCTTCCGTAATGAGGCGCTAGTCTCAAGTGATGCTGAGGTCAAAGTTGCGGCGTTGTTTGCTGGTCAAGGCTCACAATACGTCAATATGGGTATCGACCTTGCGTGTCATTACCCTGAAATGCGTCAGCAGTTAATGCTAGCCGACAAGGTGTTTGCCAAAAACAAGCAATCACTGTTATCGCAGGTCTTATTCCCTATTCCTGCATTTGAAGCCAATGATATTGCTGCGCAACAAGCGGCATTGACCAACACGGCTAATGCACAAAGCGCGATTGGCGCTGTTAGCATGGGGCAATATCAATTACTCAGTCAGGCAGGCTTTAAAGCCGATATAGTTGCTGGCCACAGTTTTGGTGAACTGTCAGCATTATGCGCTGCGGGAGTGATTAGCTCTGAGGATTATTATCAGCTAGCCTTTGCCCGCGGCCAATCAATGGCGGCAACGCCTAAAGACCAAGATGCTGGCGCTATGTATGCGGTGATCCTGCCAGCTAACGCGGATGCGACCCACATTGATAAGCTTGAACTTTGCATTAAAGACTTTGACGGCGTGAAGGTTGCTAATTACAACTCGCCAACTCAGTTAGTGATTGCAGGCCCAACCAATACCACAGCTGATGCGGCCAAAGCCATTCAGACATTGGGTTTTAAAGCCATCGCATTACCTGTATCGGGCGCTTTCCATACGCCACTTGTTGCCCATGCTCAGGTGCCTTTTGCCAAAGCCATCAGCAAAGTGAAATTTGCTAAGCCTAAAGTCAACCTCTATGCCAATGGCACAGGTAAGCTACATCCAAAAGATCCTAAAGCCATTCAAGCTGCCTTTAGCGAGCATATGCTGCAGTCAGTGCGTTTCAGTGATCAGCTAAAAGCCATGTACGATGCTGGTGCTCGAGTGTTTGTTGAGTTTGGTCCGAAAAACATTCTCCAAAAACTGGTTGAAGGCACCTTAGGCAATCAAAGTGATGCCGTCAGTGTGGTAAGCCTGAATCCAAACCCGAAAGGAAACAGCGATACGCAATTGCGTCAAGCGGCGACTCAGCTTGCGGTTTTAGGCTTGGCATTAACAGAGGTTGATCCATACCAAGCGCCGATTGCTGAATTAGCCAAATCATCGCCAATGAATGTCAAACTCACCGCCACTAACTTCATTAGCCCAGCGACTAAAGCGAAAATGCAGCAATCGTTGGAAACCGGTCAAGTTGCGCCTAAGCAAGTTGAAGTGAAGGTTGAAGTGCCTGTCGAAAAAATTGTAGAAAAGATAGTGGAAAAAGAAGTGATTAAAACTGAATATATTGAAGCACCACAAGCAGGTGCCACGCCTTCAGCCGTAAGCCATACGCCTGTTAGCCGCCCGACTACAGCAGTGCAATCGCCCTCAGCAGCGGTAAATACTGACAGCATTAGCGCATTTTTTGCCGCTCAAGAGCAAACGGCACAATTGCATCAACAGTTTTTAGCCATTCCTCAGCAATATGGCGACACTTTTGCCACGCTCATGGCGGCGCAAACTCAAATGGCCGCATCGGGTTTAACTATCCCTGACAGCTTGCAGCAGTCAATGGCGCAATTTCACCAGCACCAGGCACAAACCTTACAAAGCCATACTTTGTTCCTTGAGCAACAAGCGCAATCTAACCAACATGCCTTAGCAATGTTAACTGGCCAGGCGCCTGTCGCATTTACTCAAAATACACATGTCGCGCCAGTCGCTCAGGTTGCTAAACCAATAGCGACTCAAGCACAGGTTCAGCAGCCTGTTCAACAAACCGTTGCTCAAGCTGTGGTGCAAACGCCTATTACACCAACACCGCAGCCTGTTGCAATGTCAGCGCCTGCGCCTCAAGTCACACCGGTTAACGTCCCAGCACCCGTTGCTGCTGCGCCGGCAGCGCCTGTGGCGGTAAGCTCAGGTCTAAGCGCTGACAAAGTACTTAACACCATGCTAGATGTGGTTGCTGAAAAAACCGGTTACCCTACTGAAATGCTTGAACTTGGCATGGATATGGAAGCTGACCTCGGCATTGACTCTATCAAGCGTGTGGAAATATTAGGCACAGTGCAAGATGAGTTACCCGGCTTACCTGAATTAAGCCCAGAAGATTTAGCCGAGTGTCGCACTTTAGGTGAAATCGTTGATTACATGAACAGCAAGTTGCCAGCAGCAGGCGCAAGCCCATTAGCTACGACAGCCACTGCAACAGTTGCTTCGGCGCCAGTATCGGCAAACGGCGGCTTGAGTGCTCAGTTAGTGCAA
>NZ_JAPJEE010000001.1:7409-44694 GCF_030731885.1 Shewanella sp. ULN5
AGCACCATGATGTCAGTTGTGGCAGATAAAACCGGTTACCCTACTGAAATGCTTGAATTAAGCATGGATATGGAAGCGGACCTTGGCATTGATTCTATCAAGCGTGTGGAAATTTTAGGCACAGTGCAAGATGAGTTGCCCGGCTTACCAGAATTAAGCCCAGAAGATTTAGCCGAGTGTCGTACTTTAGGTGAAATCGTTGATTACATGAACAGCAAATTGCCAGCTGCAGGCGCAAGCCCAATCGTTGCATCAGCCGCTGCGTCAGTTGCTTCGGCGCCAGTATCGGCAAACAGCGGCTTGAGTGCTCAATTAGTACAAAGCACCATGATGTCAGTTGTGGCAGATAAAACCGGTTACCCTACTGAAATGCTTGAATTAAGCATGGATATGGAAGCCGACCTAGGCATTGATTCTATCAAGCGTGTGGAAATTCTAGGCACAGTGCAAGATGAGTTACCCGGCTTACCAGAATTAAGCCCTGAAGATTTAGCCGAGTGTCGTACATTGGGCGAAATCGTCGACTACATGAACAGCAAGTTGCCAGCTGCAGGCGCAAGCCCATTAGATGCATCAGTCACTGCAACAGCCGCTACAACAGTTGCTTCGGCGCCTGTATCGGCAAACAGCGGCTTGAGTGCTCAGTTAGTACAAAGCACCATGATGTCAGTTGTGGCAGATAAAACCGGTTACCCTACTGAAATGCTTGAGTTAAGCATGGATATGGAAGCCGACCTTGGCATTGATTCTATCAAGCGTGTGGAAATATTAGGCACAGTGCAAGATGAGTTACCCGGCTTACCAGAATTAAGCCCTGAAGATTTAGCCGAGTGTCGCACGTTAGGTGAAATCGTTGATTACATGAACAGCAAATTGCCAGCTGCAGGCGCAAGCCCAATCGTTGCAACAGCTGCTTCGACTCCAGTATCGGCAAACAGCGGCTTGAGTGCTCAGTTAGTGCAAAGCACCATGATGTCTGTTGTGGCAGATAAAACCGGTTACCCTACTGAAATGCTTGAGTTAAGCATGGATATGGAAGCGGACCTAGGCATTGACTCTATCAAGCGTGTGGAAATTTTAGGCACAGTGCAAGATGAGTTGCCTGGCTTACCTGAACTAAACCCAGAAGATTTAGCTGAGTGTCGTACATTGGGCGAAATCGTGGCTTACATGAACAGCAAATTACCTGCTGGCGGCGCGTTAACAGCAACGAGTTCAGCTGCACAAATGGATGCTCAGCAAGCTACAGCGGAACTTGCTGCAGACTTACCTCCTCATCAGGAAGTCGCGCTAAAAAAGCTACCAGCGGCGGATAAATTAGTTGGCTGTTTCTCTAAAGATGCCTGCATCGTCATCAATGATGATGGACATAATGCTGGCGTATTAGCAGAGAAATTAGTCGCAACTGGCTTAACCGTCGCCGTAATTCAAAGCCCTAAAACCATTACAAGTGCGCAGTCGCCACTAAGCAGTGCAATTGCTAGCTTCGTGTTAACGGATGTCAGTGATGATGCTGTTGCCAAAGTCATTCAACAAGTCGCAGCAAAGCATAAAATAGCCGCTTTTGTTCACTTACAACCACAACTTGCCGCTAAAGGGACATTGCCATTAAGCGAAGCAGGCTTTAGCGCAGTTGAGCAAGCCTTCTTGATGGCAAAACATTTACAAAAAGGCTTTGAGGCGTTATCTCAAACTGAACGCGTAAGCTTTATGACAGTTAGCCGTATTGACGGCGGATTTGGCTACTTAGATAACCAAGCCCTGATGACTGCTGAGCTAAACCAGGCAGCACTTTCTGGCTTAAGCAAAACATTAAGCCACGAGTGGCCAAAGGTATTTTGCCGCGCATTAGATATTGCCCCACAGTTTGAAGCGGCAGAGTTAGCCCAAGCTGTCGTTGCAGAGCTATTTGATGTTGATACTTCAACAACCGAAATTGGGATTAGCAAGCAAGGTCGCCACACGCTAACAGCAACTACGACCGCCCAAACGCGTTATCAAGCAAGCCGTTTAAACCGCGAAGATACCGTACTGGTTACCGGTGGCGCAAAGGGAGTAACCTTTGAATGTGCGCTAACGCTAGCCAAGCAAACCCAATCTCACTTTATCCTTGCAGGACGTAGCGAGCATTTAGCCGCCAACCTTCCTGCATGGGCTAAAGGCAAAAAAGCCAACGAGTTAAAAGCCGCTGCTATTGCGTTTATTCAATCGCAAGGAAACAAGCCAACACCTAAACAAATTGATGCGCTTGTGTGGCCGATTACCAGTAGCTTAGAGATTGATCGCTCACTAGCAGCCTTTAAAGATGTTGGCGCAAGTGCACAATATATCAGCATGGACGTCAGTTCAGATGCCGCGATTAAACAAACCTTAGCCGCTTTAGAAAAGTCATCAGGAAAAACGATTACCGGTATTATTCACGGTGCTGGCGTATTAGCTGATAAGCATATTCAGGATAAAACCTTAACTGAATTAGGCCGAGTATATGGCACCAAAGTGTCTGGCTTTGCCGGCATCATCAATGCCATTGATGCGAGTAAACTTAAGTTAGTGGCGATGTTCTCATCTGCCGCGGGCTTTTATGGCAACACAGGCCAAAGTGACTATTCAATGTCAAATGAGATCCTCAATAAAACGGCACTGCAGCTAGCGGCAAGGTATCCGCAAGCTAAAGTGATGAGTTTTAACTGGGGCCCTTGGGACGGTGGCATGGTCAGTTCAGCGTTAAAGAAAATGTTTGTTGAGCGCGGCGTGTACGTTATTCCTTTAGATAAAGGTGCCAATTTGTTTGCCCACAGCCTGCTTTCTGAAACCGGCGTGCAACTGCTGATTGGCTCAGACATGCAAGGCTCAGACAATAGCAATGCTGATAAATCAGGTGCCGCTGTAAAAAAGCTTAATGCGGACTCTTCGCCTATTGCCGAGGGTTCGCTGACACTATCTTTTACAGGTGTGAATAACACTTATAGCGTTGAACGTGTACTTAATCCGCTTGCAATGCCTTTTATTGAAGACCATTGCATAGCGGGTAATCCAGTACTGCCAACCGTGTGTGCCATTCAGTGGATGCGTGAAACCGCGCAGATACTGTGTGGTCAACCGGTTTGCGTTCAAGATTATAAGTTACTCAAAGGCATCATATTCGATACTGACGAGCCACAGGTTTTAACTTTAACCCTGACCCAAACTGAATCAAGCTTAAATGCGTTAATCGCCAGCAGAATGCAAAGCGCTGACAGCAACAGTGTATTAAGACCGCAATATCAAGCCAAGTTGATAAACCACAGCCAACTTGATAATGCCTCCAACACTTTGCCAAGTAGCGTCAGTCAGGCAAAACAAGGTGCGAGTGAAGCCGGTATTATCAGCACTGATACAGAGCTGTACAGTAACGGCAGTTTATTTCACGGCCCTCGTTTGCAAGGCATAAAGCAAGTATTGATTGCTGACGATCAGCAACTAGTGTGTAAAGTTGAATTACCGCAAATCAACCCGAATGATTGTTTGGGCTTTGCGCCTCAGCTAATGCTGGGTGGCAGTCAGGCGTTTGCTGAAGATTTGTTGCTGCAGGCCATGCTAGTGTGGGCACGAATTAAACATGATGCAGCCAGTTTACCATCAAGTATTGGCGAACTAACTACCTATGCCCCGTTTGCATCAGGTGACCAAGGTTATATCGTGTTGTCGGTCATTAAAAGCAGTAGTCGTTCGCTTACAGCCGACGTGGCGCTTTACCATAATGACGGCAGATTAAGTTGCATTATGTCGACTGCGAAAACCACTATTAGCAAAAGCTTGAATGAGGCTTTTATTGCACCTCGCAACCCAAGCCTTGCCCCAAGCAACAGTAACCTAGTTGAGGGCTCAATTTGATTATGAGCACCTTTACCAGCAAGGAATTAGCTGAAGCCGTTAAGCAACATCATTTGATGCCATTGCGCATCGCGGTGTTGCTTAACCCGCCAAGCCCCCTTCCCCTCGTCGACAGTCAGGTGATTGCGCTTGATGAATCCAATCCACTTGGGTTTGAACAGGCGCTAGCCACTGCGGCCAAGTTACTGGGTGAACAGCCAAATATGATCATTAATTTGGCCAATACATTATGGCTTATTCCGGCACTTTGCGCGGCCAAAAACAGTGTTCACCCACATGCCTTTATTAACGGTGTGGGCATTGCAACCAACAGTGATGAGGCGATAAAGCAGGCATTAACCCATGCTAAACGCTTGCACATTTCCCCCATAGTTAAGACTGCAAAAGCCGGCTCGGCCAAGCATAAGTTACAACAATTACATGCGTTAGTCGGCGCAATGGCACATCGTCAATGTCCACAAGATGATAATCAAAGCAACACAGAGCCTAACTATTGGTTTTGCGATTTTCACCAAAGTCGGGTGGCGGCATTTAGCAGCTCGATGAGTGATGATTCGCATCAAGCGGTTATTTTAACCCAGGGCACTGAAGTGCTAGCGGCTAAGCCTTTGCTCAATCAACATCGATTATGGCTGCCCATTAGCGCAGCTACGATAGCTGAGCTACAGGTACAGTTATCAGGCTTAGCACGGCAATTAACTGAGTTAACGCATAGCAACATGAATAGCACCGCTAATCAACCTGATGACGCAGCTATCACTTTGCCCTTGCTGCAATTCATTAAACAGCAGCTGATTGAATATACTGCCAATAGTGAACCGCATAAATTCACCGCTGTTGTTATGGCGACAAGCTACGCAACCTTGTGTGCTGAAGTGTCTGCCATGCAAAGTGCTCTAGCGGGTATAAATGGCGATGAACCGTTACACTATAAAACCCCTGCTGGCAGCTGTTTTACCTCTACACCTTCGGGTAATGAAGGCCTAAGTTTTGTATTCCCAGGTGTGGGCACGGTTTATCCTAATATGCTTAAACATCTTGGGCATACTTTTCCTGCGCTTTACGCTGAACTTGAAAAACAGGGCGATTTACAAGCCATGTTACAAAGCCAGCATGTTTATGCAACTGATGGTTCAACCCAGAATATGAGCCTGTCAGAGCTGGCTATTTCGGGCGTAGGTGCCAGCTATATATTGACTAAATTGCTGACTAAAACGTTCAATATTAAGCCTAAATTAGCGTTAGGCTATTCAATGGGCGAAGCGTCAATGTGGGCCAGTTTAGAGGTGTGGCAACAACCACACAGCTTAATTGACGCCACCCAAACCAGCTCAATTTTCACCCAAGATATTTCAGGCCCATTAAACTGTGTGCGACAAGATTGGCAACTACTGCCAACGGATGACATTGTGTGGAATAGTTTTGTCACACGGGCAACACCTGAAGAGTTGGCCCCTTACCTTGCTGAATACCCGCGGGCGTACATTGCCATCATCCAAGGTGATACCTGTGTGGTTGCTGGGTGTGAGGCAAGCTGTAAGGCGTTATTAAAGCAAGCGGGTAAGCGTGGCATTGCCTCAAATAAAGTCACCGCCATGCACACTTTACCGGCGATGCAAATTATTGAGCAAGTAAAACAGTTTTATCATCAGCCGCTAATGGATGCTTTGCCTGATGCGATAAAGTTTATTACCGCGACTGAAGCTCAGCCAATTCAGTTAACCTCAGATGCCATTGCGCAATCGATTGCCGATACCTTTTGCCATCAACTGAATTTTACTCAGCTAATCGCTAAGGCTTATCAGCACGGTAGCCGCTTATTTGTTGAAATGGGTGCAGACAGACAAACCACCACATTAATCGACAAAATTTTGCCTAGTCAGGCTTGCCATCAAGCTCAGGCTATCGCCGTTAATGCCAAAGGCGCTGATGAAAGTATCAGTTTATTGAAATGTTTAGGTCAACTACTCAGCCATCAGGTACCTATGTCTTTTGCCCCGTTTATCGATAGCATTGATTGTGCTATTACGCGCGCAACTGAATCATTGCAGGCTTGTGGTCATTCGTCTTTATCGACTGAGACACCTCACCTTATTTCAGAAGGAGAACCCCATTGAGTTCTCATAACACATCAAAAATTGCCATAGTGGGTTTAGCCAATCAGTATCCTGATGCCGATACTCCGGCAAAGTTTTGGCAAAATCTGCTGGATAAAAAAGATTCTCGCAGTCAAATCAGCAATGAAAAGTTAAATGCAAAACCTCAAGAATACACAGGGGTTCAAGGCCAATCAGATCGTTTCTATTGCGATAAAGGCGGCTACATTCAACATTTTCAATTTAACGCCAACGATTATCACATTCCAGCCAGTGCATTTAGCGGTTTAGATGACAGTTTTTTATGGGCAACAGATACCGCACGTAATGCATTAGCTGATGCTGGCATTGACTTAAACGATCATCGTTTAGCGCGTACGGGTATTGTCATGGGCACCTTGTCATTCCCGACAGCTAAATCAAATGAACTGTTTGTACCGCTTTATCACGATGCGGTGGAAAAAGCCTTACAGGTTAAATTGGCCCAGCCAAACTTTGTATTACAACGTTTTGGTGAGCAGCAACCACAGCAAATTAACTATCGCAATGGCGCGATTGCCCATAACGCCTCAAAATTGGTTGCTGATGCTTTAGGGTTAGGCGCGGCACAATTAAGCCTTGATGCCGCCTGTGCAAGTTCTGTTTACGCCCTTAAGTTAGCCTGTGATTATTTACACACAGGCAAAGCCGATATCATGCTTGCTGGCGCAGTATCAGGTGCAGACCCTTTCTTTATTAATATGGGGTTTTCAATCTTCCATGCGTATCCAGATCATGGCATTTCAGCGCCTTTTGACAGTAACAGTAAAGGGTTGTTTGCCGGTGAAGGTGCTGGCGTTCTGGTACTAAAACGGCTTGAAGATGCCGAGCGCGATGGTGATCATATTTATGCGCTTGTCAGCGGCATAGGGTTATCAAACGACGGTAAAGGGCAATTTGTGCTTAGCCCAAATAGCAAAGGCCAGGTGTTATCGTTTGAGCGAGCCTATCGCGAAGCCAACATCGCCCCTGCCAGCATTGAAGTGATTGAATGCCATGCCACGGGCACGCCACTTGGCGACAAGGTTGAGTTAACCTCAATGGAGCGATTCTTTGAAGATAAACTCAACGGCAGTGCCACGCCCTTAATTGGTTCAGCTAAATCTAATTTAGGTCATTTACTCACCGCGGCTGGCATGCCAGGGATAATGAAAATGATCTTTGCTATGCGCCAAGGGGTGTTGCCTCCCAGCATTAATATCAGTAGCCCGATAGCTTCGCCAAATCAGTTGTTTGGTCAGCAAACGCTACCCAATGATGTATTGCCATGGCCCGATAAAGCGGGGAATTCAGTGCGTCATGCTGGGGTATCTGTTTTCGGTTTTGGTGGTTGTAATGCGCATTTGCTCATTGAGTCATACGACAACAATGGTGTGAAAAGTCATGCGACAGCGAATGCTTGTGAGTTTAATGCTGCGCAACAAGAGCTTAGCATCACAGGTATCGCGGCACTTTTTGGTCAAGCCAGTAGCATTAACGCCCTTGCCACTAAAGTGACACAGCAGCAATCATTAATGACTCAGCTTCCCGCTAAACGCTGGAAAGGGTTAGAAAAGCACCCAGAATTGCTGGCTAAACATGGCCTGCATGCTGCCCCACAAGGCGGCTACATTGAACAGTTTGATTTTGATTTCTTGCGCTTTAAAGTCCCGCCCAATGAAGATGATCGCTTAATCTCGCAACAGCTGTTATTAATGAAAGTTGCCGATGAGGCAATTGTCGATGCCAAGTTAACGCCTGGCAGCAAAGTGGCCGTATTAGTGGCAATGGAAACTGAGCTTGAACTGCATCAATTCCGAGGCCGCGTTAATCTACATAGCCAAATAGCGGACAGCTTAACTTCACAGGGTGTTCAGTTAACTGAAGATGAATACCAAGCCCTTGAAACTATCGCCATGGATAGCGTTTTAGATGCCGCCAAGCTGAATCAGTACACTAGCTTTATTGGCAATATTATGGCGTCGCGTATTTCATCATTGTGGGACTTTAATGGCCCAGCCTTTACGATTTCAGCGGGTGAGCAATCGGTTAACCGCTGTATTGATGTCGCCCAAAATCTGTTTGCATTGAGTTCACATCAAGAACCGCTTGATGCTGTGATTATCGCAGCCGTCGATTTATCTGGCAGCATAGAAAATATGCTATTAAAAAATGCTTGTTTATCATCATTAGGCACAGATGATAGTGCTTTATCAGCATGGCATGTCGGTGAAGGCGCTGCGGCTATGGTATTACAAGTCCAAAACGCTGAGTCAACAAGCGCCCAAGGCAATGCCACCAGCTATGCCAATATTGAGAGTTTGCAATTTAACTCGCGTTACTGCGCGGATCAGGTTAGTGACCATATTCTCGCTAAACCCGCTGACTTAATTGAATTGAATCAATCACCTGAAAGCCGATTAGATTTAATGGGGCAAAGCCTTCTTCAGCAATTGTCGCAAGGTGCAAATACCTTAACCCAAGCCCAACACTTGATGGGCCACAGTTTTGCCGCATCGGGTATGGCGAGTATCGTACACAGCTTAATCCAACTCAATCAGCAAAGCTCGGCAGTTAATGCCAGTGTTGTGACGGTTAGTGAAGATCAATGTTCACACATAGATTTATCTGTGTCGGTATCACAACGCCACGCTTTAAATGCTAGATTGAGCTTACCGTTAACCCAACAGTTAGCCGCAGGCAGTAAATTAAGCTTAATTAAGCAAGTCAGTTTGGGTGGGCAAGATATTTATCAGCACATTATTGATACACCGTTAACCGCCCTAACAGATATTCAAATGAAATGTGCGCATATTTTGCCTGTAACGCGCTCGCCAGCAACGATTTCAATCATCCCGATGACTCAAACCCATCGCAATGCGTTTACCTCGTCGGTGACAGAACCAACGACTTCAACAGAGACGACACCCATTATTATGCCAAATTTAAAACCGGCTTCTCCTGTTAAACATGCACAGATCCAATCTTCGCCTGTGGCCACCCCAATACCTCCAGCGCATTTAAACGCTTTTCAACAAAACCAGTGGCTTGCTCAACAAGCACATTTGGCATTTTTGAAAAGCCGTGATGCGGGCTTAAAAGTGGCAGATACCCTGTTAAAGCAACAGCTTGCTCAGGCCAACGGCTCTGCTACCCCGACGGCTGTTAAGGTTCAAGCAGAAAATGTACTGGCGAAACAAGCCCTGCAAACCGCACTGGCGCCTAATCATGCCAAAGTGCCCGCTTATACGGCCCCCATTCCCGCCAATAAGCCGTGTATTTGGAATTACGCTGATTTAGTGGAATACGCAGAAGGTGATATTGCCAAAGTATTTGGTAAAGACTACGCCATTATTGACAGCTATTCACGTCGCGTCCGTTTACCGACCACAGACTACTTATTAGTGTCTCGGGTAACTAAACTTGATGCGACCATGAACCAATATAAGCCATGTTCAATGACCACGGAATACGATATTCCCGTGGATGCGCCTTACTTGGTTGATGGTCAAATCCCTTGGGCGGTTGCCGTTGAATCTGGCCAGTGTGATTTAATGTTGATCAGCTATCTAGGTATCGACTTTGAAAACAAAGGTGAGCGTGTTTATCGTTTATTAGATTGCACCTTAACCTTCTTAGAAGATTTACCTCGTGGCGGTGATACCTTACGTTACGACATTAAAATCAATAACTTTGCCAGCAATGGTGATACATTACTCTTCTTCTTCTCCTATGAATGTTTTGTGGGCGACAAGATGATTCTGAAGATGGATGGCGGTTGTGCAGGCTTCTTCACCGACCAAGAGCTTGCTGACGGTAAAGGCGTGATTCAAACCGAAGACGAAATTAAAAAACGCCTTGAAGTTATCAATAATCCTAACAAACTCCGTTTTAATCCATTATTGCATTGCGCACAAACCCAGTTTACTTATGGCCAGATACACCATTTACTGACAGGTGATATCGGTAGCTGCTTTGGTGGCGAACATGCCAATCATCAACGTCAAACCGGTGTTCAGCCCTCTTTATGTTTTGCTTCTGAAAAGTTTTTAATGATTGAGCAAGTAAGCAAGCTTTCCGTCAATGGTGGAGCATGGGGCTTAGGCTTAATTGAAGGTCATAAACAACTTGCACCTGATCATTGGTATTTCCCATGCCATTTTAAAGGTGATCAGGTCATGGCTGGGTCATTAATGGCTGAAGGCTGTGGTCAGTTATTACAGTTCTTTATGTTGCACATTGGTATGCACACCTTAGTCAGCAACGGGCGATTCCAACCACTTGAAAATGCGTCACAAAAAGTGCGCTGTCGGGGTCAGGTTTTACCACAACATGGCGAATTAACCTACCGAATGGAAGTCACTGAAATCGGTGTTAGCCCGCGTCCTTATGCCAAAGCCAATATTGATATTTTGCTGAATGGTAAAGTGGTTGTCGATTTCCAAAACTTAGGCGTCATGATTAAGGAAGAAAGCGAATGTACTCGCTACCCGCTGCTTGCGCTAGAGACATTAAACCTCAGCGTGAATGGCCAAGGTAAAGCGCCATTAATGGCACAAGTTCCTGATTTAAGTGCGCCAACAAATAAGGGCGTTATTCCACTTAAACACGTTGAAGCGCCAAGTGTTTCACCAGATTCAAAATACGCAAATCGCGTACCTGATACCGTGCCATTTACGCCTTATCATATGTTCGAGTTTGCAACGGGTAACATTGAAAAATGTTTTGGGCCAGATTTCAGTATTTACCGCGGCTTAATTCCACCACGCACACCTTGTGGTGATTTACAGTTAACCACCCGTGTAGTGGAAATTAACGGTAAACGAGGCGAGTTGAAAAAACCGTCATCGTGTATCGCTGAATACGAAGTCCCTGCTGATGCATGGTATTTTACTAAAAACAGCCATCCCGCAGTGATGCCTTACTCAGTGTTAATGGAGATATCGTTACAACCTAACGGATTTATTTCTGGCTATATGGGCACCACATTAGGGTTCCCTGGACAAGAACTGTTTTTCCGTAACCTCGATGGCAGTGGCAAATTATTACGCCATGTCGACTTACGTGGCAAAACAATCGTCAATGATTCCAAGCTATTATCAACCGTCATTGCTGGCAGTAATATCATTCAAAACTTTACCTTTGACTTAAGCGTTGATGGTGAGCCTTTCTATACCGGTAGCGCGGTATTTGGTTACTTTAAAGGTGATGCACTGAAAAACCAGCTCGGTATTGATAACGGCAAAATCACTCAGCCTTGGCATATTGATAATAATGTCGCCGCGGATATCAGTGTAAACTTGTTAGACAAACAGTCGCGCGTGTTTAACCCGCCAGTCAATCAACCGCATTATGCGTTAGCAGGCGGTCAGTTAAACTTTATCGACAAAGCTGAAATTGTCGAAACTGGTGGTAAATACGGCAAAGGCTACCTTGCAGCATCACGCACCATTGATCCAAGCGATTGGTTCTTCCAGTTCCATTTCCATCAAGATCCGGTTATGCCAGGGTCATTAGGCGTTGAAGCCGTGATTGAGTTGATGCAAACTTATGCCATTAGTACCGATTTAGGCAAAGGTTTCACTAACCCTAAATTTGGCCAAATATTGTCAGACATCAAATGGAAATATCGTGGTCAAATTAACCCATTAAACAAACAAATGTCACTTGATGTGCATATTAGCGCCGTGAAAGATGAAAACGGTAAGCGCATTATTGTTGGCGACGCAAACCTCAGTAAAGACGGTTTACGTATTTATGAAGTAAAAGACATCGCTATCTGTATTGAAGAGGCATAAGGGAATAATAATGACAATAAGTATCCAAAACGAAAAGCTTTCTCCATGGCCTTGGCAAGTAGCCTCAAGCGATGCCAGCTTTGACCCTGTAAATATGGGTAAAAAATTAAAAGACCTATCGAAGTCATGCTATTTAATTAATCACCCAGAGCAAGGTTTAGGGGTGTCGCAGCATGCTCAGGTGATTACCGAACAAGATGAACTATCAAGCAGTGCGAGTAATGATGCCAACGCTCATCACCTCCCCGTCAGTGCCTTTGCCCCAGCGCTTGGCACCCAAAGCTTAGGTGACAGTAATTTCCGTCGCGTTCATGGGGTAAAATACGCCTATTACGCAGGTGCTATGGCCAACGGTATTGCCTCGGAAGAATTAGTGATTGCCTTGGGTCAAGCTGGGATTTTATGCTCATTTGGCGCAGCAGGTCTTATTCCATCCCGCGTAGAACAAGCCATTAATCGCATTCAAGCAGCACTGCCAAATGGCCCATATATGTTTAACTTGATCCACAGCCCAAGTGAGCCAGCATTGGAACGCGGCAGTGTCGAGCTATTTTTAAAACATAAAGTGCGCACCGTCGAAGCCTCAGCCTTTTTGGGGTTAACACCGCAAATCGTTTACTACCGAGCTGCAGGATTAAGCCGCGACAACCATGGTGAAGTGGTGATTGGCAATAAAGTGATCGCTAAAATTAGCCGAACTGAAGTCGCGACTAAATTTATGGAGCCTGCCCCAGTAAAAATGCTACAACAGCTAGTAGACGAAGGGTTAATTACTGCCGAACAAATGGAATTGGCACAACAGGTTCCTATGGCTGATGACATTACAGCAGAAGCCGACTCAGGTGGTCATACCGACAACCGTCCATTAGTGACCTTATTGCCGACCATTTTAGCGCTTAAAGATAAAATTCAAGCCAAATATCAATACAAAACTCCTATCCGTGTAGGATGCGGTGGTGGCGTGGGCACTCCTGATGCCGCATTGGCAACCTTTAACATGGGTGCCGCCTTTATTGTAACGGGATCAATTAACCAGGCTTGTGTTGAAGCGGGCGCCAGCGAGCATACTCGCAAACTGCTTGCGACCACCGAAATGGCCGATGTCACTATGGCGCCAGCTGCTGACATGTTTGAAATGGGTGTTAAGCTACAGGTGGTAAAACGTGGCACGCTATTCCCTATGCGTGCTAACAAGTTATATGAAATTTATACTCGCTATGACTCGATAGAGGCAATTCCAGCCGATGAGCGTGAAAAACTTGAAAAACAAGTGTTCCGTTCAAGTTTAGATGATATTTGGGCGGGTACAGTTGCGCATTTTAATGAACGTGACCCTAAGCAAATTGAACGCGCTAAAGATAACCCAAAACGTAAAATGGCATTAATTTTCCGCTGGTATCTTGGTCTTTCAAGTCGTTGGTCCAATACCGGTGAGATTGGCCGTGAAATGGATTATCAAATATGGGCCGGTCCCGCACTTGGCGCGTTCAATGAATGGGCTAAAGGCAGTTATTTAGATGATTATACCAAGCGAAATGCGGTAGACTTAGCAAAACACATGATGCACGGCGCCGCATACCAAGCTAGAGTTAACTTACTTACGGCTCAAGGTGTGGCGGTTCCTGTTGAACTTCAACGCTGGCGTCCACAAGATCAAGTGAAGTAATTAGCTTAAAAACGCGAACTTGCACTCGGTTTAATATTTTATAACGTCTGTTAACAGACTGACTCTTTAACAGACATTTGCACTAGGTAATGGTAATGAGCGAAACGCAAAAACTGGATTTTTCTGCCGTTAATGACACGACTCAAGCTTCATTTAATCAGCATAAAAATCTGATTAAACGCATGATGAAAGGAAATAGCGCAACCTGCAGTGAATGCAATAAACCGCTGACCTTACAATTACCGCCGAACACAAAAAATGCTAAACCCAGTGCTAAACCGCCTGGAATTTACTGTGCTAAAGGTTGCACGGATATTGAGCTGGATATGGAAGCCGTATCTTTAATGTAATACAGAAGTGATACATTGATTTTTAATGATTAAAGGCGCATTTTGCGCCTTTTTTATTACCTGAATTGGCATAATCTTGAGTTACAAAGATTAAAAAATTACTCATTAATAGCCAAAGATTGAAATAAACTATATCTCATCACGGTCTACTCTTTTAGTGACAAACACTATAATGTTAAAACGAATATACGTTCTGCAAACCAATGTGCTGAACATAATAGTGCCGAACATAATAAAAATAGAGAGTTAAGGTTATCGATGAAGTATCGTTTTATGCTAGCCCTTGGTGCAATTGTTTTTAGCAGTGTAAGTGTTGCCCAAACTGAAGATTATCAATTTGCCTCTATCGAATTCTTATTTGAACAACAAGTCGGGGCAAAAGTACTGCCTGAGATTTATGCAAAACTAGGGTTATCCATTAGCATTACTCCTATGCCAGGAAAGCGTGCTCAAAGAGAAGCCGTGACAGGACATAAAGATGGCGAAATCATGCGGATATGGACTTATGGTGTTGAAAACCCGACTATGATCCGCGTACCTACACCGTATTATCAGTTAGAAACCATGGCTTTTGTCCATAAAAACAGCCAAATTACGTTGGCATCTAATGCCGATTTACTCGACCATAATTTATTCAAAGTACGTGGAGTGAAACACACTGACAACATCACTCACGGTTTAAAGTATGTATTCAATTATAATGACACATTAAGCATGATGACGGCTTTAGGTGTTAGTCACAACAGCATCGCATTAACCAATACCGCCGACGGTTTATATGCGATTAAAAAATTAAATATTGATTATATTAAACCTCTGCCACCCGCTCTTGCGACACTTGAGCTTTATCATTATATCAACCCTAAAAATGCCGCTTTAGTGCCTAAAATTGATGCGGTTATCAAAGCAATGAAAGCCAGTGGTGAGCTCGATATTCTGTTACAAAAAGCAGAAAACGAGGTGCTTGCCAACCTTGAAGCGCCACAAAAATCTGCCAATGATAAACAGAATGCTGTGGTACAGAAATAGTTACTAGCTAATTGAATATTACCTATTAACCAATCTAACCTAAATCGTTGCACACTGAGTACAACAGCAAGATTTTAAAATTAAACAAGGATTTATAATGACAAATCAATATACGCCGCCTGCTGTGTGGACAATGGATAATGAAAACGGCGGTCAATGGGCCAGTATTAATCGCCCTAATTCCGGTGCGCGTCATGAGCAATCATTACCCATTGGAGAGCACAACTTACAGCTTTATTCATTAGCAACGCCTAACGGCCAAAAAGTCACCATTTTACTTGAAGAGTTACTCGCATTAGGCGTAAGTGGCGCTGAGTATGATGCTCACTTAATTAATATCGGTGAAGGCAATCAGTTTGCATCTGGGTTTGTGCAGGTTAACCCTAACTCAAAAATTCCAGCGTTAGTTGATAACTCAAGTGCTGAAACCATAAATGTATTTGAGTCGGGCGGGATTTTATTATATCTGGCTGACAAATTTGGCCACTTTATTCCAACACAGATTGCTGCCCGTACTAAAGTGATGAACTGGTTATTTTGGTTACAAGGTTCGGCGCCTTATCTTGGTGGTGGTTTTGGTCATTTTTATGCTTACGCTCCCGAAAAGTTTGAATACCCGATTAATCGCTTTTCAATGGAAGTAAAACGTCAATTAGATTTGTTAGATAAGCAACTGGCCAAAAATACATACTTTGGTGGTGATGAATACTCAATTGCAGACATCGCAATTTGGCCTTGGTATGGCAACCTCGTATTAGGCAACCTTTATAATGCTGCCGCATTTTTGGATGTGGGCAGTTATACCCATGTTATGCGCTGGGCAAAAGTAATTGAGCAACGCCCGGCTGTGCAGCGAGGTAGAATTGTTAATAGGACCTGGGGCGATGTATGGGAACAAGTGCCAAACCGTCATAGTGCAGCAGATATTGATAAGGTGCTGGCACTGAAACCCTAACATAGTTTGCTAACATTTCGTTTAGTTACACCTGTACAGGCTAAATTTAAATAAGCTTAAACTGACAAAGCTAATGAATGGTCGGTTTAAGCTTTTAATCATCTGATGAATAACATTATCGCTTCTGCTCAAATAGCACCCTTATTTCACCCAAACCTTGATAATTAATATCGACCTTGGTGGCCATAGGTACTTTAACCACACCGCAATACGATCCAGTTATAATCGCCTGCCCTTTTTTGAGGCTCACACCTTTAGCTGTTAAATAATTGATTAACCAATAAATTGGCGCTTGTGAATACTGACACGGATGCGTGCCATCAAAAATGCGCGTTTCACCTTGATGACTCACGCTAATATTGATTTTATTAGCCTGGTAAGCGAGAGTTTTATCTATTGCGGGCCCTAAATACAAACCCTGATTACTTAAACCATCTGCAATTTTTTCAAAATAGCTGGCGGCGTAATCACAGCTGAATCGACTTTGAATTAACTCTAATGCCATATGGGTGGCGCTGATCCCAAAATCAATTTGTTCATCGCTGTAGCTATGGTGGGCCACAAAGTCTTGCCCCAGAATAAAGGCAATTTCAGGCTCGATTAATGCTTGTAAGCCGCTCGGGTTAGCAAAGGGAGTGATGGGACAATTGGGTTGTTCAACCACAGCTTGGCTTAATATTGGCGCAAAAATAAGTTGACCATTTTCCAATGGCGTTAAACATTTCCACCCAGCAATCTCTTGGTTTGAAAGTGCGATCATTTGTTGCTGCACAGCAAAAGCATCGTCAATGCATTGCGGCTTAACACCAACAAGTTCAGATGCTGGTGAGATAGCGCTGCGTTGAACCAATAAATGTTGCGCCAATAATTCAAGCAAATCAGTCATTGTTTGTTGAGTATCCATTAAACCGCCAACCACTGTTGTTTGATGATGGGCTTGGTATTGGCGATATCTTCAATGAGCTGTTGTTCTGACTGATATTCAATCCCCTGCCAGAGAGTTAATTCAAATATGCTGCCAGATACCACTTCA
Source organism: Shewanella sp. ULN5 (assembly GCF_030731885.1). Taxonomy (NCBI): domain Bacteria; kingdom Pseudomonadati; phylum Pseudomonadota; class Gammaproteobacteria; order Alteromonadales; family Shewanellaceae; genus Shewanella; species Shewanella sp. ULN5. Next base: position 24,228 of record NZ_JAPJEE010000001.1, read on the forward strand.
CCCACGCCCTTTGGAGTACCGGTCATTACAATGTCACCATTTTCGAGAGTTAAAAAATCGCTAATGCCTGAAAAAATGTCACTTGTTGAATAGATCATTAACTGACTATGGCCTAACTGAGATAATTTTCCATTTATGGTCAAACTGAAACACCAATGGTGAGAATCGCAACCTTGGTCAAGTTGATTTATGCTGACAAAATCGCTAAAAACCGCTGAACCATTAAAAGCCTTGGCACGTTCCCAAGGTAGGCCTTTGGATTTCAACTGACTTTGTAAATGGCGTTTAGTCAAATCAAATCCTAAGCCAACAGCTGAAAATTGGCCATTTTCGACCAAAAAACATAGCTCTGCTTCATAATGAAGAGCCTGCTGAAGATGAACGCTGTTAAGTTGAGTGTTAATAGCGCTATTGGGTTTGATAAACACGACCATATCATCAGGAATATCATTACCTAACTCATGAATATGCTCAACGTAATTACGCCCAATACAAACAAGTTTGGACGGCGTAATAAAAAGCTGCCGATTGAGGCTAATGTGTTGCATCACAATATATCTCTATTAAAAACCGTCACTATAATAATCCCGCATACAAAATAAAACCACTACACTTAAATGGCGGTTTACCGATATGAAACAATATCTTTGCTAAAAATTGCCGCCATATAGAACAAGACCATTCCAGCTTAAATCTGTTAACCTTGGATTATTTTAGCTACACTAAAAATGATTAATCTTATTAAAAACATACAACTAGAACAAAATAGTGCGCACAGCACAACAAATAAGAGACAGAATATGAACTTGCTTGAGCTAACAATTAAACAAAAAATCGCATTGGGTTTCGCCACCATTGGTGTGTTACTTCTTGCTGGAAGTAGCTTTTTTTATCGTTCGCTAAACCAAATTCAAACAGCTAACACTAATATTGAAACCTTAGCCCAGCCAGTGCAAAGCCAAAGCAATTCACTTCAACTCAGTTTATTGAAAATGGTTAAAACGGGGAGTTTGGCCTTTTCTCAAACAGGCAATGCTAATATCAGTGCTAACTTTAACCAATTTAAACAGTTAGAAAAAGAATATGCCGCCACTTTTAATGATCTTGCCAATAAAGTTGCCGATCAGCCTAATATGAAACAGGCGTTGGACAATGTTACCCAACAATATGACCAATATCGTCAGCAGACAGAACGAATGTTCAATGCGAAATTAACGATTGAACAAACTCGAGAAGATTATCAAAAGCAATTCCAACAGTTTCTGACCATCAAAGATAAAGCCAGTAATAGCATGATAGATCTGGAAATGATTGATGCTGGCGATGATGTTCGCCTGCTTGAAGAAGTTATCGGTACAGGGACAAGATTAGACGACACTATTTATAATATGGGCAATATTATGGCTGAAGTCGCGCGCTTTACAGACTTAAAAAGTGTCGATAACCATCAGCAAGATGTCATGATGATGGTCAGCAGTATAGAGAGCAATTTTCAGTTTTTAACTCAGCAAGCTTCCACATTACCTGCTGGTGATTTACTGGCCATTTTTGCCGAACAATTTAATCAAATGAAAACCTTATTAGACTCACCAGGTACACTTTATGAAAGCCAACGTAAGGTGGTTGAGGTAATTAAACAGTCTGAAATGGCTTATGAGCAATCTAATCAATACTTTGAATCAAGCTTTTCTGAACTGAACAAGCTTATCACCCTCGCGGATAAACGTTTTGGTGATTACCAACTTGCCGCCTCACATGAAGTGAGTACCGCCCAGACACTCGCAATTGGTCTGGCGGTAATTTTTATTGCTCTTGCTATCATTATTTACTATTTCACATCTAAGGCGATGCTCGGTCCTTTGCAAGCGGTCAACAAAGCATTATCACGTATTGCCAGTGGTGATTTATCGAGAAGGCTTGATAAACGTAATAATGATGAGTTTGGTGAGTTAATGGATAACATTAACAAGCTCTCCGACGATTTAACCTCCTTGCTGCAAGATATCAGCCGAGATGCGCATTTACTTGATGAGTCAGCAATTAGATCTCAAGCTCAGGGGGAGCAAATAGCCAACTCGGCGAGTCATCAGATTGGTCAAATCAACCAAGCAAAGCGGTTAGCGGAGCAAATTCACCACAGTTCCAGTTTAGTGAATGAACAAGCCAGTGAATCTGCCAATCATATTAGCTTAGCCTCTTCGCAGGGTAAGCAGGTAAAAGAGATTGCTGATGATAACCGCGATAGAATTGAGCAGTTATCGATGGGCTTAAGTCACTCAGTAGATACCATGAACAACCTCAGCCAGCACAGTGATAACATTGGCGGTATTTTAGTGACCATTAGTGCTATTGCAGATCAAACTAACCTACTTGCTTTGAATGCTGCCATTGAAGCTGCCCGAGCAGGCGAACATGGTCGCGGTTTTGCTGTTGTCGCCGATGAAGTGCGTTCGCTTGCGTCAAGAACCCAATCTTCAACCGCTGAAATTCAAAATATGATCACCGCTTTACAGCATGAAACAACCAATGCAGTTAAAGCCATTTCAAAAGGCCAATCTGACGCTAACCAATGTGTTGCACAAAGCCAATCGTTACATGATGCAATTGAACAAATTGAATCGGCTTTACTGACGATTAACAAAATGAGCCAGGGAATTAATCAAGCAGCACATGAACAGGTTAATTTTAGTGAGCAAATTGAACACACTATGACTATAACCGCTGAGTCTGCTGAAACTAATGCACAGGAGTCATCAGCAATGGCCAAACGCAGCCAAGAATTGAATCAGCTGGCGCACTCACTCACGGCTTCAGTTGAAAGATTTAAACTTTAATCTCTCAATCTTATTTGTTTTTCTGCTAGCTAAGAAAAAATGATGGCGAACTGTTGTGACTTAATTGCTGTTGTCCATCCAGTCGTATTAATCACGACCTTTTATTATGGTGTAATACACTTTAATCGGTTGCATTGACAAATGTCCGTTTGCTTACAAAACTCACATCGGCTGTTGAGCTGATGAGCTGATGACTCTGAGCTCAAATTTACACAAAAGTCACACGTTTAGAGTATGTTAGCTAACAATAACCGATTAGAATGATTGAAGGTAAATAAAAAAGTCGAATTAAACCTTATGTCTAATTCGACTTAATCTTTTTCTTGCGATCAGATTTTTAATCCCACAAAAACTCTCTGAAATGTTTGCGGCAAACTGACTCGTAAGATTCGTTACCACCAATAGCCACCTGCTCGCCTTCTTTCATTGGTTTGCCCTCGCCATCTAGGCGCACAACCATATTGGCTTTACGGCCACAATGGCAAATGGTTTTCAGCTCAACAAGCTTATCGGCCCAGGCCAAAAGATACTGGCTACCAGTAAATAATTCGCCTTGGAAATCATTACGCAATCCGTAACACAACACCGGAATATCGAGAATGTCGACAACATAGGTTAGTTGCTTAACCTGGGCTTTAGACAGAAATTGGCTTTCATCAATCAACACACAATGAATATGCTTTTGTTGATGAGATTGTGAAATCATCTCACTAAGATCATCATGACTTGCAAAAACCTGAGCATCGGTTTCGATACCAATTCGTGATGCCACTTTACCTACGCCATAACGATCATCAATTGATGCTGTCATAACTAGAGTGTGCATACCACGTTCACGGTAATTATAAGAAGATTGTAATAGCGAGGTCGATTTGCCCGCGTTCATTGATGAATAATAGAAATACAGTTGTGCCACAAGAAATTCCAATATTTTTGCTTTGCTAAATTCTACTCGTTTAATACCAAACTTCACAAACAAAAATGCCGCACAATGTTAATTGTGCGGCATTTTATATCCATCAAATCGCTTATCGGCGAGTATAAATCATTAGTCCTGCTACTGTGATGGCAAACACCAGACTACAGGCTAGAAAGCCACTCATGATGGAACCGGTAAATCCAAGTACCGAATAGCCAACAATGCTGATAAAGGCAACAATTAATGCATATGGCAGCTGCGTAATTACATGGTCAATATGATGACAACTTGCACCTGTTGAAGACAAAATAGTTGTATCAGAAATAGGAGAGCAATGGTCACCAAATACCGCTCCAGCTAATACGGCTGATAACATGGGTAACATCATAGTCGAGTCGCTACCCATCGCCATATCTGCTGCAATTGGCAGCATAATGCCAAAGGTACCCCAACTTGTGCCCGTTGAAAAAGCAGTAATCCCCGCAAGAATAAACAGCACCACAGGCAGCAATTCAAAAGGTATCGCGCCAGTGACTAAACTGGCCATGTATTTACCGGTTTCCAATTGGCCAATAACCCCTGCAATCGACCATGCAAACAGCAGAATATAAATTGCAGGTAACATTGAGCGAGCACCAGCAACGACGCCCTGTAAGACCAAGCGGATTGCTAGCTTTTGCATAAAAGCCAGCACCAAAGTCACTATAAAACCAACAATAGAACCGTAAAATAATGATTGGCTAACAGCGGTGTTTTCGAACGCGCCCAAAACATCAAAGGGCTTACCATCTGCGGCTAATGCATCGGCACCACTGCTTATCATAAAGTAAACAGTCGCGGCAATTAACGCTAAAATGGGTAAAAACAGTCCAATAATTTTACCTGTATCGGCCTCTGGTAAGTCTGGATTTGCACCAGGCGGTAAACCTTTAGACTCATCATAAAGCTCACCTTTTTGCGCCTTTAATTCATGCTGGCGCATTGGGCCAATATCCAGACCAAAGATGGCCACGCATAATAAAAGTAACAAGGCGAAGATAGCGTAAAAGTTCATTGGGATCATCTGCACAAATACACTTAGATGACCAGAATCGGTAAATCCATGCGCAGTTAAAATACCGCCTATCAGTGCAATAATATACGCGCCCCAACTTGATATGGGTGATATCACGCACACAGGCGCTGCGGTCGAATCTAATAGGTAAGCCAGTTTTGCCCTCGAGATATGGTATCTATCGGTTATCGGTTTAGAAATAGACCCTACAACTAAACTATTGAAGTAATCATCGATAAAAACCACGCAGCCCAAAAACATTGTCATCAGTTTAGCATCGCGTTTACTGCGAATACGGTCTTTAGCCCAATCAGCAAACGCGCGAGATGCCCCGCTCACGGTGATCAACGCGGTGATCATGCCTAACATGATCAAAAAACCTAAAATTTGTAAATTCCAACTGTTTAATGCGCCATCATCCCAAAGGAGGCCTGTGACGGTTTCAACTAAAAATGTGCTTGTGTCCCCTAATGAGAACTGTGTGAGCAACAATGCGCCCACTAGAATACCGACGCCAAGCGACAACAATACTTTACGAGTAACAATCGCTAAAATAATTGCGATTGCAGGGGGGAGCAGTGACAGTGCCGAATCGGCATGACTTAGTACGTTCATTATTTATTCTTCGTGTGTGTACGAATGGAGGGCGACTGAACCGGTGCAAAGCAAAATAACGCTAAGGAACACCTGTCCTATCAGTAGCGCTCCATAGTAATTTATCTTTGTCATCCCGACAAAAAATACTATGGCAGTAAGGTACCTATTCGGTAACCATACCAGCTGTTAAGTTTGATAACGGTAACAACTTCGGCACTGAATCCTTTCAAGCTAGATCACAGGCATCACCCTAACTAACTCTACTCTTATTCAGCGCACCTCTACTTAAAAGGGCAAAAAAGCGTGCACATGAAAACATAGCGGCGATGGGGTTGCCACCCCATCGCCGCGTATTGTGACAAAAGTCACATTTACAGTAAATTATTTAGTGCGGGGATAGCATCAAATAAGTCTGCTTCTAGACCATAATCTGCCACTTGAAAAATTGGCGCTTCTGGATCTTTGTTAATAGCAACAATCACTTTAGAGTCTTTCATACCTGCAAGATGTTGGATGGCACCCGAAATACCCACAGCAATATATAGGTCAGGGGCTACAATCTTGCCTGTTTGGCCGACTTGTAAATCATTGGGTACAAAGCCTGCATCCACTGCAGCACGTGATGCACCAACGGCTGCACCTAACTTATCGGCTAATTGCTCAAGAATTGCAAAGTTCTCACCGCTTCCCATACCACGGCCGCCAGACACTATGATACCGGCATTGCCTAATTCAGGACGTGCTGATTCAGTGAGTGTTTGCGAGACAAACTCAGTACGCGCATCAAGAGCATCACCCACAGAAACTAATGCTGCGCTACCCGTTGAAGCAACAGCATCAAACGCACTTGAGCGAACTGTCATCACTTTTTTCGCATCTAAACTTTGTACTGTGGCAAGCGCATTACCCGCGTAAATTGGGCGAATAAACGTATCAGCACTTTCAATCCCAATAACTTCAGATATTTGCGCAACATCTAATAATGCCGCAACACGCGGTAAGGTATCTTTACCTACGCTCGATGCAGCAGATAAGATATGTGAATAATCAGCTGATAAGCCAATAATTAACTTGCCTAGGTTTTCAGCTAAGTGATTTGCATACACAGCCGAATCAGCAACAATCACCTTCGTTACACCCGTTAATGCTTGCGCAGTTTTGGCCGCTTCAGCGCATTGATGACCTGCCACTAGCACATGAATATCACCTCCAATTGCAGATGCAGCGGCAACCACTTTTGCAGTATCCGCTTTCAAATGCGCATTATCGTGTTCTGCTAAAACTAAAATGCTCATATTAGATCACCTTCGCTTCGTTTCTTAATTTTTCGACAAGTTCTTCTACTGAAGACACCATAATACCGGCTTTACGTTCAGCAGGTGGCGTGACTTTTAGAACAGTTTGATGAGCCTTTAACGTTACACCTAAATCAGCAATTGTATGCACATCTAACGGTTTACGTTTCGCTTTCATAATGTTTGGTAAGGACGCATAACGCGGTTCATTTAAACGTAAATCAACAGAAACAACAGCAGGCAATGGCATTTTTAAGGTTTGTAATCCACCATCAATTTCACGGGTCACGACAATGTTGTCGCCTTCAACTTTTACTTCAGAAGCAAAAGTAGCCTGCGGCATATCAGCTAGAGCAGCCATCATTTGGCCAGTTTGGTTGTTATCGCCATCAATAGACTGTTTACCAAAAACCACTAATTGTGCTTGTTCTTTTTGTTGCACAGCCAACAGTAATTTTGCAATTGATAATGGCACAAGCTCTTCATCAGTTTCGACATGTATAGCGCGATCTGCGCCTAATGCCATGGCTGTTCTTAATTGTTCTTGCACAGCTTTGGTGCCAACACTCACCACAACCACTTCAGTGGCGATGCCTGCTTCTTTTAGGCGGACAGCTTCTTCGACAGCGATTTCACAAAATGGATTCAAAGCCATTTTAAGATTAGCGGTATCAACATTTGAATGATCAGCTTTTACCCTGACCTTTACATTGGCATCAACGACGCGCTTTACAGGCACCAATACTTTCATAGGGTTTCCTTCCTACACCTTGTCTATGGACAACACATTGGCCAATGCCAATGCAAGATAACTCAACTTTACGACCTGTTAACGTTAACGTCAACCTAAGTTAAACGCTTGTTTGAAAAATATAACACAAAACTGGCAAGGAAAAGTAACAATGACTCAAACTAGTTCCATTTACTGGCTATAAATAGCCCGTTTTTAAATCATTTCATAAAATAAGCTTATTTTTGATAAATTAAATTGATCAAGGTCGAATAAGTTTCTATTATTGTGGGTATTAATAAAAATAAGTTTTATTAATTGTTATTAGCTAAGTTGAATGCACTGCAAAATAAAAACATCAATGATAATTTTTACGGTTAAAAGTTATTGATGTTTATTTAAGTCGTTATTAACAATTATTTACTCCAGTTAATTAACATTCTATACGGTATAGCATCATTCAATAATGTAGTAACAAATATAATTTATTCAAATTCCATTTGATTTAGGACGCTTAACATTATGAGTGATTTTTTAGATATTTTAACCCATGGCCGTCGTTTTAAAGCTGCAGTTAAAGAACTGAGCATTGAAGATTTACGCGACTTAGCCGTAAAGCTTGATAAAGTGATTGTTGAACGTGAAGAAGAAGCAAAAGCTGATGAAGCCGCTAATGCTGAACGTAATGCACGTATTGCAGAGATCCTTGCTCAAATTGAAAATAGCGGACTATCAATTGAAGATTTAGGCGAAGTCACTGCCACTAGATCTGCCCCAAAGAAACGTGCTCCACGTCCAGCCAAATATCAAATTACTGTTGATGGCGAATTAATTCAGTGGACTGGTCAAGGGCGTATGCCAACCGTATTCAAAAAAGAAGTCGATGCGGGTAAGTCTATGGATAGTTTCTTAATTCCTGGTATGGAATAAACTGTCCAATAGCTTCATATAAAACGCTTACTTTGGTAAGCGTTTTTTTATCCATCGCATTGAAGGTTTGCTTTCGCCTCAAATAAGAACAGAGTAAACTGTTATCAAATTGAATTAAGTGAGCTGACTAATGTCCTCTTCCCAACTAAAAATGTTATCCATCTGTTCATTTGCATTATTATTAACCGCTTGTGCTGGTGATTATGCCTTCAATAGTAATCTTGATGGTAAAGCGATTGATGAGTATTTCAAAGTGGGTGATGTCGCACTTTACGAAGGAGACATATTACCAAAAGGGCGCTATTCAGTTATTGGCTTAGCTGAAGGCGAAATTTGCCAGGATGTGATAAATGGTGCTCCAGCATCGATTGAAGATGCACGTACAGAAGCCCGAAAAAAAGCGGCTGATATGGGCGCAAACGGTCTTATTATCAAGCAATGCCTTGTTATCGAAGAGCAAGAGGCGGGTTGCTTTACTCGTAGCTTATGTGTCGGGCAAGCCATAAAACGCGCTCAGGTAGAGTAACGTTTTTCTTTTTTGTTTAGCCAAAATAGATTCCATTTTGGCTGACTTTTTCTCAAGTTGATCTGTGCCATGTTTACATCTCAAATTAATGCAGTGGCAGTGTGCCGAACCCCTTATAAGCAAAAATTCGGCATCCCTCGCCAACCAGGTTTAGTCGATGTCAAAGGCTACGTTGAATTAGTCCCAGAGCTAAACAACCTCGATGCCATTAGAGGCATTGAACAGTATTCACACCTTTGGTTGCTGTTCTGTTTTCACGAAAATCTCGCCCAAGGTTGGAAAACGACAGTTCGCCCGCCCCGCCTTGGTGGTAATGAAAAATTAGGTGTATTTGCCACTCGTTCAACATTTCGGCCCAATGGCATTGGACAATCTGTGGTTAAATTGCATGGCGTTGTTCAGCGTAAGGGAAAAGTCTGCCTAGAAATATCCGGGATGGATTTATTAGATGGCACACCTATTATTGATATAAAACCTTATATTCCTTTTTCTGATGCTATTCTCAATGCTAAAGGCGGAATTGCTCACGATGCGCCAGAATTAATTAATGTCAGTTTTGCCCAAACAGCACAAATACAATTAGCTTCATTGACGCAAAATGATAAATACCCTCAGCTGCAATCGTTAATATCTGCAGTACTTGCGCAAGACCCTAGACCCGCTTATAAAAAAGCCAAATTGGATCCCAAAATATACCAAGTCGCGCTGTACGATCTCGATATATTTTGGCAAGTCATCGACCAAGAAATTGTTGTAATAGAATTAAAGCCTACTACATTGACATTACTGGACGATTAAACCCATTTATTTCAAATGAATATTGTTTAAATTTCATACTGAGGGGGATATTTAATGGCATCACTTGATTACCAAAAGCAGCATAAAAAAAGGCTGTCTTGGATGCCTTGGCTTTATTTCTCATTAAAACCGAAACTACTTGAATGGGCGATCCCCTGGCAACAGGAAATTCAACAAACATTAGCGCAATTAGAAACGATCAATATCGGCGAATACTGTTTTATTGCCCCTGAAGCAGAATTGTTTGCTGAGCCCGGTCGAGACATAGTGATAGGTAATAAATGCATGATTGCTGCAGATGTTTTTATGCATGGTCCTATCACGTTAGGCAATGAAGTGGCTATAAACCATGGTTGCAGTTTAGATGGCGGAAGAACGGGGATCACAATAGGTTCTCAAACCCGAATCGCTAATAATGTCACCATTTATGCATTTAATCACGGCATGTCTCCGAACGCCCCTATCTATGAGCAGCCCGTCACTTCTAAAGGCATTGTAATAGGCCAAGATGTATGGATTGGCGCACAAGCTGGAATTGTAGATGGTGTAAGTATTGGTGACCATGCCGTTATTGGTATGGGTTGTATTGTCACTAAAGATGTACCAGCTTACTCCATTGTTGCAGGTAACCCAGCCAAAGTGATTGGAGATAGGCGTAAAAAATAAAGTACAGGCTATGAAAGGCTCGATAAATTAACCTTCTAATCCAGTAATAATCAGGTGACATAAGCGCTTCAAGTGCTAAAATGGCGCTCATTGACTTTTATTAAAATGGAAACTGGAATGCGAGTTAGTAAGTACCTGCTTTCAACACAAAAAGAAACTCCTGCTAATGCAGAGGTGATTAGCCATCAATTAATGCTACGTGCCGGCATGATCCGTCGCAATGCTTCTGGTTTATATAGTTGGTTGCCGTCAGGTTTACGCGTACTTCGTAAAGTTGAAGCTATCGTGCGTGAAGAAATGAATAACGCAGGTGCTATTGAAATTCTGATGCCTTTAGTTCAGCCAGCTGACCTATGGGTAGAAACAGGTCGTTGGGAAAAATTCGGCCCTGAATTACTTCGCTTTCAAGATCGCCATAACCGCGACTTCGTTTTAGGCCCAACTCACGAAGAAGTGATCACTGACTTAGTCCGTAAAGAGTTAAGCTCATACAAACAATTACCGCTTAACCTCTATCAAGTGCAAACTAAATTCCGTGATGAGGTTCGCCCTCGTTTTGGTGTAATGCGTGCTCGTGAATTTTTAATGAAAGACGCATACTCATTCCATTTAGATCAGCAAACCATGGATGAAACCTATCAATCCATGTATACCGCTTATAGTAATATTTTAAGCCGTATGGGATTAGAATTTCGCCCAGTTCTTGCTGATACTGGCTCAATTGGTGGCAGTGTTTCCCATGAGTTCCATGTACTAGCAAATAGTGGTGAAGATTTAATCGCCTATTCGACTGGCAGTGATTATGCCGCTAACATTGAGAAAGCTGAGTCACCAATGCCGACGCAAACTCGTCAAGCTCCGACTCAAGAGCTAAAGTTAGTCGACACCCCTAATGCTAAAACTATTGCAGAATTAGTGGAGCAATTTGGTTTAGCCATCACTCAAACCGTTAAAACATTAATCGTTAAAGGTGCTGCTGAAGATGCACCTTTAGTGGCATTGGTTGTACGTGGCGATCACGAGTTAAATGAAATCAAAGCAGACAAACTTGAAGCCGTTGCTTCACCTTTAGAGTTTGCAACTGAAGCAGAAATTCGTGCAGCTATTGGCGCAGGCCCAGGCTCTCTTGGTCCTGTAGGATTAAGCATGCCTATCATTATCGATCACAGTGTTGCAGTATTAAGTGACTTCGCAGCGGGTGCAAATCAGGATGATAAGCACCTATTTGGCATTAACTGGGAGCGTGATCTACCGCTAGCAACTTCAGCAGACATTCGTAATGTGGTTGAAGGTGAGCCAACACCAGATCATTTAGGCACATATGCAATGGCTCGAGGTATTGAAGTTGGCCATATTTTCCAATTAGGCACCAATTATTCAAAATCAATGAATGCAACTGTGCTTGACGAAAATGGAAAAGCACAAGTGTTATTAATGGGTTGTTACGGTGTCGGTGTCAGCCGTATTGTTGCCGCGGCAATTGAACAGAACCATGATGACCGTGGTATTATTTGGCCTGAAGCGATTGCCCCATTCCAAGTCGGTATTTTACCGATGAATATGCACAAGTCTCATCGCGTAGCAGAAATTGCTGAAAAACTTTATGCTGACTTACAAGCTAAAGGTATTGAAGTATTAATGGATGACCGTAAAGAACGCCCTGGTGTGATGTTTGCGGATATGGAACTGATTGGTTTACCACATGTTGTTGTTATTGGTGACCGCAATATCGACGAAGGTGTATTTGAATATAAAAATCGTCGTACCGGTGAAAAACAAAATATTCCTTTCGATGATATTATTGATTTTTTAACCGCATCGAATTAAGTTTTATTCAATTAAAAAATTGATATTAAAAAACGCACTTTAACGTGCGTTTTTTTATTGTTGCTTTATGTAAATATCAATCTCAAGCCCTTGATTAACTTCTGAAATTAACTCTAACCTGCCGCCTAATTTCTGGGTTACCAAGTTATATACAATCGACATTCCCAAGCCGGTACCACCTGCACTCCTGGCTGTAGTAAAAAAAGGTTCAAATATTCTCTCCTTGGCTTCTTTTGACAATCCTTTGCCATTATCTTTATAAAACATTTTAATTTCATCACCACATAATTGTGCGCCTAGAGTAATGATTTTGTTACCAGTAAAATCTTCTGGATAAGCGTGGCGAAAACAGTTAGATACAAGGTTAGTAAAAATTTGCGCAATCGCCCCAGGATAAGAATCAACCATAATTGAATCAGCCAGCTGAATATCCAATTGAATATTTTGTTTACGCGTTAAAGGCCTTAAGGGAGTTGATATTTGTTCTAAATACTCAGTTAAATTGAAATATTCTTTTTCAAGGGTAAGTTGATCTGCAGCAGTGCGTTTAAAGTTATGCACTAACTCAGCGGCTCTTGATAAATTCCGTTCAATCAATAATAAGCCATCTGTCATCGTTTCAATAAAATACTGAAACTCTTTTTCGTCTAACTCACCCGCTAAAAATTGTTTCTTAAGCTTATTTAGCTCATCAATACAATGACTGGTTGAAGTAACTGAAATACCCAGTGGAGTATTCACTTCATGCGCCACACCAGCCACTAAATTACCCAATGCGGCTAACTTCTCACTTTCAATCAAACTGGCTTGTGTCGTTTTAAGGTGTATTAATGCTTGCTGTAATTCATCGGTTCTTTGAGCCACTTTGCTTTCAAGCTCACCGTTGAGTTTCTCCAACAAAACTTGGTGACTTCTTACTTCATTGGCGTTAACCGCGCGACCATATAAATCTGCCAACGAACCAACAAACACTTCTTCATCTCGGCTCCATTTTTTTAGCTCACCACGGTGTTCACAGCAAATAATGCCAATCATTTTCCCCGCATGACGAATGGGACTATCCAACATAGAAACAATGCCTTGCGGCTTTAAATAAACATCGGTAAATTCAAGTGTTGCCGAGTGTCGATGTGCATCTGACGCCGAAATAACACGTTCAGAGTCTAAGGCATGAAAATAGTTAGGAAAGTGTTCACGTGTTAAAATTATATTGTCTTGGCGAGTCGCGTTATCTAACAATAAAAAGCACTCAATAGACTGCTTATCTTCTGCAAGCAACCAAATACCGGCACGTTCAATATTCAACCCAAGGCAGATTGATTCAATGATCAATTGTGAAGCACTGTGCAAATCACCTTGATCTATTAGTTCAGATTGACTGACTTTGAATAAGACTTTCTCAAGTGAATGATGCATATCTAGTGGACTTCATCTGCACTATCAGGCATTTGACGCTGGATTTCAATAAATCGGTCCATCAATGCCAAACTAGCGTCACACATGACAGGATCAAATTGTTTACCCGATTGCTCATTCAAATACTCAATCACTTTTTCCGCAGGCCAAGCTGGTTTGTAACTGCGTTTAGAAAGAAGTGCATCAATAACATCAACAATGGCCATTATCCGCCCTTCTACTGGGATATCTTCACCCACAAGACCTCTAGGGTAGCCTTGCCCATCCCATCGCTCATGATGGGTATAAGCTATTCTGGCGCCCATTTTGGCAATAATACGGTTTGATGCAGCAAGCAAGTTATAACCTTTTTCAGCATGGGTTTTCATAATTTGCCATTCATCATCGGTCAGTTTACCAGGCTTGTGTAGAATACTTTCAGGAATACCAATTTTACCGACATCATGAAGCGGTGCGGCATAGCGGATCGTTTCGATGAAATCGAGGCTTTGATCAAGGTATTCAGCTAATATTTCACTCATTAATGCAACACGTCTAACATGTGCGCCGGTTTCTTTACTGCGCTGCTCTATGGCATCACCAATGATTAAAATAAGTTCTTTTTGAGTTTGTTGGACGTTTTCTTTACCGGATAAGTTTTCAAATGTGAGACTCACATTGGCAGCAAAGAGCTCAAGGATCCTCACTTGTAGCGGAGTTAAAGCAGCATTATGCTCTAAATATAAAATGCTGGTGACATCATTACCAAACTCGTAGAAACCCACATAAATGTTGTCATGCACTATGGATTTTTTAAGTGCAATAGCTTCAATTATGTATTCTTTTACATCACCGGGTAATGCCTCAACGCTGTCAATTTCAGAATAACTGACCATCTCACCGGTTGCGGCTAACAAATTCATTTGAGTGTCGTGGTATAAATCCTCATGATAGCTGGTGAGGTATAAAGCCGAGCTATTCAAGCTAAGCAGCTGCAAGGTTTGCTCTAAAACCGCGCTACCAAAATGATGCAGTGTATGACTACGCAGCACAGAAGAGGAAGCTGAAATCACCTTTTCCATACCACGCTGGCTTTGTTCAATGATTTTAATGTCACGGTATGAACGCAGAGAAGTATAAACACAGGATTTTAATTTTGCCGCGGTCAGTTCTGTTTTAGCTTTGTAATCGTTAATATCAAAATCTCGTATCACCCTTTCTTCTGGTGCACTTCCTGGCTGTCCGGTCCTTAATATTATTCGCGTGCTATGATTATTAAGTTCACCACGAATACGCTCAATTAAATCGAGTCCAGCATGATCATTTTCCATCACAACATCGACAAACGCTAACGCGATATCTTGCTCATCACGCAGAAGTTCAAAACCCTCTTGGCCGCTAAAGCAAGAATAAAATGCTAATCCACGGCCATCTAAATTAAATTGACTTAACGCAAATTTGGTAACCTCGTGGATCCCTGGCTCATCATCAATGATGACGACTTTCCATGGGGGCAGATGAACACGAGATTTAATTTCCGCGTCATTGTCCTTTGGCATATCAGCAGATTTTCTAAACAGGGCCAATGGAGATTCCTTACTGTTACTCTATCTATTCAGGGTTATTGTTATAAAATGTGAAACGAAGATTTATTATTTTTATTATCTACCCCTAAGTTAATAGCTGATAAATCGCACACTTGTCAAAGAAAAGTTAACGGATTGAAAAGATATATTTTCATTAGTTTATTAAAGAATTAGTCTAGAGATACTTATCCGACTAGTCTGAAAAGTTAAAACAAGACATACTATTTAAAAAGCATAATTTAAAAGGATTGAATGATACCGTGTCGATTGGACTTGTACTTGGTGGCGGCGGTGCCCGCGCAGCATATCAAATAGGGGTATTAAAAGCGCTAGTGCAGTTATACCCCAGAAACCAGCACGTTCCCTTCAGTATTATTTGCGGTACATCTGCCGGTGCAATAAATGCGACCTCACTAGCAACCCACGCGGCATGTTTTCACCTTGGTGTGAAAAAGTTAGATTGGGTTTGGCGTCATTTTGAAACCCACCAAGTATATGAGTCATCGGTATTTGGGGTCACTAAACACCTGATGAAAATGGCTATTAAAGGCTTACAGCATGACAAAATCAGTACAGATGCTGGCAGCTTATTAAACAATCAACCATTACGCGAATTACTTAACAAACTCATTGACTTTAAACGTATCGACAGAAACATTCACCTAGGTGCACTCGATGCGATTAGTGTAGATGCATCTTGCTATAACAACTCTATGTCATACAGTTTTTTTCACGGTAAACATTCAATCGAAAACTGGAAACGTGCCCGCAGACAAGGACAACGCAGTCAATTAAACACCGACCATTTGCTGGCTAGTTCAGCCATACCAATGGTGTTTCCATCAATAAAGTTAAATCGTGCATTTTTTGGTGACGGCTCCGTTCACCAATTATCTCCGTTATCCAGCCCAATCCATCTTGGTGCTACAAAACTATTTGTGATTAACTTAGATAGCCCGCATAAACAAGAAGATAAGCAACTCAAACATCACCCTAAAACGGCGACTATTGCAGGGCATTTACTTGATACTATTTTTTCTGACACCTTAAACAGTGATCTTGAACGCTTGCAGAGGGTCAATCACACATTGAGCCTAATATCTGATGAAGATAAAAATAAACTCAATCTACGTGAAATTGAAACTTTAGTCATTAAACCGAGTGAAGACTTAAGTGAAATCGCCGCACGTTACTATTTAGAAATGCCAATGGCTATTCGTCACTTATTAAAATTATTTGGAATTAATCAACAATCAGATTCAAGTATTGTGTCTTACTTACTGTTTGAAAAAGCCTATACCAGTGCATTGATCGATTTGGGGTATCAGGACGCGTTAGTTCAAATGGATGAAATTAAACATTTCTTCGATATTATTTAACAACATAAGCGACTATTAAAAAGTCATCTTTTTAGGCTTATGACTGTCATATTTTATTCATTTAAATTTGATAGGCTTAACCAAAGTGAGTTTACTGACTTTGACATGCAATTTATTTCACCAATCTGAGCTAAAAATTTCGCTTTAGATTTTAACTAACTTTAGGTAAAAAGAGCCTGTACCAATAGCGGTATTGTATTTTGGAAAGCTAAGAAATGGCACACACATTTGAATTTGATGAAGATGATGCACCTTGGGGTGACAACATAAAAGGAAAACCTAAGTCGAAGAAAGTGAAACAAAGACGCCGCGATACCAAGCGTCGTTACTTCGATGAAAATGCTGAAATGGAGTTTTCACCCGCTAATAAGTGGAAGTAAATTAACAGGGATATACCATCAAGTTTAAAAAGCAAGTTACAGCAAACTTGCTTTTTTATTGCCTAAAATTTAAAAACTGGCTTTACCTCCAATAAAAATGCCCTCTTGGAATGTGCTATTAGGCGCAGATTCAAAGTCAAACGATGATTTTCGATAGCCTACAAATATTGCCATATTGGGATTAAAGTGATATTGAGCTTTACCTTCATACTCAAAATAGCCAGACGAATCAGCAAAAGATAATACTGATGGGGCATAATAAGCCGCTACATTTAGTGTGGTATTTTTGGCTATTTGTAATCCATATTCCCCACCAACAGCCAGCACGGTGGCATTTGGGCCTTGATCCATCCATGCTTTTACAAATTTAGGACCCACTTCAAAAGAATGAGGACCGCTTTGATGTGCCATATGCATAGAAAACTGCACTAATTGGCCTTTATTGTCAGAGTAGGTATAACCTGCCCCCATATTGATATTTGGTGAAATATTAGTTTTCACATCAGCCGAAACAACATGCTCACTCACTTCAAAATTAAAATCGCCTGCAAATGCAGAAGTAGAAACACCGGCTAAAAACATTGCTGAAAAATAATACCTTTTCATAATCCCTCCTCACTTAGTTGATAGCTAAATGATACGTGAGACATTAAATAAAGCATTTAAAATCAAGCAATTGATTTATTTTAAAGCGGTATATACTCTTAAGTTGCACACCCTTTTTAAAAAGTTATAACAACCATCAACAAAAAAGGACCAATAGGTCCTTTTTGATCAATGACATTTAACGAGCGATTTATAAGTACAAAATGGTCGCTAAACCAAGAAATGTGAAAAAACCTACAACATCGGTCACTGTGGTTAAAATAACTGACCCAGATAAAGCCGCATCCTGATTAAACTTCTGTAGGATCATAGGTACCATTACGCCAGCAATTGCTGCCATAGCCATATTAATTAAAATGGCACAACCAATGATAATGCCCATGATGACGTCATCAAACCACCATCCTGCGATTAAACCAATAACTATGGCCCACAAAACACCATTTAATGCACCAATACCTAATTCATTTTTAAGTAAGGAGACGACGTTACCAGCGGAAATCTGACCCATTGCCATACCGCGGATCATCAATGTCAGTGATTGACTGCCTGCAATGCCGCCCATTGATGCAACAATTGGCATCAATACCGCTAAAGCCACTACTTGCGAAAGCACATTTTCAAATAAGCCAATCGTCGCTGAGGCTAAAAATGCGGTTAGAAGATTAATACCTAACCAAACGGCTCTTCTTCGAGCACCCACAATAATTGGCGCGAACAAGTCATCATCTTCGTCCATACCGGCTGTAGCCATCAGTTGCGATTCATAGTGCTCACGCACTAATGCCGTTGCTGTACGCAATGTCATACGGCCAATCAATGTCCCCTCATCATCAACTACAGGTAACTCTAGTTCACGACTGTGCTCAAGGGTTTCTGCTGACTCAATCAATGAGGAGTCAGCAGAAATCACTCGGCTATCAGGCCAAATTAACGCAGAAAGTAAACTGTCTGCATCGGCTTTAAATAAATCATACCGACGCACTGTGCCAACATATTTGTCGTTGGCATCCACTAAAAACAAGTGATCATTACAATCTAAATCAATTCGGCGAAAAAAACGTTGGCCTTGAGCAACAGTTGAGTCAGGATTTAATACCAACATTTGGTGATCGGCATAACGACCAATTTCATTCTCGTCATATTGGTCATAAAGTTCGAAGTGTTTACGTTGTCGCTCGCCCATCTGCGCTAAAGCGCGATCGGTAATACTATCAGGTAACGAGTCACTCCAATCAATCAGATCTTCAGGACTCAGTTGCGAGAACAGCAAATCCAATTCTTCATCGGGCATCTTTTTCAAAATGCCTAAACGAGGATCTGCACGCATCAAGTTTAAAACATCGACGCGCTCTTCTGGCTGAACTTGCTGCCAACGCTCATAACGTTCATCTAGCGGTAAAGATTCGAGTAGGATGGCAATTGTGCCGGCTTCAGCTTCATTTAGAATTTCACTGAACACTTCAGCTTGCTCTTCGCCCTCAGCTTCAGTCAGTTGTTGAACAACTTGACTCACCTCTATTTGTAATTGTGATGTAATGTCTTGTTCAGCTTCAGATATAAGTTCGTTCTTTAATTCTTCCATAAGCCCGCCCCTTATCTAATTAAGCGAATAATGCGCAGACTATATTGATATTTACCATGATAAGCAAATACATAAATTAAGTTGCACGCAACTTAATTGACCGATTTTAATTAACTCTTTATAGTGTTTAAAAACCATTAGAAAACCACAACAAACGTTTTAGGTTTACCTTTAACGGTTTACTGCTTGGTATCGACTATATTTGATATTACCAGTTTATGAGGAGCACAAAATGAGCGCAGAAATTTATCAATTTGACGTTAAAGATATTCAAGGAAATAACGTCAATATGGAAAACTTTAGAGGTAAAGTATTACTTATTGTCAATACAGCAAGTAAATGTGGTTTCACTCCGCAATATAAAGCATTAGAACAACTTTATCAGCAATATAAAGATAAAGGCCTAGTGATTTTAGGGTTTCCCTGTAATCAGTTTGGTAGTCAAGAACAAGGATCAGAAGCAGACATAAGCCAATTTTGCGAACTAAACTTTGGTGTCACCTTTCCTCTATTTAGCAAGATTGAAGTAAATGGTGATAATGCCGCACCACTTTATAATTACTTAAAGCAATCCGCTAAAGGGTTGTTAGGTAGTCAGTCAATTAAATGGAATTTCACAAAATTTTTAGTTGATACTCAAGGAAATGTTCTGGAACGATACGCTCCTACCACTAAACCAGAAGACTTAGCAGATAAAATTGCAACACTGTTGAAATAAATTATTTTCTAACAACATGAATTTTAAATGTATTTAAAATAAAATATTAAAAACTTTATTATCCTGAAATAATTTTCAATTATTTTTGAACTTTTAGATAGATGAACACTCAAATCTATTAACAGTGATTTTCACTTTGTTCATCATCTCCCTGGGACTTCTAGCGCGGTCCCCTTGATCTCTAAGTAGATCGATAGGCAATCATTTGATTGCCTTTTTTTATGGCTTTAAACTATAGAAAGTATAAAATTTAACCATAAAAAAACCACCTTTCGGTGGTTTAGTGTGGTATCCCATAGGGGATTCGAACCCCTGTTACCGCCGTGAAAGGGCGGTGTCCTAGGCCTCTAGACGAATGGGACGCCGAGATTTACTTATACTCAGTAAATAGAGTGAATACTCATTAATGTCTGTAGGCTAAACATTAACGCTATTTGTTGTTTCCAACAAAACTTGGTGGAGCTACACGGGATCGAACCGTGGACCTCTTCACTGCCAGCGAAGCGCTCTCCCAGCTGAGCTATAACCCCAAATTTCAGTCAATAGACACCAAAATTTTAAAATATGGTATCCCATAGGGGATTCGAACCCCTGTTACCGCCGTGAAAGGGCGGTGTCCTAGGCCTCTAGACGAATGGGACA
>NZ_JAPJEE010000001.1:44794-47128 GCF_030731885.1 Shewanella sp. ULN5
AATGGGACACTGTTGATACCTTATACTCTGTATCGAGTGAATACTCATCGATGCCTGTAGGCTAAACATCAATGCTAATTGCCACATAACAACAAGGATTCTATCCCCTGTTACCGCCGACTCTTTATAAACCAAAGTGGGCTGTGTCCTAAGCGCTCTTTCTAGACGAATGGGACACTGTTGATACCTTATACTCTGTATCGAGTGAATACTCATCGATGCCTGTAGACTAAACATCAATGCTAACTTCCATCAAGAAGTGATTAAGTAAGTGGTGGAGCTACACGGGATCGAACCGTGGACCTCTTCACTGCCAGCGAAGCGCTCTCCCAGCTGAGCTATAACCCCGTCTTACTTAAATAACAATTCAGATACGCTGCCAGAAATTACTGAGCTGTGTCTCAACTGCGAGGCGCATTCTATGCAGCATACCTTAATGTGTCAACTCGTTTTTTAGGAATTTATTCTATCTGCTACAAAATCAATCGCTTTGGATATTCTTTCAACAGATCTGTCTTTGCCAATCAAAAACAAGGTTAAATCTAAAGCAGGAGATTGCCCGGCACCCGTTACCGCAACACGTAACGGCATACCAACCTTACCCATACCAACATCTAGTTCAGCGGCTGTCGCTTCAATAACTGCATGTAATGATTCTACAGTCCAATCAGATAAAGCTTCCAACTTTGCTTTTACTAACGTTAATGGTTCTAAGGCAACACCACGAAGGTGTTTTTTCGCCTGCCCTTCATCAAACTCAGCAAAATCTTCAAAGAAGTAACGACTAGAAGCCGCCAGCTCTTTTAGTGTTTTTGCACGTTCAGAAAGTGCAGTCACGACTTCTGTTAGTGCAGGCCCATTACTGGTATCAATTTTCTGGTCATCCATATGCCATGCTAAATGAGAGGCAACATATTCTGGCGCTAATGATTTAATATAGTGCTGATTTAACCAATTCAACTTGTCGGTATTAAAAGCAGAAGCGGCTTTATTAATATCATCCAATTTAAATAGGCTGATCATTTCATCCATTGAAAACACTTCTTGATCACCATGAGACCAACCTAAACGCACAAGGTAGTTCAATAGGGCTTCAGGTAAATAGCCATCGTCACGGTATTGCATGACACCCACGGCCCCATGACGTTTTGATAATTTAGCACCGTCGTCACCTAAAATCATCGAAACATGTGCATACTCAGGAATTGGCGCGCCTAATGCTTGCAAAATGTTAATTTGACGAGGTGTGTTGTTAATATGGTCTTCACCACGTACAACGCACGTGATCCCCATATCCCAATCGTCAACCACAACACAGAAGTTATAGGTAGGTACACCATCGGTACGTTTAATGATTAAATCATCAAGCATACTGTTAGCAATTTCAATTCGACCACGTACATGGTCATCAAAAATAACGCTACCTTCTGTTGGGTTTTTAAAACGCACAACAAATGGCTCATCAGTGTCACGTGGTGCTAAATCACGACAACATCCATCATATTTTTGTTGTTCACCGTTGGCAGCTTGTTCTTCACGTAAAGACTCTATACGTTCACGCGAGCAATAACATTTATATGCAGTGCCTTTCTCTAACATTTGCGCAATGATCTCGTTATAACGATCAAAACGCTTAGTTTGATAATAAGGACCTTCGTTCCAGGTTAAGCCTAACCAGTTCATGCCATCTAAAATAGCATCACAGGCTTCTTGCGTTGAACGTTCAATATCAGTGTCTTCAATACGTAAAACAAATTCACCGTTGTTTGCTTTTGCATGTAACCATGAATAAAGTGCTGTACGTGCACCACCAACGTGTAAAAAACCTGTAGGGCTTGGAGCAAAGCGAGTCTTAGTCGTCATAATCGGACACTAACCTATATAAAGAAGTCTGTATAAGCATGCTGGCCTAAACCACAAACAGACGAGGATAAAAATGTGGCCGATATTCTAACAGCCAACGCGCTAGGTTGAAATGGGCGATTGTCGAATCATGCTGCGTTTTTCGTTAAAAATAAAAACCAGTCTGTTTAACAAAACGCCAAACGGCACAAAAATAGCACTATCGTAATATTTTTAGCGAAAAATCGTTGACAGCTTTTCCTTGCTCCCTATAATACCGACCCACACAGCATGAGGTCGCTTAGCTCAGCTGGGAGAGCACCTCCCTTACAAGGAGGGGGTCACTGGTTCGAGCCCAGTAGCGACCACCATAATTTCATTGAAGAAATTATTAATTGTTGTTGATTATATTCTCAGGTCGCTTAGCTCAGCTGGGAGAGCACCTCCCTTACAAGGAGGGGGTCACTGGTTCGAGCCCAGTAGCGACCACCA